>NZ_JBEOXT010000022.1:0-156057 GCF_040296685.1 Streptomyces sp. NPDC002054
GACATGGGCAGCAGGATGCGGACGGTGCCGCGGACCAGGTCCGCCCAGAAGTTGCCCAGCTCACCGGTGCGGGAGCGGGCGAAACCCCGGACGAGGGCGACCGCGACGGCCATGCCGACCGCCGCCGAGACGAAGTTCTGCACCGCCAGGCCGCCGGTCTGCACGACGTGGCCCATGGCCTGCTCGCCGTAGTACGACTGCCAGTTGGTGTTGGCGACGAAGGACGCGGCCGTGTTGAAGGCCTGGTCCGGGTCGATGGCCGCAAAGCCCAGCGAGCCGGGCAGCGAGCCCTGCAGGCGCTGGAGGCCGTAGAGGAAGAGGACACTCACCGCGGAGAAGGCCAGGACGGCACGCAGGTACGCGGGCCAGCGCATCTCAGCGGTCGGGTTGGCACCGATGGCCTTGTAGATCCACTTCTCGGGAGCGTAGTGCTTCTCCGAGGAGTAGACCTTGGCCATGTAGTCGCCCAGCGGGCGGTAGACGAGCGCCAGCACCACCACGAGGGCGAGGAGCTGGAGCACACCGGAAAGAACAGGACTCATCAGGGCTCAGAACCTCTCCGGGTACACAAGGGCAAGGACGAGGTATCCCAGCAGGGAGACAGCCACCACGAGGCCGACGATGTTCTCGGCGGTCACAGCTTGGTCACCCCTCGGGCGATGAGTGCCACCAGCGCGAACACCGCGATCGTGGTGACGACGAAGGCCAGATCGGCCATCGTGAGCTCCTGAGTGAAGTGGAAGGAAATGAATCAGCCAGACGGCCGATGACGAGATAACCGTGCCTTCACTCAGGTGCTAAGACACTTTGACGAGATCCATACGGGCGCACGGGAACCCTTAACGCCACCCTTATGGGTCATGCCACTTTCGGGCGGTCAGTCCTGGTCAGCCCTGGTCACAGGCCGGCCGGCCGAAGCGAGGCGTTCAGAACTTCTCGGGCCTGATCAGAGCGACCACGAGATAGCCGAGCAGCGCCAGGGCGATGAGCAGGCCGACCACGTTCTCCGCGTTCATCAGGGTTCTCTCCTCGTGTGTTCCGGCCGGGCAGGTGCCGGCCAGATCAAGCCTGCCCCTTTGTGGAGCCAGGGCAACAGGGAGAGCGCCTCTTGACGGATCTCTGACGCTGCCCCGCCCTCACCGGCCGTCCTTGACGCCTCCTTCACCGGGTCCTGACGCCTTCGATGTGCCTGCCGTTAAGAGGGCACAAATTGGCTGTCGAGTAAGGCAGTTGAGGGCTCGAGGCCCGGTAGGTTCCTGACCGCCCTCGTTCCGGTTGCGCTGATTCGACCAGAAGGTCTCGCCATGCCTCCCGCCGCCACCCGGCAGGTACCTCCCGTTCCGTCCCCGTCCCTGTCCCCGTCGCAGGTTCCGGTCGGCCGGCCGCCCAGAAGGCGCCCAGGCCGCGGGTCCCTGCTGGAGTCGACACGGCCGGCGGCCTCCTTCCGTGAGGCCTTACGCAAACTCGAACCCCGTGAGCTGATCCGAAAACCGGTGCTGTTCGTGGTCGCGGTCGGCTCCGTGCTCACCACGCTGTCGGCGCTCATCCACCCGTCGGTGTTCACCTGGGTGATCAGCGTCTGGCTCTGGCTGACGGTGATCTTCGCCAATTTCGCGGAGGCCGTGGCCGAGGGGCGCGGCCGGGCCCAGGCCGCTTCGCTGCGCAAGGCGCGTACGGACACCGTCGCGCTGCGGCTGCGGCACTGGACGTACGGCATGAACCTGCGGGCCGCCGAGTCGGAGGCCGTCGCCCCGAGCGAGCTGCAGCCCCTGGACGTCGTGCTGGTGGAGGCAGGTGAGCTGATCCCGGCCGACGGCGACGTGATCGACGGCGTCGCGGCGGTCGACGAATCCGCTGTCACCGGCGAATCGGCGGCAGTGATCCGAGAGGCCGGCGGCGACCGCAGCGGGGTCACGGGCGGTACGACCGTGCTGTCCGACTCGATCGTCGTACGCGTCAGCTCCCGCCCGGGACACAGCTTCATGGACCGCATGATCGCCCTGGTCGAAGGCGCGTCCCGGCAGAAGACCCCGAACGAGATAGCGCTCAACATCCTGCTGGCCGCTCTCACCGTCATCTTCATCCTGGTCGTCGTCACGCTCCAGCCGATGGCCGACTACGCGGGCGCCGCCCAGTCGACCACCGTCCTCGTGGCCCTCCTCGTCACTCTCATCCCCACGACCATCGGTGCGCTGCTCTCCGCGATCGGCATCGCGGGTATGGACCGCCTCGTCCAGCGCAACGTCGTCGCGATGAGCGGGCGCGCGGTCGAGGCCGCCGGTGACGTGAACACCCTGCTCCTCGACAAGACCGGCACCATCACCCACGGCAACCGCGAGGCAGCCGCCTTCATCCCGCTCCCTGGAATCGACCACATCAAGCTCGCGGACGCGGCCCAGCTGGCCTCGCTGTCCGACGAGACCCCCGAGGGCCGGTCCGTCGTCGCCCTGGCCCAGCAGTACGGGCTGCAGGCCGTGGCCGAGGAGGAGCTGAGCAACCCGCGCTTCCAGGCGTTCAGCGCCCGTACCCGGATGAGCGGAATCAACCTGAGCTGGTCCAACGGGGCCGGCTGCGCCATCCGCAAGGGCTCCGTGGCCCAGGTGTCCGAGTGGGTGACGCGGCGCGGCGGGACCGTACCGCCGGAAGCCGCCGTATGGTCGGCCACCGTGTCGGAGTCCGGCGGTACCCCCCTGCTCGTGGCGGTCCACGACTGGGACGGGCCCCGAGTGCTCGGAATCATCCACCTCAAGGACGTCGTCAAGGAGGGCATCCGGGAGCGGTTCGCCGAGCTGCGCCGCATGGGCATCCGCACGGTCATGGTGACGGGCGACAACGAGCTGACGGCCCGGGCCATCGCCGCCGAGGCCGGAGTCGACGAATACCTTGCCGAGGCCACGCCCGAGGACAAGCTCGCCCTCATCAGGCGGGAGCAGACGGGTGGCAGGCTGGTCGCGATGACCGGTGACGGCACCAACGACGCCCCGGCGCTCGCGCAGGCAGATGTCGGCGTGGCGATGAACACCGGTACCTCGGCCGCCAAGGAGGCCGGGAACATGGTGGACCTGGACTCCAACCCCACCAAGCTCATCGAGATCGTCGGGATCGGCAAGCAGCTCCTGATCACCCGAGGGGCCCTGACCACCTTCTCGATCACGAACGATGTCGCCAAGTACTTCGCGATCATTCCGGCCATGTTCACCTCGGCCTACCCCGGCCTGGAAGCGCTCAACGTCATGGGCCTGCACAGCCCGTTGTCCGCCATCACCTCGGCGATCATCTTCAATGCGCTGATCATCATCGCGCTGATCCCGCTGGCCCTGCGCGGCGTCCGCTACAAGCCGGCCTCGGCCCACGACCTGCTGCGCCGCAACCTTGCCGTCTACGGCCTGGGCGGGCTCGTCCTGCCGTTCGTCGGCATCAAGGTCATCGACCTGTTCGTGTCCACGATCCCCGGGCTCGGCTGACGTCCGTCCGCATGGCGCTGGCGCTCAGTAGAATGCGGGGGCCATGAATGTCGTTGGGATGTACATCGGCGGCCGGTACCGGCTGGAGGATCTGCTCGGACGCGGCGGGATGGGCGAGGTGTGGCGGGCCTACGATCCCCGGCTGGATCGCAAGGTCGCCATCAAGTTCCTTCCCCCGCATCTGGCCGACGGCCACGTGGTGGACCGGTTCCACCGCGAGGCCCAGGTCACGGCGCGGCTCCAGCATCCGGGGATCACCCACGTCTTCGACACCGGTGCGCAGGACGGGCAGCTCCACCTGGTCATGGAGCTGCTCGACGGGCGGAATCTGGGCGCGGTGCTGCAGGAACAGCCGTCCGGGCTGCCCGTGCACCGGGCCGTGGACCTGGCCGCACAAGTCGCCGACGCGCTCTCGTACGCGCACCGAGCGGACGTCGTCCATCGGGACATCAAGCCCGCCAACCTGATGGTGGTCGCCGGCGACCGGGTGAAGGTGTGCGATTTCGGGATCGCAGGGTTCGTCCAGGCGGACTCCGGTCTGACCCGCGAGGGCAGCCTCATGGGGACGCCCGACTACATGGCGCCCGAACAGTGTCAGGGGCATCGGGTCGACGGACGGGCCGACCTGTACGCCCTCGGCTGCGTCCTGTTCGCCCTCCTCACCGGGAAGCCGCCGTTCACGACGCACGGAGACTTCCGGGTCGTGATGATGGATCACATCCACACGCCGCCCCCGCGCTTGGCCTCTCTGCGGCCAGGCGTCCCCGACGAGCTCGACCGGCTCATCTCGGTTCTGCTCTCGAAGAGTCCCGGTGACCGCCCCTCCTACGCCGGGGCTGTCGCCGACCGGCTCAGGAACCTGGGTTCCCGGCATACCGGCGGACCGGACCCCCGGTACGCGTACGCCGGCCGCCCGGCACCAGCTGTTCCTCCCGCATCCGCTTTCACCGTGGAGGCGTTCTACAACGAACTCCTCCCCCCGGAAGCGACCGAGGTCAATGCGATCGTGACGGTGACAGGTGCGGGCGCAGCCCTGGGCGAAATTGCCGCCGCGGCGCCCCGCGCGCTGGTGTTCCTGCTCGGGCTCTCCGAGGACCTTCCCGAAGCGGACTTCCGTGCCGTCAAGGCTGCGGTCGGCACCGCCATCGACGGCCTGGACGAGGGTGTCTCCTTCGCCGTCGTGGCGGGCTCGGACTATGCCCGGATGCTCTACCCCGACACCATGCGCCTGGTCCGGGCGAACGCGGCGACCAAGGCCGAGGCGCACGCCGCGCTGGCCCGGCTGGAACCGATCGGGACCGCCGCCTTCGGCCGATGGCTGCGGCTCGCCGACCGGCTGTTGGCTGCGCACGGCGACGCAGTGCGCACCGCGATCCTCCTGATGGACCTGAAAGCCACGGCCGAGAGCCCCGAAGAGCTTTCAGCAGTGCTCGCCTCGTGTGCCGGCCGCTTCACCTGCCACGCCCGCGGCATCGGCAACAACTGGGAGGTGGCGCCGATCAGATCCATCACCACGGCACTGTCCGGCACGTCGGGCATCGTCATGCATCCCTCGCAGCCCACGTCGAACCTCGCAGGGGAGCTGTCCTTGCTCATCGCCCGGACCCGCCAGGCATTCGCCCGTGACCTCGCCCTGCGGATCGCGATGCCCGGAGGCGGTCAGGTGCGGTTCGTCAAGCAGGTCACACCGTCCGTGGAAGATCTCACCGGCCACGGGTATCAGGTTGCCCCCGGTACCGGCGAGTACCCCATCGAGGTTCCGGACGGCGAGTCATGCGACTACCACCTCCGGCTGGACCTGCCGCCCGGCCGCCACGAGGACGAGGACGAGGACGAGGCCATCGCAGCCGAGCTGAGCATCGTCCTGCTGCCCCCGACCGGCGACGGACGGACACTCGCCCGGCTGCTGGTACCGGTCCGGCGGGAGCCGGTCACTCCAGACCGGACACCTTGAAGACCGAGTGAGCCGTCTCGCGGTCGATGCGTCCCGCCAGCCGGCGCAGGGCGGTCTCGCCGCACAGCAGGGTGCCGCGCTGGACGGAGGTGCGGGTGTCCGTGTCGAGACGCCGCCACATGGCGGAATTGCGGACGAGGACGGCCGGGTCGATCTCGACCCGGCTTCCTTCCGTGTCCCGGAGGATCATCCGCTGAGACACTCCGTCGGACCACCGGATCGAGACGAGGGAGTCGGTGCGGACGCTGTGCTCCACGAGCAACCCGCGGACGCTCAGCAGACCTGGCCGTGTGGAGACCCGGGGCGGCAGCAGGATCACGAAGACGAGGGCGGCCAGGCCGGTCCACAGGGCGCCGCGGGTCAGGTCGAGCCGGCCGGCGCCTGCGTCCAGCAGGAACAGGGCAGTGAGGAGCAGGGCGGCGACACCGATGGCCGATCGTCTCTCCCCGGCCCAGTGGATGTCCTGTGCGAGCGGCTCAGGAGGCCCCGCGTTCCCGGCTCCTGCGCCGGTCGCGGACCGAGTGACACGTCGTCCCATGCGAGCGACGTTAGGACGGGTCGGGTTTTCGGCCATGCACCCCTGACGGACTGCTGACGCCGTGGCGACGACATCTTGACGGCCGCTGTGCCGCGCCGGCCCGTGGCGGGCGTATGGGGGTCGTCAAGGTCGCGCCCCTTGCCGTATGGACGTCGCCAAGGCGTGCAGGGGCGGTCACGACCTCGGGCTGCCCGACATGGACGGGATCGATGTGATCAGGCAGCTGCGCGCGTGGTCGCAGGTGCCCATCCTGGTGGTCTCCGCCCGCCATGGCTCCCGGGAGAAGGTCCAGGCCCTGGACGCGGGCGCCGATGACTACATCACCAAGCCCTTCAGCATGCCCGAACTGCTGGCCCGGCTGGAAGCGGACCCGTCGCACCCGCGCCATCTGATCACGGTCTCCGGCTTGGGGTACCGCTTCGAGACGTGATGCGGCGAAGCCGGCCGGGGCGTCGCCGTCAAGGCCCCGTCAATTCGGTGCCCGCTGCGTATGAAGGGCATCAACGCACTTGGTGAGTCGAACAGTTGAGCCAGATGCTGGCGTGCATACGGGGTCGTACGGACGGCCCCGGTGCGAGCTGGAGGGCGAGTGACGATCACCGCCGGTACCGAACACGGCCAGCGGGCGGGGGGCCCGGAAGCCGCTGTCGAAACCCCGGTACCCGACGTTCCGAGCTGGCTGGTTCCCGGATCGCGGGACGGGGAGGAACCGCAAGGACGGCAGCCTCGGCGCTCTCGCCACGCCGTCGCCGGAGCGGCCCGCAAGATCGCCGACCGCTACTGGACCACCTTGCCGGGCCGACTGCGCCTCGCCCGCACGGCATGCGTGCTCCTCGCGGCCGGGCTGTTGATCCTGCTCGTGGTCGCGGCCACGGGGGCGACCACCATCTGGGACGACACGACCCGCCGCGATGCGCCCCGCACCCTCTCCGCGACCCAGCTGAACCTGGCGCTCAACGACATGGACGCACAAACCGCCAACATCCTTCTCTCCAGCGGCGATTCAGGAACCGGGAAGGGCCGACTGGAAGAGTCGTACGCGAAGGCCAACGGCTTCTACCGGGATGCCCAGGAAACCATCAGCCGCTCGCTGCGCGCACTCGCCGCCGCCTCGGAGGGCGATCCGGCCACCGAGGCGACCGTCGTGAGCCTCACCGACGACTTCGCGCACTACCAGGAGATGATCGGGCGGGCGTTGGAGAACGACAGCCGCCCCGGTGGCAAGGACGCCGCCCGCGAGGACTACCGCACCGCGACCGACCTCCTCAGCGACCGGCTGCTGCCGGAGGCCCGCAGGCTCGTCGACGTGAACAACACCGTCTACGAGCGTCAATACGACGCGGCGCGGGGCGGGCTCGACCTGCAGCGGACCGCCGCAGCGGTCCTCGGTGGGCTGCTGATCGCCGCGCTCGTCCTGCTCCAGGTCCACCTCGCCCGTCGCTTCCACCGCGTCTTCAACCCGGGACTGATCGCCGCCACCCTCTGCGCCGCAGTCGCGGTGGTGTGCGCCGCGCAACTGCTCACGGTCAACTACGACCGGATGAAGGTCGCCCGCCGGGACGCCTTCGACTCCGTCATCGCGCTGTCACGGTCCAAGGCGATCGGCTACGACGCCAACGCGGACGAAAGCCGCTACCTCCTGGACCCCGGCCGCCGCACGACGTACGAGCAGTCCTTCCTCGACAAGTCGCACCAGCTGTACGGGATCGCGGGCGCCGGACTCGACACCTACGACGCGAAGCTCGACGAGAGCTGGTCCGCGTACCGCAAGGACCACAACGACAAGCGGTTCACCGGCGAGTACCGGCGTGAACTGGACAACATCACCTTCGCGGGGGAGCGGGCGGCTGCCGAGAAGACGGTCGAGGCGTACGCCGTCTACCAGCGTGACGACCGGACTTTCCGGCGACTGGTGGCCGAGGGGAAGACTCAGGAGGCCACGGTCTTCTGCATCGGCTGGGCATCGGACACCTCCAACGCCCACTTCGGGGAATGGATGAAGGCCCTGGACGAGGTGACCGCCATCAACCAGCGGCACTTCGACCTCGCCGTCCGGGACGGCCGCGAGGCGCTGGCCACGCAGGCCCCGCTGGCCGGCGGTGCGTTGCTGCTCGCGGCCGGGCTGACCGTGCTTGGGCTGCGCCGCCGACTGGCCGAGTTCCGGTAACGCTATCCCGTCGCCACTCGTTCCTCCGCAGCCGGGGCGCCGACGACATAGTGGGTGTATTCGATCTTGGGCCGGAAGCCCGCCGTCCATGCGAGCAGGCGCCCTGGCCGGTTGCCCGTGGAACAGGTCCAACTCGGTGTGTGACGCCGGGCGGTGATGTCCGAGCACAGGGCGTTCACGCAGTCGAGCGCGAGGTACTGGATGCGGGGGTCGGGGACGGTGACGCAGGCGATGTCCTCGTAGGCGGAGCCGAGGAAGTAGGTGCAGGCGACCGCCACGATGCGGTTGCCGTGGAAGGCGGCCCAGGCGTAACCGGAGCGTGCGAGGGCTTCCGGGCCGCCCCAGGTGCAGTGGACCCAGCTCATCGCCGGCGGAAGCGTGGCGAGCGCGCGGGCGTCCCCGGCGTTGAGCCTGCGCACCGTGACGCCCCGCGGTGGCTGGGCGGACGATGCGCCCGAGCTTCTGACATGCACCATCCGCTGCCGCGGTGAGACCTGGTCAAAAGCGGTCCTGATCAGCGGAAGGAAGCGGCCGGGAGCCTCGATGTGGCGGTCGGCGAAGCGCGCGAGGCTCTTCGGCGTCAGGGCCTGCGGGTCGCCGCGCAGGAGCACGTGGTGCCCGCATTCGGCGGCGATCACGCGCGGCTGGATGACCCGGTCCACCCACCAGCGGCCGGCCTCCGTGGTCAGGGCGTGCTCGGTGAGGGCGGACGGGCCGGGGGCGCCGGCGGGGAACCAGCCGGTGAGGGACGGGAGCCGGTGGGACGGCAGGTTGATCATGATTCTTCCTCGGGGCATGGCGGACGGGCCCGGCGCCCCCGGCGAACGGTGGGTGCGGGCTGCTCAGCGCATGCGGGTAGGGGCGGAGACGCGTACGAGGCCTGGGTCGGCCCCTTCGAGGAACGACGGCACGTACGTGACGACGCGCGGCCGGTGCCGGTGCCGGTGTCAGTCGGCAGGGCGGACAGCGGGCGCCGTCGGCTGCACCGGATTCGGTGGCCGGTCGTTGTGGCGCGGACCGCTGTTCATGACCTCATCCCAGCGCATCCGGGACAGGTGGACAAGATTCTGAACGGGTCCTTGACAGCCTTCTGACGTTTGTATGCGGACACGTTATTGCCGGCGCGACAGCGCGAGGACGGCCAGGGCTATGGCGGTGCCCTCGCGGCCGAGGTGCTGCGCGTAGAGCCGCAGCATCGCGTTCTCCCGGGCGAGTGGTGACATCGGCAGACCGGACGCCCGCTGGTCCAGCTGCCGGGCGCGGGCCCGCCGCGCTCGCAGCAGCATCAGAGCGATGAGCTCTTCGTCGAGCCGGTCGAGTTCGTCGGGCGCGGAGCCGTTCTCCACGGTTTCGGACATGCCGCCGATCCTGCCCTCCCGCCGCTCTCCAAACCCCTAGTCCATGAGTGGTCCATGACTAGGGATTTTCCTGGCGAGGGCGATCGGAGACTTGCCGCTGGTCTGCAGGTATGCGCGCGTCGCCGCGCCCGATCGCCTGCTGTCCGCCGGTCTTCCAGATGGGTTGAGTTGATATGGACAACGAGCAGAAACTCCGGGACTACCTCAAGCGGGCCGGCGCAGACCTGCAGCGCTCGCGGCAGCGGGTGAACGAGCTTGAGGCGGCGGCCACCGAGCCGATCGCCATCGTCGGCATGAGCTGCCGATACCCCGGCGGGGTGGCCTCCCCCGAAGACCTGTGGGACATGCTCGTGGAGGAACGGGACGGCATCACCGGCCTGCCCGCCGACCGCGGCTGGGAACTCGACCCCGCCGACGGGCCCACCGACATCCGCGGCGGATTCCTCCGCGGCGCCGCCGACTTCGACCCCGCCTTCTTCGGCATCTCGCCCCGCGAGGCCCTGTCCATGGACCCGCAGCAGCGGGTGCTGCTGGAGGCGTCCTGGGAGGCCTTCGAGCGGGCCGGCATCGACCCGCTCGCCCTGCGCTCCACCCGCACCGGCATGTTCGTCGGCGCGATGCCGCAGGAGTACCGCACCGGGCCCGACGACGACGTGCAGGGCTTCGTCCTGACCGGCAACGCGACCAGCATCATCTCCGGCCGCCTGGCCTACGTCCTCGGCACGGTCGGCCCCGCCGTCACCGTGGACACCGCCTGCTCCTCCTCCCTCGTCGCCATCCACCTGGCCGCGCAGTCGCTGCGCTCCGGGGAATCCGAACTCGCGCTCGCCGCGGGCGTCACCGTCATGTCCAGCCCCACCACCTTCGTGGAGTTCGCCCGGCAGGGCGGGCTGGCCGCGGACGGCCTCTGCCGCTCCTTCGCCGACTCCGCGAACGGCACCGGCTGGGCCGAGGGCGTCGGCGTGCTCGTCCTGGAGCGGCTCGCGGACGCCCGCCGCAACGGGCACCGGGTGCTGGCCGTCGTACGCGGCACCGCCGTCAACCAGGACGGTGCGAGCAACGGCCTGACCGCCCCCAACGGACCCTCCCAGCAGCGGGTCATCGAGCAGGCGCTGCGCGGCGCCCGGCTCTCCGCCGACCAGGTGGACGTGGTCGAGGCCCACGGTACGGGCACCACCCTCGGCGACCCGGTCGAGGCACAGGCGCTGCTCGCCACCTACGGCCAGAGCCGCCCCGAGGACCGGCCGCTGCTGCTCGGCTCCGTGAAGTCCAACATCAGCCACACCCAGGCCGCCGCCGGTGTGGCCGGCGTCATCAAGATGGTGCTCGCCCTGCGGCACGAGCTGCTGCCCAGGACCCTGCACGTGGACGAGCCGTCCACCCACGTGGACTGGTCGGCCGGCGCCGTACGCCTGCTCACCGAACCCACCCCGTGGCCGAAGCGCGAGGAACCGCGCCGGGCCGGCGTCTCCTCCTTCGGCCTCAGCGGTACGAACGCGCACGCCGTCATCGAGCAGGCCCCGGAGGAGGCCTCCGAGCCCGCGCCGCAGGACTCCGAGCCCGTGGCGCCGGGCACGCTGCCGTGGCTGGTGTCCGGCCGCACCCCGCAGGCCCTGCGCGGGCAGGCGGCACGGCTGCTGGAGTTCCTGGCCGCCGACCCGCAGCACCGCGACACCGACCTCGCGTACTCCCTCGCCACCACCCGGGCCGGCCTCGAGCACCGCGCCGTGGTCACCGCCGCCGACCGTGCCGGGGCCAAGGCCGCGCTCACCGCCCTCGCGGAGGGCGAGGACGGCACCGCTCTGCGGGGCGCCGTCCAGGGGCGGACGAAGCTCGGCTTCCTCTTCGCCGGGCAGGGATCCCAGCGGGCCGGTATGGGGCAGGAACTGTACAGCCGGTACTCGGTGTTCGCCGCCGCCCTCGATGAGGCCCTGGGGTACTTGGACCACGGGTACGAGGTCCCGCTGCGCGAGGTGCTGTTCGCCGCCGAGGGGAGTGCTGAGGCGGCCCTGCTCGACCGTACCGGCTACGCCCAGCCCGCCCTGTTCGCCCTCGAGGTCGCTCTCTTCCGGCTCGTCGAATCCCTCGGGATCACACCGGACTTCCTCACCGGGCACTCCATCGGCGAGATCGCCGCCGCGCACTGCGCCGGGGTGTTCACCCTCGCCGACGCCTGCACGCTGGTCTCCGCCCGGGCCCGCCTGATGCAGGCCCTGCCCGAGGGCGGCGCCATGATCGCCGTCCAGGCCACCGAGGAGGAGGTCCTCGCCCGGCTCACCGACGGAGTCTCCGTCGCCGCCGTCAACGGACCGAACGCCGTCGTCGTGGCCGGCGCCACCGACGAAACCGCCGCCGTCGCCGCGCACTTCGACGCGATCGGCCGCAGGACGAAGCCGCTGCGCGTCTCGCACGCCTTCCACTCGCCCCTGATGGAGCCGATGCTCGCGGAGTTCCGAGCCGTCGTCGCCGGACTCACCCCGCAGGCCCCGGTCATCCCGGTGATCTCCACCCTCACCGGCGTTCCCGCCACCGCCGCGCAGCTCGCTTCCCCCGACTACTGGGCCGACCACGCCCGCCACACCGTCCGCTTCGCCGACGCACTCGACTGGCTGAACGGGCACGGCGCCGGCGCCTTCCTCGAACTCGGCCCCGACGGCGTGCTGTCCGCCCTCGCGCAGGCCCGTCCCGAGGAGCCGGTCGCCAGTCCGCTGCTGCGCCCCGGCCGCCCCGAGACCGACACCCTCACCGAGGCCGTCGCCGCCCTGCACGTACGAGGCATCCGCGTCCAGTGGGACGGCTGGTTCGCCGGCACCGGGGCCCGCCCCGTCGACCTGCCCACGTACGCCTTCGAACACCGTGCCTTCTGGCCCCGCACCGCGCTCGGCCGGCACGCCGGGGACGTGCGCGGCGCCGGCCTGGGCGCCGCCCGCCACCCGCTGCTCGCCGCCGCCGTGTCCCTCGCCAACTCCGACGGACTGCTGCTCACCGGCCGGCTCTCCGTCCAGTCCCACCCCTGGCTGGCCCAGCACGCCGTACGCGGCACCGTCCTGCTGCCCGGCACCGGCTTCCTGGAGCTGGCCGTCCGGGCCGGCGACGAGGTGGGCTGCGACCGCGTCGAGGAGCTCACCCTCGCCGCGCCCCTGGTCCTGCCCGAACAGGGCGGCGTACAGGTACAGGTGTGGGTCGGCAGCCCCGACGAGACCGGCCGCCGCACCCTGACCGTCCACTCCCGGCCCGAGGCCGGCCAGGACGGGGGAGCCGCCGACGAACAGCCGTGGACGCAGCACGCCCAGGGTGTACTGGCCGCCACGGACCAGCACGCCCCGGCCGGGGACGAGTTCGCGGCCGGGGCATGGCCCCCGGCCGACGCCCGCCCGCTGGACCTCGACGGGTTCTACGGGCGGATGGCCGAGACCGGCTTCGGGTACGGGCCGCTGTTTCAGGGCGTACGGGCAGCCTGGCGGGTCGGCGACGACGTGTACGCCGAGGTGGCGCTGCCCGAGACCGGGACCGGGGCCGGGACCGCCGCCGACGCGTTCGGCATCCACCCCGCCCTGCTCGATGCAGCCCTGCACCCCTGCGCCTTCCTCGACCTCGGCGAACACGGGCGCGGCGGACTGCCCTTCGCCTGGCAGGACGTCACCCTGCACGCCACCGGCGCCACCGCCGTCCGGGTCAAGCTCTCCTTCGCCGGCGACGACGCCGTCGCGCTGGCCGTCGCCGACACCGAGGGCCGGCCGGTCGCCACCGTCGGCTCGCTCGTCCTGCGCGCCCTGCCGGACATGGAGCTGAACCCCGCCACCGCGCTGGTCCGCGAAGCCCTGTTCGAGCTGCGCTGGACCCGGCTGCGCGGCACCACCGCGCAGCCGGCCCCGGCCTCCGTCGCGGTCCTCGGCGACGACCCGTACGGTCTCGGCACCCCGCTCGTGCGGACCGAGGGCGCCGAGCCGCCCGCCGTGGTCCTCGCCCCCGCCGTCGCCGCGCCCACCGAGGACCCGGCCGCCGCCGCGCACGCCCTGACCGCGCGCGTCCTGCGGCAGATCCAGGACTGGCTCGCCGACGACACCACCGCCGAGACCCGGCTGACCTTCGTCACCTGCGGCGCCGTCGCCGCGGCCGACGGCGAGGGCGTCACCGACCTGCCGGCCGCCGCCGTCTGGGGCCTCGTACGCTCCGCGCAGGCCGAGCACCCCGGCCGCTTCGGCCTCCTCGACCTCGACCCCGACGCGCCCGCCGCCGTCCCCCCGCAGGCCCTGGCCAGTGACGAGCCGCAACTGGCCGTCCGGGACGGCTCCGTGCTGGTCGCCCGGCTCGCCCGGGCCCGCCGCGAGCCGGCCGAGACTGTCCTCGACCCCGAGGGCACCGTCCTGATCACCGGCGGCCTCGGCGGCCTCGGCCGGGCCCTGGCCCGGCACCTGGTCACCGAGCGCGGCGTACGCCACCTGCTGCTGGCGAGCCGGCGCGGCCCCGCCACCGAAGGCGCCGCCGAGTTCGCCGACGAGCTGTGCACGCTCGGCGCACAGGTCGCCATCGAAGCCTGCGACCTCACCGACCCGGCCGCCGCCGCCCGGCTGCTCGCCACCGTCCCCGCAGCGCACCCGCTCACCGCCGTGGTGCACACGGCCGGGGTCCTCGACGACGGCGTCCTCACCTCCCTCACCCCCGAGCGGATCAGCGCCGTCCTGCGGCCCAAGGCCGACGCCGTCTGGCACCTGCACCAGGCCACCGCGGAACTCTGCCCTGACCTCTCCGCCTTCGTGGTGTTCTCCTCCCTCTCCGGCACCGCGGGCGCCCCCGGCCAGGGCAACTACGCCGCCGCGAACGCCTTCGTCGACGCCCTCGCGCAGCTGCGGCGCGCCGCCGGACTGCCCGCCCGCTCGCTCGGCTGGGGCCCATGGGCTCCCACCGCCGGCATGACCGGCGGGATGACCGAGGCCGACCTGGAGCGCCTCGCCCGCAGGGGCACCCCCGCCCTGACCGAGCAGGACGGACTCGCCCTGTTCGACGCGGCCCTCGTCGTGGACGCGCCCGTCCTGCTGCCCGCCCGGCTCGACCTGCCGGTCCTGCGCGCGCTGGGCGACGTACCGCCGCTGCTGCGCGGACTGGTCCGCAGCCCCGCCCGGCGCTCCGTCGTCGCCGGCTCCGAGGCAGCCGCCGGACTCGTCCAGCGGCTCGCCCGCCTCGACGAGCAGGACCGCGCCGCGGCCGTCGTCGACCTCGTCCGCACCCAGGTCGCCGCCGTACTGCGGCACGGCGGACCCGAGGACGTGGACCCGGTACGCCGGTTCCAGGACCTCGGCTTCGACTCGCTCACCGCCGTCGAACTGCGCAACCGGCTGCGCACCACCACCGGACTGCGCACCTCCGCCACCGTGATCTTCGACTACCCGACGGTCACCGCGCTCGCCGCGCACCTCCTCGACGAACTCATGGGGGACCAGGGCGCCGCCGCCGTGGCCACCGCCCCGCGCACCGCCGCGGCCTCGGACGACCCCATCGTCATCGTCGGCATGAGCTGCCGCTACCCGGGCGGGGTCGCCTCGCCCGACGACCTGTGGCAGCTGGTCCGCGAGGGCACCGACGCCATCTCCGGCCTGCCCACCGACCGCGGCTGGGACCTCGACGGGCTCTACCACCCGGACCCGGACCACCCCGGCACCGCCTACACCCGCTTCGGCGGATTCCTGCACGAGGCCCCCGAGTTCGACCCCGGCTTCTTCGGCATGAGCCCGCGCGAGGCGCTGGCCACCGACGCCCAGCAGCGGCTGCTGCTGGAGGCCTCCTGGGAGGCGATCGAGCGCGCGGGCATCGACCCGCTCTCGCTGCGCGGCTCCCAGACCGGCGTGTTCGCGGGCGTCATGTACAACGACTACGCCGCCACCCTCGCCGACAGCCGCTTCGAAGGCCACCAGGGCAGCGGCACCTCGCCGTCCATCGCCTCCGGCCGGGTGTCCTACACCCTCGGCCTCGAAGGCCCGGCCGTCACCGTGGACACCGCCTGCTCCTCCTCGCTCGTCGCCATGCACTGGGCCATGCAGGCCCTGCGCGCCGGCGAGTGCTCGCTCGCCCTCGCGGGCGGCGTCACCGTCATGTCCACCCCGACCTCCCTCATCGAGTTCTCCCGCCAGCGCGGCCTGTCCCCGGACGGCCGCTGCAAGGCCTACTCCGACGGCGCCGACGGCGTCGGCTGGGCGGAAGGCGTCGGCATCCTCGTCCTGGAACGGCTCTCCGACGCCCGCCGCAACGGACACACCGTCCTCGCCGTGGTCCGCGGCTCCGCCGTCAACCAGGACGGCGCGTCCAACGGCCTCACCGCCCCCAACGGGCCCTCCCAGCAGCGCGTCATCCGCCAGGCCCTGGCCGGCGCCGGCCTGACCACCGCGGACGTCGACGTCGTCGAGGGACACGGCACCGGCACCACCCTCGGCGACCCCATCGAGGCCCAGGCCCTGCTCGCCACCTACGGCCAGGACCGCGATGCCGAACGGCCGCTGCTGCTCGGCTCGGTCAAGTCCAACATCGGCCACACCCAGGCCGCCGCCGGTGTCGCCGGCGTCATCAAGATGGTCATGGCCCTGCGCCACGGCCTGGCCCCGCGCAGCCTGTACGCCGCCGAGCCCTCCCGGCACGTCGAGTGGCAGGACGGAGCCGTCGAACTGCTGGCCGAGGAGACGGCCTGGCCCGAGACCGGCCGACCGCGCCGCGCCGGTGTCTCCTCCTTCGGCATCAGCGGCACCAACGCCCACGTCGTCATCGAGCAGGCGCCGGCCCTTCCCACGCCCGCCGCGCACGAGGAAACCCAGGTCACCGCCTGGCCGGTCTCGGGCAGGACCCGGGCCGCGCTGCGCGACCAGGCCGGCCGGCTGCGCGCGTACGCCGAGGCCCACCCCGAGCTCGACCCGGCCGCCATCGGGCTCTCCCTCGCCACCACCCGGTCCGCCTTCGAACAGCGCGCCGTCGCCGTCGGCGGGCGCACCGAACTGCTGCGCGCCCTGCGGGCGCTGGCCAGTGGCGAGGCCGACCCGGCGCTGTGGGAAGGCGAGACCGGCGCCGCCGGGCTCGGCTTCCTCTTCGCCGGACAGGGCTCCCAGCGGGCCGGCATGGGCTGCGAGCTGTACGGCCGCTTCCCGGTGTTCGCCGCCGCCCTCAACGAGGCCCTGGGGTACTTGGACCACGGGTACGAGGTCCCGCTGCGCCAGGTGCTGTTCGCCGCCGAGGGCAGCCCTGAGGCCGCCCTGCTCGACCGCACCGGCTATGCCCAGCCCGCGCTGTTCGCCGTCGAGGTCGCCCTCTTCCGGCTGATCACCTCCCTCGGCGTGCGCCCCGGCCCGCTGCTCGGCCACTCCGTCGGCGAGATCGCCGCCGCGCACTGCGCCGGGGTGTTCACCCTCGCCGACGCCTGCACCCTGGTCGCCGCCCGGGCCCGCCTGATGCAGGCCCTGCCCGAGGGCGGCGCCATGGTCTCCCTCCAGGCCACCGAGGAGGAGGTCCTTGCCCGGCTCACCGACGGGATCTCCGTCGCCGCCGTCAACGGCCCCCGCGCCGTGGTCATCGCCGGCGAGGAGGCCGAAGTCCTCGCGCTGGCGGAGCAGTTCACCGCAGAGGGCCGCAAGACCAAGCGGCTGCGGGTCAGCCACGCCTTCCACTCGGCCCGTATGGAGCCCATGCTCGACGCCTTCCGCGCCGTCGCCGAGCAGCTGACGTACACCGCGCCGGTCTTCGACGTGGTGTCCAACCTGACCGGTGCGATTGCCACCGCCGAGGAGCTGTGCACTGCCGGCTACTGGGTGGAGCACGTCCGCCGTGCCGTCCGCTTCGCCGACGGAGTGTGCGCCGCCCGCGCCGCCGGTGCCACCGCCTTCCTCGAACTCGGCCCGGACGGCGTACTGTCCGCCCTCGCCCAGGACGTCCTCGGGGACGACACCGAATCCGTCCCGCTGCTGCGCACCGGCCGTGCCGAGGAGCAGAGCGTCACCGCCGCCCTCGCCCGGCTCCACGTCCGCGGGATCGCTGTGGACTGGGCCGCCTACCACGCCAGGACCGGCGCCCGTCGGGTCGAACTGCCCACGTACGCCTTCCAGCACGAGCGCTACTGGCCCGAGCGGACCACCGCCACGGCGGCCGTCGCCGCCGCGGACCCCGCCGACACCGCCCTGTGGGGCGCCGTCGAACGCGGTGACACCGCCGGTGCGGCCGGCATCCTCGGCCTGCGCGACGAACAGCACGCCGGCCTCGCCGCCCTGCTGCCCGCCCTGTCCACCTACCGGCGCCACCACGCCGAGCAGACCCTGCTGGACTCCGCTCGCCACCGGATCCAGTGGCAGCAGGTCCGCTCGGGTGCCGCCCCCGTCCTGGACGGCACCTGGCTCGTCCTGACCACTGACGGGATCGAGGACGCCGAGCTGCTGGACGCCCTGCGCGGCCACGGCGCCCGGTTCACCCGCCTCGTCCTGGACGACGCCTGCCTGGACCGCGCCGAACTCGCCGCCCGGATCACGGAGGCGGGGGAGCACCAGGGCCTGCTGTCCCTGCTCCCGCTCGCCGACGGCACCGACCTCCAGGGCACCGGTCTGCCCTCAGGCCTCGCGCTTGGCGTGGTCCTGGCCCAGGCCCTGCACGACACCGGCAGCACCGCCCCGCTGTGGACGGTCACCCGCGGCGCTGTCTCCACCGGCGCCGCCGACCCGGTCATCCGGCCCGTCCAGGCCGCCGCCTGGGGCCTGGGCCGGGTCACCGCCCTGGAGCGCCCGCAGGCCTTCCACGGACTGGTCGATCTGCCCGAGACCCTCACCGCGCCCACCGTGCAGCGCCTCGTCAGCGCGCTGGCCACCACCCCGGGCGAGGCCGCCGAGGACCAGCTCGCCCTGCGCGGCAGCGCCGCCTACGGCCGCCGCCTGGTGCGCCGCCCCGCCGCCGAACTCCCCAAGGACGGCGCCTTCACCGCCACCGGCACCGTGCTCGTCACCGGAGGCACCGGCGCGCTGGGCGCCGAGGTCGCCCGCTGGCTCGCCCGGCACGGCGCCGCGCACCTGATCCTCACCAGCCGGCGCGGCGCCGACGCCCCGGGCGCCGCCGAACTGGCCGAGGAGATACGGCAGCTGGGCGCCGAGGTCACCCTCGCCGCCTGCGACGTCGCCGACCGCGACGCGCTCGCCGCCCTGCTGGCCTCCGTACCCGCCGAGCACCCGCTGACCGGTGTGGTCCACGCGGCCGGCCTCGGCCAGGCCTCGCCGCTCGCCGCCACCCCGCTCGCCGACGTGGCGGCCTACGCCGCCGCCAAGATGCTCGGCGCGGCCCACCTCGACGCCCTGCTCGAGGGCCAGGACCTGGACTTCTTCGTCCTGTTCTCCTCCGTCGCCGGCATCTGGGGCAGCGCCGGGCAGAGCGCCTACGCCGCCGCCAACGCCTACCTCGACGCGCTCGCCGAGCACCGCCGCGCCCGCGGCCTGACTGCCACCTCCGTGGCCTGGGGCCCCTGGGCCGAAGCCGGCATGGCCACCCACGAGGCCGTCTCCGACAGCCTCGCCCGCCAGGGCCTGCGCTTCCTCGCACCCGCCACCGCCCTGGCCGAACTGCGCCGGGCGATCCTCCAGCAGGACACCGACGTCACCGTCGCCGACGTCGACTGGACCACGTACGTCCCCGTCTTCACCGCGGCCCGGCCCAGCCGGCTCTTCGGCGAACTGCCCGAGGTGCGCGCACTCGCGACGGCGCCGAAGGCCGAGGCCGCCGTCTCCGAGTTCGTACGCAAGGTCCGCGCGCTGTCGGACGCCGAGCGAGACCGGACGCTGGTGGACCTGGTGCGCCGCGAGGCCGCCACCGTCCTCGGGCACGCCTCCGCCGAGTCCGTCGCCCCCACCCGCGCCTTCCGCGACGCCGGCTTCGACTCGCTGACCGCCGTCGAGCTGCGCAAGCGGCTGGCGACCGTAACCGGCCTGACGCTGCCCAGCACCATGGCCTTCGACCACCCGACGCCCGTCGCCCTCGCCGCCTTCCTGCGCGGCGAGATCCTCGGCGCCGCCGAGGCCCAGGCGGCCCCGCGGGCCACCGTCGCCGGCCGGTACGACGAACCCGTCGCCATCGTCGGCATGAGCTGCCGCTTCCCCGGCGGGGTCCGCTCCCCGCAGCAGTTCTGGCAGCTGATCGCCGACGGCGTGGACGCCACCTCCGAGTTCCCCGTCAACCGTGGCTGGGACGAGAACCTGTACGACGCCGACCCCGACGCGGGCGGCAAGACGTACTCCACCCGAGGCGGCTTCCTGCACGAGGCGGGGGAGTTCGACGCCGGATTCTTCGGCATCTCCCCGCGCGAGGCCCTCTCCATGGACCCCCAGCAGCGGCTGCTGCTGGAGACCACCTGGGAGGCCTTCGAATCGGCGGGCATCGACCCTGCCGCCGTGCACGGCAGCGCCACCGGCACCTTCATCGGCTCCACCTACCAGGAGTACGGCACCGGCATGGACGACGCGTCCGCCGGGCACGCCGTCACCGGCACCAGCCCGAGTGTCCTCTCCGGCCGGCTCGCCTACCTCTTCGGCCTCGAAGGCCCGGCCGTCACCGTGGACACCGCCTGCTCCTCCTCACTGGTGGCCCTGCACCTGGCCTGCCAGTCCCTGCGCAACGGGGAGAGCTCGCTCGCGCTGGCGGGCGGCGCCACCGTCATGACCAACCCGAACCCGTTCATCGCCTTCAGCCGGCAGCGGGCACTGGCCGTCGACGGCCGTTGCAAGCCCTTCTCCGAGGCCGCCGACGGTATGACCCTGGCCGAGGGCGTCGGCGTCCTCGTCCTGGAGCGGCTCTCCGACGCCCAGGCCAACGGGCACGAGATCCTCGCCGTGGTCCGCGGCTCCGCCATCAACCAGGACGGCGCGTCCAACGGGCTCACCGCCCCCAACGGGCCCTCCCAGCAGCGCGTCATCCGCCAGGCCCTCAGCAACGCGGGCCTGACCGCCGCCGACATCACCGCGGTCGAGGCCCACGGCACCGGCACGGCCCTCGGCGACCCCATCGAGGCGCAGGCCCTCCAGGCCGTCTACGGCCAGGGTCACGACGCCGAGAACCCGCTGCTGCTCGGCTCTGTCAAGTCCAACATCGGCCACACCCAGTCGGCGGCCGGCGTCGCCGGCGTCATCAAGATGGTCATGGCGCTGCGCGGCGGCCTGCTCCCGCAGACCCTGCACGCCGACGAGCCGTCCTCGCACATCGACTGGACCGACGGCACCGTCGCCCTCCTGCACACCCCGACCGCCTGGCCGTCCGGTGAACAGGCCCGCCGCTGCGCGGTGTCCTCCTTCGGCATCAGCGGCACCAACGCACACGTGGTCCTGGAGGACGCCCCGACCGTTGCCTCCGGCGGCGAGCCGGTGCTGCCCTCCGGCCAGGAGCCGGCCCAGGCGGCCACGGAGCCGTCCGCCGCGCAGGCGACCCCGGCTGCCCTCGGCGTGGTGCCGTGGGTGCTGTCCGGCAGGACGCCCGGCGCTCTGCGCGGTCAGGCCGCGCAGTTGGTCGAGCACCTCGACCGCCTCGGTGCCGAGTCCGGGGTGCGGCCGGCCGACATCGGCCACTCCCTCACCACCACGCGCGCGCTCTTCGAGCACCGTGCCGTCGTCCTCGGCGACCGTGCCGGGGAACTGCGCGAGCACCTGGAGGCGCTCGCGAGCGGCGGCTCGTCCGCCGCCGTCGTCCATGGCACTGCCGACCTCGACGGCAAGACCGTCTTCGTCTTCCCCGGCCAGGGCTCCCAGTGGATCGGCATGGCCGCCGAACTCCTCGACGAGTCCCCGGTCTTCGCCGAACGGCTGCACGAGTGCGCCGCAGCCCTGTCGGCCTACACCGACTGGTCATTGGTCGACGTCCTGCGCCAGGCCGATGGCGCGCCCTCCCTCGACCGGGTCGACGTCGTGCAGCCCGCGACCTTCGCCGTGATGGTGTCGCTGGCCCACCTGTGGGCCTCGTACGGCATCACCCCCGACGCCGTCCTCGGCCACTCGCAGGGCGAGATCGCCGCGGCGGCCGTCGCCGGGGCCCTCACCCTGGACGACGCCGCCCGCGTGGTGGCCCTGCGCAGCCAGGCCATCGCCCGCCGGCTGGCGGGCTCCGGCGGCATGGTCTCCGTACCGCTGTCCGCCGACGAGGTCGAGGAGCGCATCGCCGCCCGCAGCGCCGGCATCTCCGTCGCCGCCGTCAACGGGCCGCGGACCGTGGTCGTCGCCGGCGCGCCCGAGGAGCTGGACGCGCTCATCGAGGAGCTCGCCGCCGAGAACGTCCGGGCCCGTCGCATCGCCGTCGACTACGCCTCCCACTCCGCCCAGGTCGAGCAGCTGGAGGACGAGCTGCTGACCGCCCTGGCACCGGTGCGCCCGCGCACCGCCGAGATCCCCTTCTTCTCGACCGTGACCGGCGACTGGCTGGACACGGCCGTGCTGGACGCCGCGTACTGGTACCGCAACCTGCGCCGCACCGTCCGCTTCGGCCCGGCCGTGGCCGCGCTGCTCGACCAGGGCCACCAGGTCTTCGTCGAGACCAGCCCGCACACCGTGCTGACCATGGCCGTCCAGGCCGTGGCCGAGGACAGCGGGCACCGGGTCGCCGCCATCGGCACCCTGCGCCGCGACAAGGGCGGCACCGACCGCTTCCTGACCTCCCTCGCCGAGGCGTTCGTCCGCGGCGCCCGGGTGGACTGGACTGGCGCCTTCGAGGGCACCGGCGCGCACCGCGTCGCCCTGCCCACGTACGCCTTCCAGCGCGAGCACCTGTGGGCGGTGCCCGGCAGGCCGCGCACCGCGGGCGAAGGGGACCCGGCGGACGCCGAGTTCTGGACCGCCGTCGAAGAGGCGGACGTCGAGTCGCTGGCCGCCGGCCTGCAGCTGGAGCAGTCCGACCTCGCCCCGCTGCTGCCCGCGCTCGCCGGCTGGCGGCGCCGCAGCCGCGACCGTGCGGCGGTGGACTCCTGGCGCTACCGCGCCGCGTGGAAGCCGCTCGGCGGACTGCCCTCGGGCGCCCGGCTCACCGGCACCTGGCTCCTCGTCGCCCCGGCCACTTCTCCGGCCGATGCCGACGTCATCGAGGCGCTGACGGCCGCCGGGGCCGACGTACGGCACCTGGTGCTGGACGAGACCTGCGCCGACCGGTCGGTCCTGGCCGACCGTCTCGCCGCCGAGAGTGCGGACTTCACCGGGATCGTCTCGCTGCTCGCCGCCGACGAGGCGCCGAGCCGGGCCGTGCCCGCGCTCACCACCGGGCTCGCCCTGACCCTCGCCCTCGTCCAGGCCCTCGGCGACACCGGAATCGGCGCACCGCTGTGGTGCGTCACCCGGGGCGCCGTCTCCACCGGCCGCGCCGACCGGCTCACCCGGCCCGTCCAGGCCCAGATCCACGGCCTGGGCTGGACCGCCGCCCTGGAACACCCCGAGCGCTGGGGCGGCGTCATCGACCTGCCCGAGACCCCCCTGGACGCACGCGGTCGCGAACGCCTCGCCGCCGTCCTCACCGGGACGACCGGCGAGGACCAGCTCGCCCTGCGCACCTCGGGTGCCCTGGCCCGGCGGATCACCCGTGCCACCGCGGGCAGTGCCGCCGACAGCAGGGACACCTGGCGTCCGCGTGGCACCACCCTGATCACCGGAGGCACCGGCACCCTCGCCCCGCACCTGGCCCGCTGGCTCGCCGGGCAGGGCGCCGAGCACCTCGTCCTCACCAGCCGGCGCGGCGCCGACGCGCCCGGCACCGCCGAGCTGCTCGCCGAACTCCACGAGCTGGGCTGCGAGGCGGAGTTCCGCAGCTGCGACCTCACCGACCGCGCGGCCGTCGCCGCCCTCTTGGACGGCCTGACGGCCGACGGCCGCACCGTACGGGCCGTCGTGCACACCGCCGCCGTCATCGAACTGGCCTCCCTGGAGGAGACCGGCCCCGAGGCATTCGCCAAGGTCGTCGATGCGAAGGTCACCGGAGCCCGGCACCTGGACGAACTCCTCGACGACGAGCAGCTCGACGCGTTCGTCCTGTACTCCTCCACCGCCGGCATGTGGGGCAGTGGCCGACACGCCGCGTACGTCGCGGGCAACGCCTACCTCAACGCGCTCGCCGAGCACCGCCGGGCGCGCGGCGCCCATGCCACCTCCATCTCCTGGGGCATCTGGTCCGACGACCTGAAGCTCGGCCGGGTCGACCCCGGCCAGATCCGGCGCAGCGGCCTGAACTTCATGGACCCGCAGCAGGCCCTCACCGGGCTGCGGCAGGCCCTGGCCGAGGACGCGCAGGTGCTCACCGTCGCCGACATCGACTGGGACCGCTACCACCCGGTGTTCACCTCCGGGCGGCCCACCGCCCTGTTCGAGGACATCGCCGAGGTCCGGAAGCTGGAGCGGCAGGCCACCGAACGGCCCTCCGGTGACAGCGAGTTCATCGTGCGGCTGCGGACGCTGCCCGCCGTCGAACAGGACCGGGCACTGCTGGACCTCGTACGCGCCGAGGCGGCCACCGTCCTCGGGCACGCCTCCCCGGACGTGCTGTCCGAGCAGCGGGCGTTCCGCGACGTCGGCTTCGACTCGCTGACCGCCGTGGACCTGCGCAACCGGCTGTCGGCCGTGACCGGGCTGGCCCTGCCCAGCACCATGGTCTTCGACTACCCCAACCCGCTGTCCCTGGTGGAGTTCCTGCGTACGCAGGTCGCCGGCGCGCAGACCGGAACGGCGGCCCCGGCCGCTGTGGCCGCATCGCCGCTCGCCGACGACGAACCCATCGCGGTCATCGGCATGAGCTGCCGCTACCCGGGCGGAGTCGCCTCCCCCGAGGACCTGTGGCGGCTGGTCGCCGCCGGGGCCGACGCCATCGGCGACTTCCCCCTCGACCGCGGCTGGGACGCCGACGGGCTCTACGACCCCGACCCGGACCGCCCCGGCAAGACGTACTCCACGCGCGGCGGATTCCTGGACTCCGCCCCCGAGTTCGACGCGGGCTTCTTCGGCATCTCGCCGCGCGAGGCCCTGTCGATGGACCCCCAGCAGCGCCTGCTGCTGGAGACCTCCTGGGAGGCCATGGAGCGCGCCGGGATCGACCCGGGCGCCCTGCGCGGCAGCCGCACCGGCACCTTCATCGGCGCCAGCTACCAGGACTACACCTCGGGCGGCTCCGCCCAGGACGGCGCCGAGGGCCACCTGGTCACCGGCACCCTCCCGTCCGTCCTGTCCGGGCGAATCTCGTACAGCTTCGGCTTCGAAGGCCCCGCCGTCACCCTCGACACCGCCTGCTCCTCCTCGCTGGTGGCGCTGCACCTGGCCTGCCAGTCGCTGCGCAACGGCGAGTCCACGCTCGCCCTCGCGGGCGGCGTCAGCATCATGGCCACGCCCAACGCCTTCGTCGGCTTCAGCCGGCAGCGCGCCATGGCCGTGGACGGACGCTGCAAGGCGTACGCCGAGGCCGCCGACGGTATGAGCCTCGCGGAGGGCGTGGGCCTGGTCCTCGTCGAGCGGCTGTCCGACGCCCTGGCCAACGGCCACCGGGTGCTCGCCGTCATCCGCGGCTCCGCCGTCAACCAGGACGGCGCGTCCAACGGCCTGACCGCCCCCAACGGGCCCTCCCAGCAGCGCGTCATCCGCCAGGCGCTCGCCAACGCGGGCGTCCGCGCCGCCGACATCGACGCCGTCGAAGGCCACGGCACCGGCACCCGCCTGGGCGACCCCATCGAGGCCCAGGCTCTGCTCGCGACCTACGGCCAGGACCGTGACACCGAGCGGCCGTTGCTGCTCGGCTCGGTGAAGTCCAACATCGGCCACACCCAGATGGCCTCCGGTGTCGCGAGCGTCATCAAGATGGTCATGGCCATGCGCCACGGCGTACTGCCCGCGAGCCTGCACATCGACCGGCCCTCCACCCACGTGGACTGGACGGCCGGCGCGATCGAGCTGCTGACCGGGGAACGGGACTGGCCGGAGACCGGCCGGCCGCGCCGCGCCGCCGTGTCCTCCTTCGGCCTCAGCGGTACGAACGCCCACACCATCCTGGAACAGGCCCCGGTCACGGAGTCCGCGCCGGAGCAGGAGACCGCGCAGCCGGCGGGCGTGGTTCCGCTCGTGCTGTCCGGCCGGACCGAGGCCGCGCTGCGCGCCCAGGCCGGGCGCCTGCTCGACACGGTCACCGGCAGGTCGGACGCGTTCGCGCTCCCCGCCCTGGGGCGTGCGCTGGCCACCGGCCGCGCCGCCCTGGAGTACCGGGCCGCCGTGGCCACCGACACGCACGAGGAGTGCGTACGGGCCCTGACCGCCCTGCGCGACGGCCTGCCGGACTCCGCCCTGCTGACCGACCGCGCCACCGGGCGCGGCCGGACCGCGTTCCTCTTCACCGGACAGGGCAGCCAGCGTCCCGGCATGGGCCGCGAACTGTACGAGCGCCACCCGGTGTTCGCCGACGCACTGGACGCCGTACTGGCCCGCTTCGACCTCGAACTGGAGCGGCCACTGCGCGAGGTGATGTTCGCCGAGCCCGACAGCGCCGAAGCCGCGCTGCTCGACGACACGGCCTACACCCAGCCCGCCCTGTTCGCCCTGGAGGTGGCCCTCCACCGGCTCGTCGAATCCTGGGGCATCCGGCCCGACCACCTGGCCGGGCACTCCATCGGCGAGCTCGCCGCCGCTCACGTGGCCGGGGTGTTCTCGCTGGAGGACGCCTGCACGCTGGTCGCCGCGCGCGGCCGGCTGATGTCCGCCCTGCCGGGCGGGGGCGCGATGGTCTCCGTGGAGGCCACCGAGGAGGAGATGCTGCCGCTGCTGGCCGGCCACGAGGACCGGATGGCGCTCGCCGCCGTCAACGGCCCCCGCTCACTGGTCCTGTCCGGTGACGAGGAGCCGGTCCTGGAGCTCGCGGCGCGCTGTGCCGCGCAGGGCCGCCGGACCCGGCGGCTGCGGGTGAGCCATGCCTTCCACTCGCCGCACATGGACCCGATGCTCGACGCCTTCGCCAAGGTCGCCCGCGGGATCACCTACCACGCACCGGCGATCTCCCTCGTGTCGACCGTGACCGGCCAACTCGCCGAATCCGAGCGGCTGTGCACCCCCGAGTACTGGGTCGAGCAGGTGCGCGGCACGGTCAGGTTCGCCGATGCCGCCCGCCGCCTCACCGAGCTCGACGCCACCGTGCTCCTGGAGATCGGCCCGGACGCCGTGCTGAGCGGCGCGGCCCAGGAAGTCGTGGCCGACGAGCGGGTCACCGCCGTACCGGCCCTGCGCCGGGACCGCGCGGAGGCCCCGGCACTGGCCACCGCCCTGGCCCGCCTCCACGTGAGTGGCGTACGGGTCGACTGGGACGCGTTCTTCCCCGGAAGCGGCGCCGTCGCCTTCGAGGACCTGCCGACGTACGCCTTCCAGCGGCAGCGCTACTGGCCGGAGGCCGGCCGGGCCGGCATGGCCGGTACGGCCGGGCCCGCCGCTGACCCGGTGGACGCCGCGTTCTGGGCGGCCGTGGAGCGGGCGGACCTGCCCGCGCTCGGCGCCGATCTCGGGCTGGACGACGCCACCTTGACGGCCGTCGTGCCCGCCCTCACCTCGTGGCGCCGCAAGCGCCGCGCCGAGTCCACCGTCGACGGCTGGCGCTACGGCAGCACCTGGAAGCCACTGGCCGCCGCCCCGGCCGCGTCCGCCACCCTCGCCGGCACCTGGCTCTGCCTGGTACCCGCTGAGGGGGAGGGCTGCGAGGAACTGCTCGACGCCCTCGGCGGCGACCGGTACACCCTCACCGTCCCGCGCGGGGAGACGCGCGGCGACCTCGCCGAGCGGCTGCGCGAACTGGCAGAGGCGAGCGACGAGTTCACCGGAGTGCTGTCCCTGCTGGCGCTCCAGGACGAGGGCCTGCTGCCGACGGCCACCGCCCTCCAGGCCCTCGGCGACGCCGGGATCGAGGCCCCGCTGTGGTGCCTGACCCGGGGCGCCGTCAGCGTCGGCCGCTCCGACCGGCTCGGCCGGCCCGCCCACGCAGCCGTGTGGGGTCTGGGCCGCAGCGCGGCCCTGGAGCACCCCGAGCGCTGGGGCGGCCTGCTGGACCTGCCCGAGACCCTCGACGAGCCCGCTGCCCGCCGGATCGCCGGACTGCTCGCGCAGACCGGGGCCACCGGCGGCGAGGACCAGGTGGCCGTGCGCGCCTCGGGTGTGTACGCCCGCCGGCTGGCCCGCCTCGCGCCGGCCGACCGTGCAGACGTACGCCCGTACGCCCCCACCGGCACCGTCCTGATCACCGGCGGCACCGGCGGGATCGGCGCGCACCTTGCTCGCCGGCTCGCCGCCCGCGGCGCCGCACACCTGCTGCTCGTCAGCCGGCGTGGCGCCGACGCGCCCGGCGCCGTGGAACTCGGTGAGGAACTCGCCGCGCTGGGCGCCCGCGTCACCCTGGCCGCCTGCGACATCGCCGACCGCGACGCACTCGCCGGCGTCCTGGCCGACATCCCGGAGCAACTGCCGCTGACCGCGGTCTTCCACGCGGCCGGTGTGGTCGAGGACGGCGTCCTCGACACGCTCACCCCGGAGGCGTTCGCCGCCGTACTCGGCCCGAAGGCCACGGCCGCGCTCCACCTGCACGAGCTGACCCGCGAGACGGACCTGGCGGCCTTCGTGCTGTTCTCGTCCACCGCGGCCAGCCTCGGCGCCGCCGGACAGTCCAACTACGCCGCCGCCAATGCCGTCCTCGACGCCCTCGCCGAGCACCGGCGCGGGCAGGGCCTGCCCGCGACCTCCCTCGCCTGGGGACCGTGGGCCGGCACCGGCATGGCCGGCGACGGGACCGGCGTCGAAGCCCGGGTCCGCCGGGGCGGCTACACGCCCATGGCACCCGAGCTCGCCCTCGACGCGCTGACCCAGGCCCTGGACCACGCGGACCCGGCCACGCTGACCGTGGCGGACATCGACTGGGCCCGGTTCGCCCAGGTGTTCACGGCGGTGCGGTCCAACCCGCTGATCGCCGACCTCGCCGAGCCCCGAGGCGTCGTACGCGAGCAGCAGGCCGGAGGGGATGAGAGCGGCCTGCGGCAGCGGCTCACCACCCTGCCCGCGGCCGGCCGCGCCAAGTTCGTACTGGACTTCCTGCGGGCCCAGGTGGCCGCCGTACTCGGTCACGCCGACGCGGTCGCCATCGGCGCCGACCAGGCGTTCACCGACCTCGGCTTCGACTCGCTGACCATCGTCGAACTGCGCAACACCCTCACCGCGACCACCGGTCTGCGGCTGCCCGCGACCCTCGTGTACGACCACCCGACCCCGCAGGACCTCGCCGCGCACCTGCTCGCCGAGCTGCTGGGCGGAGCGGAAGACGCTGCCGCACCGGTGGCGTCGGCCGGGACCGCCGTCGACCACGACCACGACCCGATCGTGATCGTGGGCATGGGCTGCCGGTTCCCGGGCGGGGTCACCTCGCCCGAGGACCTGTGGCGGCTGCTGGCGAACGGCGAGGACGCCATCTCGGCCTTCCCTGCCGACCGCGGCTGGGACCTCGACAGCCTCGGCCGGGGCGGCTCCGCCACCCTGGAGGGCGGCTTCCTGGACGGCGTCGGCCACTTCGACGCCCGCTTCTTCGGCATCTCGCCGCGCGAGGCCCTCGCCATGGACCCGCAGCAGCGCCTGCTGCTGGAGACCTCCTGGGAGGCCCTGGAGCGGGCGGGCATCGCGCCCGACTCGCTGCGCGCCAGCTCCACCGGGGTGTTCATCGGCACCAACGGCCAGGACTACACCTCCGTCCTGCGCCGCGGCACCGCCGACGTCCAGGGCCATGTCGCCACCGGCAACACCGCCAGCGTGATGTCGGGCCGCCTCTCCTACACCCTGGGCCTGGAGGGCCCGGCCGTCACCGTCGACACCGCCTGCTCCTCCTCGCTCGTCGCCCTCCACCTCGGCGTCCGCGCGCTGCGCGGCGGCGAGTGTTCCCTCGTCCTCGCCGGCGGCGTGTCGGTGATGTCGAGCCCCGACTCGTTCATCGAGTTCTCCGCGCAGGGCGGACTGGCCCCCGACGGCCGCTGCAAGGCCTTCGCCGAAGCGGCCGACGGCACCTCCTGGTCGGAGGGCGCGGGCGTCCTCGTCCTGGAACGCCTCTCCGACGCCCGCCGCCACGGCCACCCCGTGCTCGCCGTGCTGCGCGGCGCCGCCGTCAACCAGGACGGCGCCAGCAACGGACTGACCGCACCCAACGGGCGCGCCCAGCAGCGGGTCATCCGCCAGGCCCTGGTCGACGCGGGCCTCACGCCCGCCGAGGTCGACGCCGTCGAGGCACACGGCACCGGCACCCCGCTCGGTGACCCGATCGAGGCCGGCGCCCTGATGGCCGCGTACGGAAAGGACCGGGAACGGCCGCTGCTCCTCGGCGCCGTCAAGTCCAACCTGGGCCACACCCAGGCCGCCGCCGGCATGGCCGGCGTCATGAAGATGGTCCTGGCCATGCGGCATGGCGTCCTGCCGCGCACCCTGCACGTGGACTCCCCGTCCACGCACGTGGAGTGGACGGACGAGGCGGTCACCCTGGTCCGCGAGGAGCAGGCCTGGCCCGCGACCGGGCGCCCGCGCCGGGCGGGTGTCTCCGCCTTCGGCGTCAGCGGCACCAACGCGCACGTGATCGTGGAGCAGGCGCCGCCCGCGCCCGCCCCGGACGCGCCCTCCGTGGCGCTGTCTGTGGCACCGTGGGTGGTGTCCGCCAAGTCCGAGGCCGCGCTGGACGCGCAGCTCGCGCAGCTGGCCGCCATGACAGAGGCGTCCCCGGTGGACGTCGGCTTCTCGCTCGCCGCCGGACGTACGCATCTTGCGCACCGGGCCGTGCTCGTCGCGGGTACCGAGGTCGCCCGCGGCACGGCCGCCGAGCGGTCCCTCGCGGTCCTCTTCTCCGGCCAGGGCTCCCAGCGCCTGGGCATGGGCCGCGAACTGTACGAGCGCTTCCTGGTGTTCGCCGAGGCCTTCGACGCCGCGTGCGCCGGACTGGACCGCGAACTGGACCGCCCGCTCCGCGAGGTGGTCTGGGGGACGGACGCCGCCCTGGCCGACCGTACGCAGTACGCGCAGGCCGGACTGTTCGCGGTCGAGGTCGCGCTGTACCGGCTGGCCGAATCGCTCGGCGTACAGCCGGAGTTCGTGGCCGGCCACTCGGTCGGTGAGGTTTCGGCCGCGCACGTCGCGGGCGTCCTCACGCTCGCCGACGCCTGCACCCTGGTCGCGGCCCGCGGCCGGCTGATGGAGGCCCTGCCCGAGGGCGGCGCCATGGCCGCGCTCCAGGCGACCGAGGACGAGGTCCGGCCGCTGCTCGGTGCGGACGTGTCCCTCGCGGCCGTGAACGGACCGGCCTCGGTGGTCGTCTCCGGTGCGGCCGACGCCGTGGAGGCCGTACGCGCCGAGTTCGCGGCGATGGGGCGCAGGACGACCCGGCTGCGGGTCTCGCACGCCTTCCACTCGCCGCTCATGGAGCCGATGCTGGACGCCTTCCGGAAGGTCGTCTCCGGGCTGTCCTTCGCCGCGCCGCTGCTGCCGCTCGTCTCGAACGTGACGGGTGGGCTTGCGACGGCGGAGCTGGTGTGCGACCCGGAGTACTGGGTCCGGCACGTCCGCGAGACCGTCCGCTTCGCCGACGGCGTCCGCGCCCTCGGAGAGGCGGGGGCGACCGCCTTCCTGGAAGTGGGCCCGGACGGTGTCCTGGCCGCCCTCGCCGAGCAGAACCTGACGGGCGGGGACCTGGTGGTCACCCCGGCCCTGCGTGGGGACCGGTCCGAGGAGTCCGCGCTCGTCACCGGGCTGGCCCGGCTGCACGTGGCCGGCGTACGGGTCGACTGGACCCGCCTGTACGAGGGCACCGGCGCCCGGCGCACCGGCCTGCCCACCTACCCCTTCCAGCGCGAGCCGTACTGGCCCGAGCCCGCGGCCCTTCCGGTCCGCGGCGGTACGCAGGAACAGAACGCGTACGACGCCGCCTTCTGGGCGGCGGTGGAACGGCAGGACCTGCCCGAACTGTCCGCCACCCTCGGCCTGTCCGAGGACGAGGCGGCGCTGTCGGCGCTCGTGCCGGCCCTGTCCGCATGGCGTCGCGGCCGTGACGAGAGCGCGGTGGTGGACGGCTGGCGCTACCGGGTGACCTGGAAGCCGATCGACGCCGCCCCGGCCGACGCCCTCACGGGCAGCTGGCTGGCGCTCGTCCCGGAGAGCCGTGCGGACGACGCATGGGCGGCCGGGATCGTGGACGCCCTCGGACCGGACGCGGTACGCGTCCTGGTCGACCCTGCCGACGCCGAAGGCCTCATCGCGCGGCTGGCCGGGCTCGACCGGCGGTTCGACGGCGTTCTGTCCCTGCTGCCCGCCGTGGCCACGCTGCCCGACGCCTGGTCGGCCGCCCTCACGGCGGCCGGTGTCGAGGCGCCGGTGTGGTGGGTCACCCGGGGGGCGGTGGCCGTGGGCCGCGCCGATGCGCCCGCCGATCCGGCGCAGGCCGCCGTCTGGGGCCTGGTCCGGGTTGCGGCCCTCGAAGACCCCGCCCGCTGGGGCGGACTGCTCGATGTGACCGAGGTGCCCGACGCGCGCACGGCCGCCCGGCTGCGCTCGCTGCTCGCCGCCGGTTCCGGCGGTGAGGACCAGCTGGCACTGCGCCCGTCCGGTGCTTATGCCCGCCGCCTCGTGCGGTCGTCGGCCGCCGACCCGGCGGCCGGGTCCTGGACCCCGTCCGGGACCGTGCTGGTCATCGGTGAGGCCGCGGAGTTCGGCGGACACACCGCCGACTGGCTGGCCCGGCAGGGCGCGGCTCACGCGCTGCTCGTCGGCACCCGCGAGCCGGACGCGGCGCTGAGCACCGAACTCGGATCCCGGCTGGCCGGGCACGGGGCCACCCTCACGGTGGCCACCGCCGCCCCGGACGACCGGACCGCGCTGACCGCGGCCCTGTCCGCGATCCCCTCCGACCGGCCGCTGACCGCGGTGATCCACACCGGGTACGGCGCCGAACCGACCGGGCCGACCGAACCGACCGGACCGGACCTGGTCCGGGCCGGCGTGGAGACCCTGGAAAAGGCCCTCGAAGACGTCCTCGGGGACCGGGAACTGGACGCCTTCGTCCTGTTCACCTCGATCGCCGGCGTCTGGGGCGTACGCGGCCAAGGCCGGGGAGCCGCGGCGAGCGCCTGGCTCGACGCCTTCGCCGAACGCCGCCGTGCCGCCGGTGCCGCCGCCCTCGCCGTGGCCTGGGGAGCCTGGACCGGGCTCACCGACGACTCCATGGACCGGCACCTGCGGCTCAGCGGGCTGCCCGCCATGGACCCCGAGCGGGCCCTGGCCGCCATGCGCCGGGCCACCGGCGACGGTACGGCCGCCGTGGTCGTCGCGGACGTGGAGTGGGAACGCTTCGCGCCCGCCTTCGGGCAGGCCCGGCCGAGCAGGCTGTTCGCCGAACTGCCGGAGGTCCGCGCCGCGCTGGCACCCGCCGAAGGACGGGCCGGGACCCCTGGGGACACGGCGACCGGTACCGGTGTTGCGGCAGCGCTGCGCGCCGAACTGCTGGCCCGGCCCGAGGGCACCGAGCGCGACGAGGTGCTGCTGGCCCTGGTACGCCGCGAAGTGGCCGCCGTACTCGGCTACCAGGACGCGGAGGCCATCCCGGCCGGGCAGGCCTTCAAGGACCTCGGCTTCGACTCGCTCACCGCCGTCGACCTGCGCAACCAGCTGGCCAAGGCCACCGGCCTGACCCTGCCGGCCACGCTCGCCTTCGACCACCCGACTCCGACGGCCCTCGCCGCGCAGCTGCGCGCGGAACTGCTGGAGGAGGGGGACGAGGAGGCCGCATCGGCCGCCACGACCGGCACGACGGCCGTCGGCGCGACCGCCGGCACCGCCGACACCGCCGAGGACCCGATCGTCATCGTCGGCATGAGCTGCCGCTACCCCGGCGGCGTGCAGTCCCCCGAGGACCTGTGGGAGCTGCTGCGCGCCGAGGTCGACGCCATCGGGACCTTCCCCGCCGACCGCGGCTGGGACCTGGACCGGCTCGCCCACGGTGACGCCGACAGCCGTGGCCGCAGCGTCACCCAGAACGGCGGCTTCCTCTACGACGTCGCCGACTTCGACGCCGCCTTCTTCGGCATCTCACCGCGCGAGGCGATGATCGTCGACCCGCAGCAGCGGATCGTGCTGGAGGCGGCCTGGGAGGCCCTGGAGCGGGCCGGCGTGGACCCGCACACCCTGCGCGGCGGCGACACCGGCGTGTTCATCGGCGGTGGCAGCGGCGACTACCGGCCCGCCATCGGGCAGCTCGGCCATGTCGAGACCGCCCAGTCCGCCAGCCTGCTGTCCGGCCGGCTGTCGTACACCCTGGGCCTGGAAGGGCCCTCGGTGACCGTGGACACCGCCTGCTCCTCCTCGCTGGTCGCGCTGCACCTGGCCGCGCAGGCCCTGCGGGCGGGTGAGTGCTCCATGGCCCTCGCCGGCGGTGTGACCGTCATGTCCAGCCCCGTCGGATTCGTCGAATTCGGCGAGATGGGCGCCCTGTCACCGGACGGCCGCTGCCGGGCCTTCGCCGACTCGGCGAACGGCACCGGCTGGTCGGAGGGCGTCGGCGTACTCGTCGTCGAACGCCTCTCCGACGCCCGCCGCCACGGCCACGACGTCCTGGCCGTCCTCCGCGGCTCCGCCGTCAACCAGGACGGCGCGAGCAACGGCCTCACCGCCCCGAACGGCCCGTCCCAGCGGCGCGTCATCCGGCGCGCCCTGGCCAACGCCAAGCTCACCGCCGCCGAAGTGGACGCCGTCGAGGCGCACGGCACCGGCACCAAGCTGGGCGACCCGATCGAGGCGCAGGCGCTGCTGGCCACCTACGGCCGGGGCCGGGACGCAGGGCAGCCGCTGCTCCTCGGCGCGGTCAAGTCCAACATCGGGCACACGCAGGCCGCCGCGGGCGTCGCCGGAGTGATCAAGATGATCATGGCGATGCGGTACGGCGTCCTGCCGAAGACCCTCCACCTGGACGCGCCCTCCTCGCACGTCGACTGGACGGCCGGCGCGGTGGAGCTCCTCACCGAGGAGACCTCCTGGCCGCACACCGGCCGCCCGCGCCGCGCCGGTATCTCCTCATTCGGTGCCAGCGGCACCAACGCCCACGTCATCCTGGAACAGGCAACCGACCCCATGCAGGACGAACCCCTCACCGAGGCACGACAGGTGCCGGAACCGGCCGTCACCACCGGTACGACGGGCGGAGCTGCCGTACGCATCCCCGTGCCCGTCTCGGCCACCACCCCCGACGCCCTCCGGGCCCAGGCCGCCCGCCTGCACGCCCACGTCACCGAGCGGCCCGCCCTCTCGGCCGCCGACCTCGGCTACTCCCTGGCGACCACCCGGTCCGCCTTCGACCACCGGGCCGCCGTCCTCGCCGGTGACCGCGAGGAACTCCTCGCCGGTCTCGCGGCCCTCGCGGACGGCCGCACCGGGCCGCACGTACTGCGCGGCGAGGCCACCGCCCGCAGCCGCAAGACCGCCTTCCTGTTCTCCGGCCAGGGCGCCCAGCGAGCGGGCGCGGGCCGCGAACTCCACGCCCGGCAGCCCGTGTTCGCACGCGCCCTGGACGAGGTGACCGCCCGGTTCGACCTGGAGCTGGACCGGCCGCTGCGCGAGCTGCTGTTCGCCGAGGAGGGCACCCCGGAGGCCGCCCTGCTCGACCACACCGGCTACACCCAGCCGGCCCTGTTCGCGATCGAGGTGGCCCTCTACCGGCTCGTCGAATCCTGGGGCCTGCGCCCCGACTTCGTCGCCGGGCACTCCATCGGCGAGATCGCCGCCGCCCACGTGGCGGGTGTGTTCTCCCTCGATGACGCGTGCACCCTGGTGGCCGCCCGGGCCCGGCTGATGGCCGCACTGCCCGAGGGCGGTGCGATGGCCGCCCTCCAGGCGACCGAGGACGAGGTGCGCGAACGCCTCGCCGAGGCCGGAGCCGGGACTGAAGGGGTGTCGGTGGCGGCGGTGAACGGCCCCCGGGCCCTCGTCGTCGCGGGCGACGAGGCCGCCGTGGACCGGATCGCCCGGGCCTTCGCGGACGCCGGCCGCAAAACTAGGCGTTTGCGGGTCAGCCATGCATTTCACTCCGTGCACATGGACGCCATGCTCGACGACTTCGCACGAGTGGCCCGGGGCATCACCTACACCGCCCCGAGCCTGCCCCTCGTGTCGAACCTGACCGGGGAACCGGCGGACGCCGAGCTGGTCTGCACCCCCGACTACTGGGTGCGGCACGTCCGGGAGACCGTCCGGTTCGGCGACGGGCTGCGCGCCCTCGCCGCCCGTGGCGTCACCCGCTTCCTCGAACTCGGCCCGGACGCCACCCTGTCCGCCCTGGCCCAGGACACCGACGGCGCGCCGGGCGCCGCCCCCGTGACCGCCGTACCGGCCCTGCGCAAGGGGCGCCCCGAACAGGACACCCTCCTCGCCGCCGTCGCCCGGCTGCACGTCGAAGGCTGCGCGCCCCACTGGCCGTCCGTCTTCACCGGCACCGGAGCCCGCCGGGTGCCGCTGCCGACGTACGCCTTCCAGCGGGCGCGGTACTGGGCCCACACGAGCCCGACCGCGGCCACCGTGGCCACCTCGGTGGCCGCCACGGCCACCGGAACGGACGACGCCTTCTGGACCGCCGTACGCTCCGAAACCCTCGACTCGCTCGCCGGGACCCTCGACGTCGACAGCGACGCACTGTCCAAGGTGCTGCCCGCCCTGGACGACTGGCGACGCCGCCGCGCCGAGGAGAGCACCGTCGACGGCTGGCGGCAGCACATCACCTGGCAGCCGCTCGCCGGCACCCCGAGCCGTACCGCCCCGCTCGCCGGGACCTGGCTCGCCGTCCTCCCCGCCGCGTACGCCGCCGACCCCTGGACGACCTCCGTCATCGGCCACCTCGGCCCGGACACCGTCCGCTTCGAGATCGCCGTGGACGCCGACGCGGACCGGGAACGGATGGCGAAGCGGCTGCGCGAACTGGCCGCCACCTCGGGCGCAGAGTTCACCGGCATCGTCTCTCTCCTCGCCCTCGAGGAGACCGGCGAGGTCCCGCAGGGCGTGGCGCTGACCGCCACCCTCCTCCAGGCACTCGGCGACGCCGGCCTGACCGCACCCCTGTGGTGCGTCACCCGGGGCGCGGTCGCCGTGACCCCCGGCGAGCCCGTACCGGGCCTGGCCCAGGCCGCCGTCTGGGGTCTCGGCCGGGTCGCCGCCCTCGAGTACCCGCAGCGCTGGGGCGGCCTGATCGACCTCCCGGCCGACCTCCAAGCCGGCCTCCACGCCGACCCCGCGGCCCTCGACCGGCTCACCGCCTTCCTCGCCGCACCCGACGGGGAGGACCAGGTCGCCATCCGGCCCGGCACGCTCCACGGCCGCCGGCTGAGCCCGCTGACGGCTCGCCGCACGCCCGCCCCGGTGCCCACCCGCACCTGGGACCCGGAAGGCACCGTCCTGATCACCGGCGGCACCGGGGCCCTGGGCGTGCACGTCGCCCGCCGGCTCGCCGCCGCCGGAGCCCGCCACCTGGTCCTGCTCAGCCGCAGCGGCCCGGACGCCCCCGGCGCCACCGCCCTGCGCGCCGAACTGGCCGAAGCGGGCGCCGAGGTCACCCTCACCGCCTGCGACGCCGCCGACCGCGAGGCACTGACCGCCGTCCTCGCCGCCATCCCGGACCGGGCGCCGCTGACCGCCGTCGTCCACGCCGCCGGCGTACTCGACGACGCGGTCATCGACAGCCTCACCCCGGACCGGTTCACCGCCGTCTTCCGCGCCAAGGTCACCTCCGCGCTGCTCCTCGACGAGCTCACCCGGGACCTGGACCTGGCGGTGTTCGCCCTCTTCTCCTCCGCCTCCGCCGCCGTCGGCAACCCCGGCCAGGGCAACTACGCGGCGGCCAACGCCGTCCTCGACGCCCTCGCCGAGCAGCGCCGCTCCCGCGGCCTCGCCGCCACCTCCGTCGCCTGGGGCGCCTGGGGCGGAGCGGGCATGGCGGCTGCCGACCGGGCCGCCGGAGCCGCCCACCGGGCAGGCATCCGGCCCCTGGACCCGGACCTGGCCGTCACGGTGCTGCGCCGCGCCGTGATGGAGCCCGAGCCGACCACCGTCATCTCCGACGTCGACCCCGGACGGTTCGTCCGCGCCTTCACGGCCGTACGCCCGAGCAGGCTGATCGCCGGCCTGCCCGTGCCCGAGGCCACGGCCGCGGCAGGCCCGGAGGCAGCACCGGCGGTGCCGGAGCAGCGCGCCGAACTGGCCGCCCTGCCCGAGGCCCGGCGCAGGGCCGCGGTACTCCAGCTCGTACGCACCCGGGCCGCCGAGGTCCTCGGCCTCACCGGAGCCGAAGCCGTCGGCTCCGAGAAGGCCTTCCGCGACCTGGGCTTCGACTCCCTCGGCGCCGTGGAACTGCGCAACCAGCTCACCGCCGCCACCGGCCTGGAGCTGTCCGCCACCCTCGTCTTCGACCACCCCACCCCGGCCGAGCTCGCCGAGCACATCGCCCGGCAGCTGGACCCGGCGGCCTCCGACGACAGCGCCGAACCGGAGGACGTGGACCAGGCACGGCTCCAGGCCCTGCTGGCCTCCGTGTCCGTGGCCCAGCTGCGCCGCATCGGCGTCCTGGAGCCGCTGCTGAAACTGGCCGCCGAACACGGCCGGAGCGACGAGCCCGCCGACGGGGCGGCCGAGGCACCCGCCTACGCCGACTCCATCGACGCGATGGACCTGGACGCTCTGGTCCACGCGGCCCTGAACACGAACACGACCCCGAACACCAACACGACCCCGAACACCACCACATCCGAACCGATCCAGCGCGACGAGCCGCAGGACCGACGGAGCTGACGGAGCAGAACATGGCCACGCCCACGCCCCACGACAAGGTCGTCGAAGCGCTCCGGTCCTCGATGAAGGAGACCGAGCGGCTGCGGCGCCAGAACCTGAACCTGGTCGCCGCAGCCACCGAACCCATCGCCATCGTGGCGATGAGCTGCCGCTACCCGGGCGGGGTCCACTCGCCCGAGGACCTGTGGGACCTCGTCGCGGCCGGAACCGACGCCATGTCGGACTTCCCGGCCGACCGGGGCTGGGACCTCGACGCCCTGCGCGGCGCCGGAGTCGACGCGCGCGGGCACAGCGTGAGCCGGGGCGGCGGATTCCTCGACGACGTGGCCGGCTTCGACGCGGACTTCTTCGGCATCTCGCCGCGCGAAGCCGTGTCGATGGACCCGCAGCAGCGGCTGCTGCTGGAGACCTCCTGGGAGGCCTTCGAGCGGGCCGGGACCGATCCGTCCCGGCTGCGCGGCAGCCGGACCGGCGTCTTCATGGGCACCAATGGCCAGGACTACGCCTATCTCCTCGTCCGGTCCCTCGATGACGCCACCGGGGACATCGGCACCGGCATCGCCGCCAGTGCCGTCTCCGGCCGGCTCGCCTACCAGCTGGGCCTGGAAGGCCCGGCGGTGACCGTGGACACCGCCTGCTCCTCGTCCCTCGTCGCCCTGCACTGGGCCGTCCAGTCCCTCCGGGCGGGCGAATGCTCGCTCGCCCTGGCCGGCGGCGTGAACATCATGTCCACGCCCGGCTCCCTGATGGAGTTCAGCCGGCAGGGCGGGCTGGCGGGCGACGGCCGTTGCAAGGCGTTCGCGGACGCCGCCGACGGCACCGGCTGGTCGGAGGGTGTGGGCGTACTCGTCCTGGAGCGCCTGTCGGACGCCGTACGCAACGGACGGCGCGTCCTCGGCGTGGTCCGCGGCTCGGCCGTGAACCAGGACGGTGCGTCCAACGGCTTCACCGCGCCGAACGGTCCGTCGCAGCAGCGGGTGATCCGGCAGGCGTTGTCGGCTGCCGGTCTGTCGGCGGCGGACGTGGACGTGGTGGAGGGGCACGGTACGGGTACGCCGCTGGGCGACCCGATCGAGGCGCAGGCGCTGCTGGCCACGTACGGCCGGGAGCGGGGGGTGGACGGCCGGCCACCGCTGTGGCTGGGTTCGGTGAAGTCGAACATCGGGCACACGCAGGCGGCTGCCGGTGTGGCTGGTGTGATCAAGATGGTCATGGCGATGCGGGCGGGCGTGCTGCCGCGCACCCTGCACGTGGACGCGCCGTCCCGGCACGTCGACTGGTCGGCGGGCGGCGTACGGCTGCTCACGGAGGCCGCGGAGTGGCCGGCCGGTGACCGCCCGCGCCGGGCGGGCGTGTCCTCGTTCGGCATCAGCGGGACGAACGCGCACGTGGTGCTGGAGGAAGGCCCGGCGGAGCCGGCCGCCGCTCCCTCGGAGGCGGCGGTGCTCGCCCCGTGGGTGGTGTCGGGCAAGTCCTCGGCCGCGCTGGACGCGCAGCTGGAACGGCTGACCGGGGTCACGGGGTCCTCCGGACTCGATGTGGGCTCCTCGCTGGCGTCCTCGCGGGCGCGCTTCGCGCACCGGGCGGTGCTGGTGGACGGTGCGGAGATCGCGCGTGGTGTGGCGGGTGATCGGTCCCTTGCGGTGTTGTTCTCGGGGCAGGGGTCGCAGCGGCTGGGGATGGGGCGGGAGTTGTATGCGCGGTTCCCGGTGTTTGCGGAGGCCTTCGACGCGGTGTGCGCGGGGCTGGATCTGCCGGTGCGTGAGGTGGTTTGGGGTGAGGACGAGGAGGCGCTGAACGGTACGGCGTACGCTCAGGCGGGTCTGTTTGCCGTGGAAGTGGCTCTGTTCCGGCTGGTGGAGTCGCTGGGTGCGCGGCCGGATTTTGTGGCCGGTCATTCGGTGGGTGAGATCGCGGCTGCTCATGTGGCGGGTGTGCTGTCGTTGGCAGATGCGTGTGCGTTGGTCGCGGCGCGTGGCCGGCTGATGCAGGCGCTGCCCGAGGGCGGTGCGATGGTGGCGGTGGAGGCTTCCGAGGAGGAAGTACGGCCGTTGCTGGGCGAGTTGGTGTCGATCGCGGCGGTCAACGGCCCGTCGGCTGTCGTGGTCTCTGGCGCCGAGGCCGGTGTGGAGGCCGTGCGGGCTCATTTCGAAGGCTCGGGCCGCAGGACCACCCGGCTGCGGGTCTCGCACGCGTTCCACTCCCCGCTGATGGACCCGATGCTGGACGAGTTCCGTGCAGTGGTGTCGGGGCTGTCGTTCTCGGCGCCTGAGATTCCGCTGGCCACTGATGCCGAGCTGGTGTGCGACCCGGAATACTGGGTGCGGCATGTCCGGGAGACCGTACGGTTCGCCGATGCGGTGCGTGTTCTGGCCGGCCAGGGTGTGGACACGTTCCTGGAGCTGGGTCCGGACGGAAGCCTGTGCGCGCTGGCCCAGTTGAGCGTGGATGCCGTGGCCGCTCCGGTGCTGCGCAAGGGCCGGTCCGAGGAGCGCACCCTCGTCGACGGACTGGCGAAGCTGTACTGCGCGGGTGTGGTGGTCGATTGGGCGAGCTGGTACGACGGTACGGGCGCCCGCCGTATCGACCTGCCGACGTACGCCTTCCAGCACGAGCGGTACTGGCCGGCACTCACCCCGGATGCCGGCGATGTCACGGCGGCCGGACTGATCGCCGACGCACACCCCATGCTCGGGGCGGTCCTCCCGCTCGCCCAGTCGGAAGGCGTGGTCTTCACCAGCCGCCTCTCGATCCACGCGCAGCCTTGGCTGGCAGGGCAGACGACACCGGCGACCGGCCTGCTGGAACTGGCGCTCCGCGTCGGCGACCACGTCGGCTGCGACCGCGTCGAGCGCCTCGTGCACACCGCCCCCCTGTCCCTGCCCGTGGACGGCAGCGTCATGCTCCAGGTCCGGGTGGGGGAGCCCGATCAGGCGGGTGCACGTACGGTCGCCTTCTTCTCGCGGGCGAACGACGGGGTGTGGACGGAGCACGCGACCGGCGTACTCGCTCCCGCCACCGGCCGGCCGGTCACGGACGTGACCGGCGCCGAGGCGGAGTTCGCGTTGTCGGGCGAGGTGGCGCGGGAGGCTGACCGGTTCGGTCTGCACCCGGCGCTGCTGGCCGAGGTGGTGCGGAATGTGGCGGGGGACCGGGAGTGGGTGCCGGTGTCCTGGCGTGGGGTTTCGCTGCATGCGGCGGGTGCGTCGGTGGTGCGGGCGCGGATCGGCCGTACGGCGGAGGACTCGGTTTCGCTCGCGCTGGTGGATGCCGAGGGCGGGCTGGTGCTGTCGGTGGAGGAGCTCGTTCTGGGGGCTCCGGTGGTGCCGGTGGAGGCGGTGCCGGGGCGGGACGGGCTGCTGGGTCTGGAGTGGGTGCCGGCCGATGTGTCGGCGGCGTCTGCTGTCGACGACGCGGCACTGACGGTTCTGCGTGTCGAGGGCGGCGAGACGGCCGAGGCGGTGCACGCAGCCTGTGCCCGCGTGCTGGGTGCGCTGCAGGAGTGGCTGGCGGAGGAGCGGCCGGCGGATGCCCGCCTGGTGGTCGTGGTGCGGGGGGACCTGGCCGGTGCCGCTGTCTCGGGTCTGGTGAGGGCGGCGGAGTCGGAGAACCCGGGCCGGTTCCTGCTGGTGGACGCCGAAGACGGTGATGAGCTGCCGGTCGCGGAGGTGCTTGCGGCGGGTGAGTCGCAGGTTCTGGTCCGCGATGGTGTGGTGTACGTGGCTCGGCTGGCCCGGTTGGGTTCCTCGCTCGGTGTGGTGGCGTCCCCGTTGGGGGATGGCACGGTTCTGGTGACCGGCGGTACGGGTGGTCTGGGCCGTGAAGTGGCCCGGCATCTGGTGGTCACCCATGGTGTGCGGAGTCTGTTGCTGGTGTCGCGTCGGGGGCTGGATGCTCCGGGTGCGGTGGAGCTGCGGGACGAGCTGGTCGCCAAGGGTGCTGCTGTATCCGTCGTCGCGTGTGATGTGGTGGACCGGGAGGCGCTGGCGGAGGTGTTGGCCGGCGTTGAGCTGTCGGCGGTGATTCACACCGCTGGTGTGCTCGATGACGGTGTGGTGACCTCGCTGACGCCGGAGCGGCTGTCGAAGGTGCTGCGTCCGAAGGTGGATGCGGCATGGAACCTGCACCAGCTGACGCGGGACCTCGATCTGTCGGCGTTCGTGATGTTCTCGTCGGTCTCTGGTGTGATGGGTTCGGCGGGTCAGGGCAACTACGCTGCCGCCAACGTCTTCCTGGACGCCCTCGCCACGCATCGCCGTGGGCTCGGTCTGCCGGGGCAGTCCCTCGCCTGGGGGGCCTGGGCGCCCACGGGCGGTATGACCGCGACCCTGTCCGAGGCCGACCAGCAGCGGATCGCGTCCTCCGGTGCTCCGCTGCTCTCCGTCGAGCAGGGTCTGGCCCTCCTCGACGCGGCGATGGCCACCGACATTCCCTTCCTCGTCCCCCTCGGCCGACTCGCGAGCGAACGGCGCCCGGGCATCGACGTGCCCCCGCTGTTCCGCGGGCTGTTCAAGGGCGTGCGCCGGATGGCCGTGTCGACGACTGCCGGTGCCCTCGGGCTGCGGCTCGGCGGCCTGGCCGAGGAGGAACGGCTCCGGCACGTGCTGGACCTCGTACGGACCGAGGCCGCCGGGGTACTCGGGCACGCGTCGGCCACGGCGGTCGACCCGGAGCGGGAGTTCAAGGACCTGGGTGTCGACTCCCTCAGCGCACTCGAACTCCGCAACCGGCTGGGCCATGTCACCGGCCTGCGCCTGCCCGCCACCCTCGTCTTCGACTACCCCACTCCGGCCGTGCTCGCCGCCCACCTCCTGGCCGAACTGCTCGAGGAGCACCAGGTCGTGGACACGGACGGGCCGGCGGTGTCCGCAGCCGACGACCCGATCGCGATCGTCGGCATGGCGTGCCGGATGCCCGGCGGCGTGGACACGCCGGAGGCATTGTTCGCGATGCTTCTGGAGGGCCGGGAAGGGATGGCGGACTTCCCCACCGACCGCGGCTGGGACCTGGCCGCTCTCTTCGGTGACAGCGCCCCCGGCAATCGGGGAGCCAGCGCGACCCGGCGCGGCGGATTCCTCGCCGCGCTCGGCGACTTCGACGCCGGATTCTTCGGGATCTCGCCGCGCGAGGCCCTTGCCATGGACCCGCAGCAGCGGCTGCTGCTGGAGACCTCCTGGGAGGCCTTCGAGCGGGCCGGAATCGATGCCTCCCGGCTGCGCGGCAGCCGGACCGGTGTGTTCGTGGGCACCACCGGGCAGGACTACGCCTCGCTCGTCATGAACTCGCGCGAGGACGTGGAGGGCCACGCCAGCACGGGTCTGGCGAACAGTGTGATCTCCGGGCGGGTGTCCTACGCCTTCGGGCTGGAAGGCCCGGCCGTGACCGTGGACACCGCCTGCTCCTCCTCCCTCGTGGCCATGCACCTGGCCGCCCAGTCGCTGCGCAGCGGCGAATCCTCGCTCGCCCTAGCCGGCGGCGTCACCGTCCTGTCCACGCCGATGAGCTTCCTCGGCTTCAGCCGGCAGGGCGGGCTGGCGGGGGACGGCCGCTGCAAGGCGTTCGCGGACGCCGCCGACGGCACTGGCTGGTCCGAGGGCGTGGGTGTCCTGGTCCTCGAGCGGCTCTCGGACGCCCGCCGCAACGGGCACGAGGTGCTGGCCGTCGTCCGTGGTTCGGCCGTGAACCAGGACGGCGCGTCCAACGGCCTGACCGCCCCGAACGGTCCGTCGCAGCAGCGCGTGATCCGGCAGGCGCTGTCGGCCGCCGGTCTGTCGGCGGCGGACGTGGACGCGGTCGAGGGCCACGGCACGGGTACGCCGCTGGGCGATCCGATAGAGGCGCAGGCGCTGCTGGCCACGTACGGCCGGGAGCGGGGGGAGGCCGGTCGGCCGCTCCTGCTCGGCTCGGTGAAGTCGAACATCGGGCACACCCAGGCCGCGGCCGGTGTGGCCGGTGTGATCAAGATGGTCATGGCGATGCGGGCGGGCGTCCTGCCGCGCACCCTGCACGTGGACGCGCCGTCGCGGCACGTCGACTGGTCGGCGGGCGCCATCAACCTTCTCACCGAGAACACCGCCTGGCCCGAAGCGGGCCGGCCGTGGCGGGCGGGTGTCTCGTCCTTCGGCCTCAGCGGCACGAACGCGCACCTCGTCCTGGAGCAGGCGGTCGAAGCACCGGGCGAACTCTCGGATGCGACGACCCTGGCGCCCTGGGTGGTGTCGGGCAGGTCGGAAGCCGCGCTCGACGCGCAGCTGGAGAGGCTGGCGGGGGTCACGGGGTCCGGGCTGGATGTCGGCTTCTCGCTGGCGGCTTCGCGGGCGCGGTTCGCGCACCGCGCGGTGCTGGTGGACGGTGCCGAGATGGCCCGCGGGGTGGCGCGCGAGCGGTCGCTCGCGGTGCTGTTCTCGGGCCAGGGGTCGCAGCGGCTGGGGATGGGCCGGGAGTTGTACGCGCGCTTCCCGGTGTTCGCGGAGGCGTTCGATGCCGTCTGTGCTGAGCTGGACGTACCGGTCCGGGATGTGGTGTGGGGCGAGGACGAAGAGGCGCTGAACCGGACCGAATACGCGCAGACCGCGCTGTTCGCGGTCGAGGTCGCGCTGTTCCGGCTCGTGGAGTCGCTGGGTGTGCGCCCGCAGTTCGTGGCCGGGCATTCGGTGGGCGAGATAGCGGCTGCTCATGTGGCGGGGGTGCTGTCGCTGACGGACGCGTGTGCGCTGGTCGCGGCCCGAGGCCGGCTGATGCAGGCGCTGCCCGAAGGCGGTGCCATGCTCGCGGTCCAGGCCACGGAGGAGGAAGTGCGTCCGCTGCTGGGCGAGTTCGTCTCCATCGCCGCCATCAACGGCCCGTCCTCCCTGGTCGTCTCCGGCACCGAGGACACCGTCGAGAAGATCGACGTGCACTTCCGCGGCATGGGTCGCAAGACCACCCGGCTGCGGGTCTCGCGCGCCTTCCACTCCCCGCTGATGGACCCGATGCTGGACGAGTTCCGTGCGGTGGTCTCGCAGCTGTCGTTCTCGGCCCCCCGGACCGCCCTGGCCACGGATGCCGAGCTGGTGTGCGACCCCGAGTACTGGGTGCGGCACGTCCGGGAGACCGTACGGTTCGCCGACGACGTACGCGCCCTGCGCGCGGCCGGTGCCACCGCCTTCGCAGAGCTCGGCCCGGACGGCGTCCTGACCGCCCTCGCCCAGGAGGTCCTGGGTGGCGAGGACCCGGCGGACATCGTGTGCGCCCCGGTGCTGCGCAAGGGCCGCGAGGAGGAGAACGCGCTCGTCGAAGGGCTGGCGCGGCTCTTCTGCGCGGGTGTGGCGGTGGACTGGACGCGCCTGTACGACGGTACCGGCGCCCGGCGGGTGGACCTGCCGACGTACGCCTTCCAGCGCGAGCGGTACTGGCCCGTCCCGGCCGTCCGTACGGGCGATGTGGCGGGCGCCGGCCTCGCGCCGACCGGGCACGCCCTCCTGGGCGCCGCGGTGACCCCCGCCGACTCCGGCGGCAGCGTGCTGCTCACCGGCCGGCTGTCCGCGGCGGCGTTGCCGTGGCTCGAGGACCACCTCGTCGACGGGGTGGCCGTCCTCCCGAGCGAGGGCCTCCTGGAGATGGTGCTGCGAGCCGGGGAACAGGCCGGCTGCGAGCACGTCGCGGAACTCACCCTCACCGACCAGCCGCTCGTCCTGCCCGCGACGGGCGCCGTGATCGTCCAGGTGACGGTCTCTGCTCCCGACGAGACCGGGGCTCGTACGGTCGGCTGTTACGCACGCCCCGAGGAGACGCCCGACGGGCCGTGGGCCTGCCACGCCGCGGGACGGCTGACGCCTGCGACGGCTGACGTGAACCTTGGCGACGGCGGTGTGATGGTCGACGCGTCCCTGCCGGGCCGCGCGGACGACGCGGGGCTCTACGGTCTGCATCCGGCGTTGCTGGCCGACGTGGTACGGGCGGTCGCGGGGGAGCGGGATCTGGTGCCGGTGACCTGGCGCGGGGTCTCGCTGCATGCAGCGGGCGCGTCGGTGGTACGGGCGCGCATCGTGCAGACGGGCGAGGACCTGCTGTCCGTCGAGCTGGTCGACGCCGAGGGCGGGCCAGTGCTCTCGGTCGCGGAGCTGGTACTCGGGGCTCCTGCCGTGCCTGTGGGCGCGGTGCCGGGCCGGGACGGGCTGCTGGGCCTGGAGTGGATTCCGGCGGACGTGTCGGGAGCCTCTGGCGCCGATGACGCGGCGCTCACGGTCCTCCCGGTCGAGGGTGGTGTGTCGCCCGAGGCCGTGCACGCAGCGTGTGTTGGTGTGCTGGCCGCGGTGCAGGAGTTGCTGGAGGGGCCCGAGGGCTCGCGTCTCGTTGTCCTGACGCGGGGTGCGGTGTCGGGTGCCGACCTGGCGAGTGCCGCAGTGTGGGGTCTGGTGCGGGCGGCGGAGTCGGAGAACCCGGGCCGCTTCCTGCTCGTGGACATCGAAGGCGATGGCGAGCTGCCGGTCGCGGAGGTCCTTGCGGCGGGTGAGTCGCAGGTTCTGGTCCGCGACGGAGCAGTGCACCTGCCGCGGCTGGCGCGGCTGAACTCCTCGCTCGGTGTGGTGGAATCCCCGCTGCGGGACGGGACCGTGCTGGTGACGGGTGGTACGGGTGGTCTGGGTCGTGAGGTGGCCAGGCATCTGGTGACCACCCAGGGAGTTCGGAGTCTTCTGCTGGTATCGCGTCGGGGGCTGGATGCTCCCGGTGCGGTGGAGCTGCGGGACGAGCTGGCAGCTGCCGGTGCGGACGTCGCTGTCGTCGCGTGTGATGTGGCGGACCGGGCTGCGCTGGCGGGTCTGTTGGCCGGGGTCGAGCTGTCTGCGGTGATTCACACCGCGGGTGTGCTGGATGACGGCGTGGTGACCTCCCTGTCGGCCGAGCGGCTGTCGAAGGTGCTGCGTCCGAAGGTGGATGCGGCCTGGAACCTCCACGAGCTGACCCGCGAGATGGACCTGTCGGCGTTCGTGCTGTTCTCTTCGATCTCGGGTGTGATGGGTTCGGCGGGTCAGGGCAACTACGCCGCCGCGAACGTCTTCCTCGACGCTCTGGCCATACACCGCCAGGGCCAGGGCCTTCCGGCCCAGTCCCTCGCCTGGGGCGCTTGGGCCCCCACGGGCGGTATGACCGCGACCCTGTCCGAAGCGGACCGCCAGCGGATCGCCGCCTCCGGAGTCCCGCCGCTCTCCGTAGAGCAAGGTCTCGCCCTCCTCGACGCGGCCATGGCCACCGACATCCCGTACCTCGTCGCCCTCGGCCGGATGTCCCGCACGGGCGCACCCCAGATGCGCGGTGCAGTGCCCCCGCTGCTGCGCGGGCTCGTCAAGAGCGCCAAGCGGCAGGCCGCCGCCGGCGGCGGCCCTGCGGCCGGCACCCAGGACATGCTCGCCGCCCGGCTCCGCGAGCTGCGCGAAGGGGATCGGCTGCGGCACGTACGGGAACTCGTACAGGCAGAGGCAGCGGCCGTGCTCCGGCACGCATCGGCGCAGGCCGTCGACGCCGGGCTGGACTTCAAGGACCTCGGTGTCGACTCCCTCACCGCGCTGGAACTGCGCAACGGGCTCACGTCCGTCACCGGACTGCGGCTGCCCGCCACCCTCGTCTTCGACTACCCGACGCCGAACGCCCTGGCCGAGCACCTGCTGGCCACGTTGCTCCACGAACACCGGGACAGCCGGGACGGGCAGTCCGCCCTCCTTGCCGAACTCGACCGGCTGGACGCCGCGTTGACGGCGTCGGAGCCCGACGAGCACACCCGTATGGCGGTGTCCCAGCGGCTGCGCCACCTCCTGGAGAAGTGGCGCGCCGACGACGAGGGCGGGGAGTCCGCCGATGTCGTGGAGCGGATCGAATCCGCGACCGCAGACGAAGTCCTCGCGTTCATCGACAACGAGCTCGGCCGCCTGAGCGACCGCTGATCCGGCCGTCTGTCGTCATTCACCTGTTCTCTCACGCTGTAGGAAGGCTCCACCCCCATGTCGAACGACGGCAAGCTCGTTGACTACCTCAAGTGGGTCACTGCTGATCTGCACCAGACTCGCCAACGACTGCTGGAAGCCGAGTCGGAGAAGCAGGAGCCGATCGCGATCGTCGGCATGGCCTGCCGCCTGCCGGGTGGGGTGCGCTCGCCCGAGGACCTGTGGCGGCTGGTGACGGAGGGCCGCGACGGCATCTCTGCCTTTCCCACCGACCGGGGCTGGAACCTGGCGGCCCTGGCAGGCGAGGGGAACGGCAGCAGTGCCTCGGTAGAGGGAGGCTTCGTCGACGCCGCATCCTTCGACGCGGACTTCTTCGGGATCTCTCCCCGCGAGGCCATGGCGATGGACCCGCAGCAGCGGCTGCTGCTGGAGACCTCCTGGGAAGCGTTCGAGCAGGCCGGCATCGACCCGACGATCCTGCGCGGCAGCCGGACCGGCGTGTTCGTCGGCACGGCGGGCGTGGACTACGTCGGCGTGGTCATGAACTCCCTGGAGGACGTGGAAGGCCATGCGACCACCGGTCTGACGGCCAGCGTGCTGTCCGGCCGCATCTCGTACGCCCTGGGCCTGGAAGGACCGGCGGTCACCCTGGACACGGCGTGCTCCTCCTCGCTCGTCGCGCTCCATGTCGCCGCCCATGCCCTGCGTTCGGGCGACTGCACCATGGCCCTGGCCGGTGGTGTGACGGTCCTGTCCACGCCGATGAGCTTCGCCGGATTCAGCCGGCAGGGCGGGCTGGCGGGCGACGGGCGCTGCAAGGCGTTCGCGGACGCCGCCGACGGCACCGGCTGGTCCGAGGGCGTGGGCGTACTGGTTCTGGAACGCCTCTCGGACGCCAAGCGCAACGGTCACGACGTCCTCGCCGTGATCCGCGGCTCGGCCGTGAACCAGGACGGTGCGTCCAACGGCCTGACCGCGCCGAACGGTCCGTCGCAGCAGCGGGTGATCCGCCAGGCGCTGGCGGCTGCCGGCCTGTCGGCGGCGGATGTGGACGCGGTGGAGGGGCACGGTACGGGTACGCCGCTGGGCGACCCGATCGAGGCGCAGGCACTGCTGGCGACGTACGGCGAAAACCGCCCCGAGGGCAGACCGCTCCTGCTCGGCTCGCTCAAGTCGAACATCGGGCACACCCAGGCCGCGGCCGGTGTGGCCGGTGTGATCAAGATGGTCATGGCCATGCGGGAGGGCGTGCTGCCGCGCACCCTGCACGTGGACAAGCCGACCACGCACGTGGACTGGTCGGCCGGTGACGTCTCGCTGTTGACCGAACAGACGGACTGGCCGGCCACGGGCCGACCGCGCCGGGTCGCCGTGTCGGCCTTCGGTATCAGCGGCACCAACGCCCACGCGATCATCGAGCAGGCCCCGCCCGCCGAGGGCGACGAGACCAAGCCGACCGTGACGCCGACCGTCGCTCCGTGGGCGGTGTCGGCCAAGTCCCAGGCCGCGCTGGACGCGCAGCTGACGCGGCTGGGCACGGCCACGGTCCTCGGAAAGTCCCCGCTGGACGTGGGCTATTCGCTGGCCGCGCGACGCACGAACCTGGGGCACCGGGCCGTCCTGGTGGAGGGCGCCGAGATTGCGCGTGGTGTGGCCGGTGATCGGTCTCTTGCGGTGTTGTTCTCGGGGCAGGGGTCGCAGCGGCTGGGGATGGGGCGGGAGTTGTATGCGCGTTTCCCGGTGTTTGCGGAGGCCTTTGACGCGGTGTGTGCGGGGCTGGGCATGCCGGTGCGTGAGGTGGTGTGGGGTGAGGACGAGGAGGCGCTGAACGGTACGGCGTATGCCCAGGCGGGTCTGTTTGCTGTGGAAGTGGCTCTGTTCCGGCTGGTCGAGTCGCTGGGTGTGCGGCCGGATTTTGTGGCCGGTCATTCGGTGGGTGAGATCGCGGCTGCTCATGTGGCGGGTGTGCTGTCGTTGGCAGATGCGTGTGCGTTGGTCGCGGCGCGCGGCCGGTTGATGCAGGCGCTGCCGGAGGGTGGCGCCATGCTCGCCGTCCAGGCCACGGAGGAGGAAGTCCAGCCGCTGCTGGGCGAGTCCGTTTCGATCGCGGCGGTCAACGGTCCTTCGGCCGTTGTTGTCTCGGGTGCCGAGGAGGCGGTTGAGGCCGTACGAGGCCACTTCGAGGGGCTGGGTCGCAAGGCGACCTGGCTGCGGGTCTCGCACGCGTTCCATTCGCCGTTGATGGATCCGATGCTGGACGAGTTCCGTGCGGTGGTGTCGGGGCTGTCGTTCTCGGCGCCTGAGATTGCGCTGGCCACGGATGCCGAGCTGGTGTGCGACCCGGAGTACTGGGTGCGGCATGTCCGGGAGACCGTACGGTTCGCCGATGCGGTGCGTGTTCTGGCCGGCCAGGGTGTGGACACCTTCCTGGAGCTGGGTCCGGACGGCAGCCTGTGCGCACTGGCCCAGTTGAGCGTGGATGCCGTGGCCGTCACCCCGGTGTTGCGCAAGGGCCGGAGTGAGGAGAGCGCGCTGGCCGCCGGGTTGGCCAGGCTGCACTGCGCGGGCGTGGGGGTGGATTGGGCGAGCTGGTACGACGGTACGGGCGCTCAGGGCGTCGACCTGCCGACGTACGCCTTCCAGCACGAGCGGTACTGGCCGCGGCCCGCGCTGCCCGTGGGGGACGTCGCCGGCGCCGGGCTGATGCCTGCCGAGCACCCGCTGCTGGGAGCCGCGGTCTTCCTGGCCAGTTCGGACGGGACGGTGCTCACGGGAAGGCTGTCGTGCGCCTCACAGCCGTGGCTGGCGGAGCACGTGGTGGACGGCCAGGTGGTCTTCCCGGCAACCGGACTGCTGGAACTCGCCATCCGGGCCGCCGACCAGGTCGGCTGCGGACGTGTCGAAGAACTGACACACACCGAACCGCTGGTGCTCGCGGAGGACGGCGCGGTGGCCGTTCAGGTTTGGGTGAGCGCCCCGGACGCGTCGGGCGCACGGCCGTTCCGGCTGCACTCACGGCGTGAGCAGGACTCGGACGCCGAGTGGACCGAGCACGCCACGGGCGTATTGGTCGCCGGTTCGTCTGCCGCGGCGGTGGAGGCCACCGACACGGAGGTGCAGTTCGCGCTGTCGGGTGAGGTGGCGCGGGAGGCGGATCGGTTTGGTCTGCATCCGGCGTTGCTGGCCGAGGTGGTGCGGAATGCGGCGGGGGATCGGGAGCTGGTGCCGGTGTCCTGGCGTGGGGTTTCGCTGCATGCGGCGGGTGCGTCGGTGGTGCGGGCGCGGATCGGCCGTATGACGGAGGACTCGGTTTCGCTGGCGCTGGTGGACGCCGAGGGCGGGCTGGTGCTGTCGGTAGAGGAGCTCGTTCTGGGCGCTCCGGTGGTGCCGGTCGGGGCGGTGCCGGAACGGGACGGGCTGCTGGGCCTGGAGTGGGTGCCGGCCGATGTGTCGGCAGCGTCCGCTGCCGATGATGCTGCGCTCACGGTCTTCCCGGTCGAGGGCGGTGTCTCGCCTGAGGCCGTCCATGAGGCGTGTGCCCGGGCTCTTGCCGCGGTGCAGGACGTGCTGGAGGGGCCCGAGGGCTCGCGCCTGGTCGTCCTGACGCGGGGTGCGGTCTCGGGTGCTGATCTGGCGGGTGCCGCGGTATGGGGTCTGGTGCGGGCGGCGGAGTCGGAGAACCCGGGCCGGTTCCTGCTGGTGGACATCGAGGACGGCGGCGAGCTGCCGGTCGCGGAGGTGCTTGCGGCGGGTGAGTCGCAGGTTCTGGTGCGCGACGGAGCAGTGCACCTGCCGCGGCTGGCCCGGTTGAAGTCCTCGCTCGGTGTGGTGGAGTCCCCGTTGGGGGACGGGACTGTGCTGGTGACCGGTGGTACGGGTGGTCTGGGTCGTGAAGTGGCCCGGCATCTGGTGGCCGTGCACGGGGTGCGGAGCCTTTTGCTGGTGTCGCGTCGGGGGCTGGATGCTCCGGGCGCGGTGGAGCTGCGGGACGAACTGGCCGCTTCCGGTGCGGATGTCTCTGTCGTCGCGTGTGATGTGGCGGACCGGGCTGCGCTGGCAGGGGTGTTGGCCGGCGTTCAGCTGTCGGCGGTGATTCACACTGCTGGTGTGCTTGACGACGGCGTGGTGACCTCGCTGACCGCCGAGCGGGTTTCGAAGGTGTTGCGTCCGAAGGTGGACGCGGCCTGGCATCTGCACGAGCTGACCCGCGAGATGGGCCTTTCGGCGTTCGTGATGTTCTCGTCGATCTCGGGTGTGATGGGTTCGGCGGGTCAGGGCAACTACGCCGCCGCCAACGTCTTCCTGGACGCCCTCGCCGAACACCGCCGTGCTCAGGGTCTGGCGGCGCAGTCCCTCGCCTGGGGCGCCTGGGCGCCCACCGGCGGTATGACCGCGACCCTGTCCGAGGCGGACCGGGAGCGGATCGCTTCCTCGGGTGTTCCGCCGCTCTCCGTCGAGCAGGGGCTGGCCCTCCTCGATGCGGCGATGGCCACGGACACCCCCTTCCTCGCCCCCCTCGGCCGACTCGCGACCGGAGCCGGCGCGCGGCTGCGCGGCGAAGTGCCCACCATGTTCCGCGGGCTGGTCCGCGGTGGGCGGCGGATGGCCGCCACCACCGCCGGCGGGGCCGCAACGGCCGTTGCGCTCGCCGCCCGGCTGTGGGAGCTGCGCGAGGCGGACCGTATCCGTGCCGTCGTAGAGATGGTGCGTACCGAAGCGGCATCCGTCCTCGGACACGCCTCCGCGCAGACCATCGGCGCGGACCGGGACTTCCACGACCTGGGGCTCGACTCCCTCACCGCACTGGAACTGCGCAACCGCCTCACCGACGTCACCGGCCTGCGGCTGCCCGCCACCCTCGTCTTCGACTACCCCACCCCCACCGCACTCGCCGCCCACCTCCTCGCCGAACTGCTCGACGAGAACGGCGACGTACGCCTCCCGGCCGCCGTGGCCACCGGCGTGGCCGACGACCCGATCGCCATCGTCGGCATGGCCTGCCGGCTGCCCGGTGGCATCGATTCGCCCGAAGACCTGTGGGACCTCGTCCTCGAAGGCCGGGAAGGAATCGCCGACTTCCCCACCGACCGGGGCTGGGACCTGGACACCCTCCTCGGTGCCGGTCACGGCCCGGACGGCCGGGGCCGCAGCGCCACCGCCAGGGGCGGATTCCTGCACGGCGTGGCCGAGTTCGACGCGGGCCACTTCGGCATCTCGCCGCGTGAGGCCCTCGCCATGGACCCGCAGCAGCGGCTGCTCCTGGAGACCTCCTGGGAGGCCATCGAGCGCGCCGCCATCGACCCGGCCGCCCTGCGCGGCAGCGCGACCGGCGTGTTCGTCGGCACCGGCGGCCAGGACTACCTCACCCTCGTGATGAACTCCCCCGAGGACATCGAGGGCCACGCCAGCACCGGCCTCGCGGCCAGCGTGGTCTCCGGCCGGGTGTCCTACACCTTCGGGCTGGAAGGCCCGGCCGTGACCGTGGACACCGCCTGCTCCTCCTCCCTCGTGGCCATGCACCTGGCCGCCCAGTCGCTGCGCAGCGGCGAATCCTCGCTCGCTCTCGCCGGCGGCGTCACCGTGATGTCCTCCTCCCTCGGATTCCCCGGCTTCACCCGGCAGGGCGGCCTCGCCACCGACGGGCGGTGCAAGGCGTACGCGGACGCCGCCGACGGCACCGGCTGGTCCGAGGGCGTGGGCGTGCTCGTACTGGAACGGCTCTCGGACGCCCGCCGCAACGGACACCGGGTCCTGGCACTGCTTCGCGGCTCCGCCGTCAACCAGGACGGCGCCTCGAACGGCCTCACCGCCCCCAACGGACCCGCCCAGCAGCGGGTCATCCGTCAGGCCCTCGCCAACGCGGGCCTGACGGCCGCCGACGTCGACGTGGTCGAGGGACACGGCACCGGTACCACCCTCGGCGACCCGATCGAGGCGCAGGCCCTGCTGGCCACCTACGGCCGGGAGCGCGGCGAGGGCGGTCTGCCCCTCCTCCTCGGCTCGCTCAAGTCGAACATCGGGCACACCCAGGCCGCGGCCGGTGTGGCCGGTGTGATCAAGATCGTCATGGCCCTGCGCCACGACACCGTCCCGCGGACCCTGCACGTGGACGCACCCTCCACCCATGTCGACTGGTCCGCCGGTGACGTGCGGCTGCTCACCGAGACCACGCCCTGGCCGGCGGTCGACCGGCCGCGCCGGGCCGCCGTATCGGCGTTCGGTATCAGCGGCACCAACGCCCACACGATCATCGAGCAGGCCCCGCCGGTTGACGCGCCGGCCCAGGAAGCCTCCGTGCTGCCTGCCGTCGCGCCTTGGGTGGTGTCCGGCAAGTCCGAGGCCGCCCTCGACGCGCAGACGGACCGGCTGGCCCCGCTGCTCGGCGGCGCCCTGCCCGCGCTGGACGTCGCGTACTCCCTCGCCGCGGGGCGCGGCGCGTTCGAGCACCGGGCCGTGCTGGTGGACGGCGCCGAGATCGCCCGTGGCACGGCCGCGGAGAGCCGGATCACGGCCGTGCTGTTCTCCGGGCAGGGCTCGCAGCGGCTCGGCATGGGCCGGGAGCTGTACGCGCGCTTCCCGGTGTTCGCCGAGGCCTTCGACGCCGTGTGCGCGGCGCTCGACGAGCACCTGACCCGTCCCGTCCGTACGGTCGTGTGGGGCGAGGACGAGGACACGCTGAACGGTACGGCGTACGCCCAGGCGGGGCTGTTCGCCGTCGAGGTGGCGCTGTTCCGGCTGGTCGAATCGCTGGGTGTGCGGCCTGAGTTCGTGGCCGGCCACTCGGTCGGCGAGATCGCCGCCGCGCACGTCGCCGGGGTGTTCGGCCTCGCCGACGCGTGCGCGCTGGTCGCGGCGCGCGGCCGGCTGATGCAGGCTCTGCCCGAGGGCGGCGCCATGCTGGCCGTACAGGCCACGGAGGAGGAGGTGCGCCCGCTGCTCGATGCCGGTGTGGTGTCGATCGCGGCGGTCAACGGGCCGTCCTCGGTGGTCGTCTCCGGCGCCGCCGACGCGCTCGCGCCGATCGGCGCGCACTTCGAGGCCGCGGGCCGCAAGGTCACCCGGCTGCGGGTGTCGCATGCCTTCCACTCCCCGCTGATGGACCCGATGCTGGACGAGTTCCGGGCCGTGGCGGCTCGGATCGCCTTCGCCGAGCCGCAGCTGGCGCTCGTGTCGAACCTGACGGGTGCGGTGGCCGGCCCGGAGCTCGTTTCCACCCCCGACTACTGGGTGCGGCACGTCCGCGAGACCGTCCGCTTCGCCGACGGGGTCGGCGCGCTGCGCGAGGCCGGGGTGTCCGCGTTCCTGGAACTCGGCCCCGACGGCATCCTCACCGCCGCCACCCGTACCGCTCTCGGAGGCCAGGACGAGGTCTGCGCCGCCGTGCCCGCGCTGCGGGCCGGCCGGCCCGAGGAGCGGGCCCTGGTCGAGGGGCTCGCCCGGCTGCACGTCAGCGGCGTACGCGTCGACTGGACGCGGCTCTTCGACGGCACCGCCGCGCGGTCCGTCGACCTGCCCACGTACGCCTTCCAGCGCGCCCGCCACTGGCCGCAGACCGGCCCCGCGGTTGGGATCGCCCCCGCCACTGCGGCCGATCCCGCCGACGCGGAGTTCTGGACGGCTGTCGAGGGCGAGGACCTGGCCGCCCTGGCCACCGACCTGGACGTGGACGGCGAGGCGCTCGGCGCTGTGCTGCCCGCGCTGTCGAACTGGCGCAGGCACCGCCGTGACCAGGCACTGCTCGACGCCCTGCGGTTCCACGAGGCGTGGCAGCCGCTGGGCGCGGTGGCGGGCGGCAAGCCCGCCGGGACCTGGCTCGTGGTCGTACCCGCCGACGGCGCGGACGACAGCTGGACCGCCCCGGTGCGGGAAGCGGCCGGGCCCGACGCGGTGCACCTCACGGTGGAGGCGGGGGCGGACCGGGCTTCGCTGGCCGCCCTGCTGGGGCAACTCCCCTCTCCTGTAGGTGGGTTCGTCGGGGTACTGGCTCTACCGACCCCGGGTGGGGTCGCCGCCGCGGCGACGGCCGTGCTCTTCCAGGCCCTGGCCGACGCGGGGATCACGGCGCCGCTCTGGTGCGTGACCCGGGGCGCGGTCGCCGTCGCCCGGACCGAGGACCTGCCGTCCCCGGCCCAGGCCGGCATCTGGGGACTCGGCCGGGTCGCCGCCCTGGAGCACCCGCAGCGCTGGGGCGGGCTCATCGACCTCCCCGAAACCCTCGACGGGCGGGCCGCCCGGCGGCTCGGCGCCGTCCTGGCGGGGCTCGACGGCGAGGACCAGATCGCGGTGCGGGACTCCGCCGTGTATGTACGACGGCTGGTGCCCGCGCCTGCCGGCTCGCCGGACGCGGGCTGGCAGCCCGCCGCCGCACACGCCGACGGCACGGTGCTGGTCACCGGCGGCACCGGCGGCCGGGGCAGCCGTACCGCACACTGGCTCGCGGCTGCGGGTGTACGCCGCCTGCTGCTCGTCGGCCGACGCGGCCCCGCCGCACCCGGCAGCGCCGAACTCGTCGACGAACTGCGCGCCCTGGGCGCCGAAGCCACCGTCGTGGCCTGTGACACCGCCGACCGGGAGGCCCTGGCCGCCGTACTGGCGGCCGTCCCCGCCGAGCACCCGCTCACGGCCGTGGTCCACGCGGCCGGCATCGTCGACGACGGGGTGCTGGACGACCTGACCCCGGAGCGGCTGACGGCCGTACACCGGGCCAAGGCGCTGACGGCACTCCACCTGGACGAGCTGACGCGCGGGCTGGACCTGTCGGCGTTCGTGCTGTTCTCGTCCGTGGCCGGCGCCGTCGGCACCCCCGGCCGGGCGGCGGTAGCCGCCGCGAACGCCGTCCTCGACGCGCTCGCCCATCAGCGCCACGCCCGCGGCCTGCCCGCGAACTCGCTGGCCTGGGGCGCCTGGATGGACGCCGAACCTGCTGTCGACGAGGGTCCGGCCGACGGCGCGTCCCGCCGTACGGCCGTGCCCGCCGTGCACCCCGAGCTGGCGCTTGCCGCGCTGCGGCAGGCCGTTACCCGGTCCGCTCCGACCCTGATCGTGCTCGACCTGCGGCAGCCGCAGATCCTCGACACCCTCGTAGGGCTGCGCGGCAACCCGCTGCTGGCCGGACTTCCCGCCGCCCGGCAGGCCCTCGCCGACGCCGAGACGGCCCGGGAGGACATGACCTCGCAGGCGCACGAACTCACCCTGCGGCTGCGGGCCCTGCCCGCCGCCGAGCGCCTGACCCTCGTCACCGACCTGGTCCGCACCCACGTCGCCGCGGTCCTCGGCCACAGCGGCAAGGCGGCCGTCTCCGCCGACCGGAAATTCCGCGACCTCGGATTCGACTCGCTCACCGCCGTCGAACTCCCCGCCCGACTCAACCTCGCCACCGGCCTCAAGCTCTCCGCCACCACCGTCTACGACTACCCGACCGCCACCGTCCTCGCCGAGCACCTGCTCGCCGAACTCCTCGACGAGCAACGGCCGGACGGCACAGGCGCCATCGCGCACCGCGCCGCACTCGACGACGACCCGATCGCCGTCGTCGGCATGGCCTGCCGCCTGCCCGGCGGCGTCCGCACCCCCGAGGACCTGTGGCACCTGGTCTCCACCGGCGGTGACGGCATCGAACCCTTCCCCACCGACCGCGGCTGGGACCTGAAGACCCTCAGCGCCGGCGACCGCGACGGACGCGGTCGCAGCGCCACCCTGGAAGCCGGATTCGTCCCCGGCGTCGCCGACTTCGACGCCGGCTTCTTCGGGATCTCCCCGCGCGAGGCCCTCGCCATGGACCCGCAGCAGCGCCTGCTGCTGGAAACCTCCTGGGAGGCCGTCGAGCGGGCCGGCATCGCACCGGACTCCCTGCACGGCAGCCGCACCGGCGTGTTCGTCGGCACCAACGGCCTCGACTACGCGACGCTGATGATGAGCTCCCGCGAGGACATCGGCGGCCACGCCGGCACCGGCCTCGCCTCCAGCGTGCTGTCCGGGCGCATCAGTTACGTCCTCGGCCTCGAGGGTCCCGCCGTCACCGTCGACACCGCCTGCTCCTCCTCCCTGGTGGCCCTGCACTCGGCCACCCAGGCGCTGCGGGCCGGCGAGTGCTCGCTGGCCCTGGCCGGCGGTGTCACCGTGATGGCGACCCCCGTCGGCTTCGCGGGCATGACTGTCCAGGGCGGCATCGCCGCCGACGGCCGCTGCAAGGCGTACTCGGACGCCGCCGACGGCACCAACTGGTCCGAGGGCGTGGGCATGCTCGTCCTGGAACGCCTCTCCGACGCCCGCGCCAACGGGCACGAGGTCCTGGCGCTGGTACGCGGCTCCGCCGTCAACCAGGACGGCGCCTCCAACGGCATCACCGCCCCCAACGGCCCCTCCCAGCAGCGCGTCATCCGCCAGGCCCTGGCCGCGGCCGGATTGACCCCCGCCGACGTGGACGCCGTCGAGGGCCACGGCACCGGCACCGCCCTCGGCGACCCCATCGAGGCACAGGCCCTGCTGGCCACCTACGGCCGGGGCCGCGACCCGGAGAAGCCGCTGCTGCTCGGCTCGCTGAAGTCCAACATCGGGCACACCCAGGCCGCCGCCGGCGTGGCCGGTGTGATCAAGACCGTCCTCGCGCTGCGGCACGGCGTCCTGCCCAAGTCGCTGCACATCGACGAGCCCTCGACCCACGTCGACTGGACGGCTGGGGCCATCGACCTGCTCACCGAGGCCCGGCCGTGGCCGGAGACGGACCGCCCCCGGCGGGCCGGTGTGTCCTCGTTCGGCATCAGCGGCACCAACGCCCACACGATCATCGAGCAGGCCCCGCCCGCCGGGACCCCGGAGGAATCCCCGGCCGAAGCCCCCCAGGCGCCGTCCGTGCGGCCCGCCACGGTGCCGTGGCCGGTGTCCGGCGCCACCTCCGCCGCCCTGGACGAGCAGCTCGCCCGCCTCACGGCACACGCCGAGGGCCGTGACCCGCTGGACGTCGGCCACTCCCTCGCCACCGCCCGTACCGCCTTCGCGCACCGCGCCGTGCTCGTCGACGGCACGGAGGCCGCCCGCGGCGAGGCCGCCACTCACACCACCGCCTTCCTCTTCTCCGGGCAGGGCGCACAGCGACTCGGCATGGGCCGCGAACTGTATGCCCGCTTCCCGGTGTTCGCCGACGCCTTCGACGCCGTGTGCGCCGAGCTCGACCCCCACCTGGAGCAACCGCTGCGCGAGGTGATCTGGGGAACCGACGCCGAGGCGGCCGACCGGACGGCCTACGCCCAGACCGGGCTGTTCGCCGTGGAGGTGGCCCTGTTCCGGCTGCTCGCCTCCCTGGGCGTACGCCCCGAGTTTGTCGCCGGCCACTCCGTCGGCGAGATCGCCGCCGCCCATGTGGCCGGGGTGTTCACGCTGGCCGACGCGTGCACGCTGGTGGCCGCCCGGGGCCGGCTGATGCAGGCCCTGCCCGAAGGCGGCGCGATGGCCGCCGTACAGGTCACCGAGGACGAAATCCGCCCGCTGCTCACCGCGCGGGTGGCCGTCGCCGCCGTCAACGGACCGTCCTCGGTCGTCGTCTCCGGCGCCGCGGACGCGGTGGAGGCCGTACGGGCCCAGGTCGAACGGATGGGGCGCAGGACCAGGCGGCTGCGGGTCTCGCACGCCTTCCACTCCCCGCTGATGGACCCGATGCTGGACGAGTTCCGGACCGTCGTGGCCGGCCTGGCCGTCGCCGAGCCGGAGATCCCGCTCGTCTCCACCCTCACCGGCGCCGAGGCCGGAGCCGAGCAGCTCCGCGACCCCGAGTACTGGGTCCGGCACGTCCGCGAAACGGTCCGCTTCGCCGACGCCGTGCGCGCCCTGCGCGAGGCCGGGGCCTCCGCCTTCCTGGAGGTCGGCCCCGACGGCACCCTCGCCGCCCTGGCCCCCCAGAGCCTCGGCGAGGACGCCGGCCAGTGCGTCTGCGTATCCAGCCTGCGGGCCGACCGGCCCGAGGAGACGGCCCTGGTCACCGCCCTGGCCGGGCTGTACGTCACCGGCGTGGACCTCGACTGGCCGCGGCTCTTCGACGGCACCGGCGCCCGTACGACCGACCTGCCCACGTACGCCTTCCAGCACGACCGGTACTGGCCGCGCCCCGCGCCCCTGTCCGGGGACGTGACCTCGGCAGGCCTGGTGCCCGCCGCACACCCGCTGCTCGGCGCGGCCGTCCCGCTCGCCGGAGCCGACGGCGTGCTGTTCACCAGCAGGCTCTCGCTCCGCGTCCACCCCTGGCTGCTCGACCACCACACCGGCGGGCCCGCCCACTTCCCGTCCACCGCCTTCCTCGAACTCGCCGTCCAGGCGGGCGACCAGGTCGGCTGCGGACACCTCAGGGAGTTCGCCGTCACCGCACCGCTGCCGCTCGACGGCAGCGCCGAACCGGTCATCCAGGTCTGGGTCGGCGCCCCCGAGGAGGACAGCGGAAACCGCACCGTCGCCTGCTACGCGCGCCCCGGCGACGCGGCCCCCGACGAGCCGTGGACCCGGCACGCCCTCGGCATCCTGACCGCCGAGCCCTTCACCGCGCCGTCGGCCCCGCTGGTGTGGCCGCCGGCCGGCGCCGCGGCCGTGAACCTCGACGGCTTCTACGGCGACGGCGCACCCGGGCCCGTCTTCCAGGGCCTGCACGCCGCGTGGCTGCGCGGCGAGGAGGTGTTCGCCGAGGTACGGCTGGCCGGTGAGGCCGCCGACGACGCCCGGTACTTCGGGCTGCACCCGGCGCTGTCCGCCGCGGCCCTGCACGGCGCCGCCCTGCTCGGCCTCGGCGACGAGGACCAGCTGCCGCAGCCCGCGGCCTGGCAGGGCCTCACCCTGCACGCCGGCGGCGCCTCGGTGCTGCGGGTCCGCCTGACCCGGTCCGGCGAGGACACCGTCGTCCTCGGCGCCTACGACGCCGAAGGCGCCCCCGTCCTGTCCGCCGCGTCGGTCACCCTGGCCGCCGCCGAGGCCGGGACCGGCACCGCCCGCGAGCCGCTGTTCCACGTGGAGTGGATCCCGGCCGACACCGAGAGCACGGCCACCGAGAGCACGTCCACCGGAGCACCGGGCGCCCTCGCGCTCGGCGCCGGCGACCCCTACCGCCTCGGCGCCCGCGCCACCACCCTCGGCGAACTCGCCGCGCCCGGCGCGCAGGTGCCGGAGCTGGTCGTCGTACCGCTGCCCGAGTGCACCGGCGGCGATGTGCCCGCGGCCGTACACGCGCTGACCGGGCAGGTACTGGCCCTGGTCCAGGACTGGCTGGACGGGGAGCGGTTCGCCGCCTCCCGGCTGGTCTTCGTCACCCGCCGGGCGATCCGCGCCACCGACGGCGACACCGTCACCGACCTCACCGGCGGTGCCGCCTGGGGCCTGGTGCGCTCGGCGAACTCCGAGCACCCCGACCGGTTCGTCCTCCTCGACACCGAACACGACACCGACGTCGCCGACGCCCTCACCCGGCTCGCCGGCCCGCTCGCCGCGGGCGAGGCCCAGTTCGCGGTACGCGACGGGGTGCTGCGCGTCGGCAGGCTCGCCCGGCTGGCCACCGCCCCGAGCCTGCTGCCGCCCGCGGGAGCGGGGTGGCGGCTGGCCCTGCCCGAGGGCGACGCGGCCGACGACCTGCGGCTGGAGCCCTGCCCCGATGCGGCACGGCCGCTCACCGACGGCGAGGTACGCGTCGCCGTCGTGGCCGCCGGTCTCACCGGCGAAGCCACCGACGGCCCGGCCGCCCGGATCGCCGGCACCGTCAGCGCCACCGGACCCGGCGTGCACGGCCTGCGTGCCGGTGACCGGGTGATGAGCCTGGAGCCGGTGGCCATCGCCCCCGCCGCCGTCCTGGCGGAGAACGGGCTCGCGCCCGTCCCCGACGGCTGGACCTGGGAACAGGCCGCCGCCACCCCGGCCGGCCAGGTTGCCGCGTACGACATCCGGCACGCCCGGACCGCCCTGCGCGCCCGCACCCCGGAAGGCGGCCCCCTGGACGGCACGGTGCTCACCATGCCGCCCGTGTGGAACCCCGAGGGCACCGTCCTGATCACCGGTGGCACCGGCGCCCTCGGCCGCCACCTCGCCCGCAGGCTGGCCGCCCGCGGCGTCCGGCACCTGCTGCTCACCAGCCGGCGCGGCCCGGCCGCGCCCGGCGCCGCCGAACTGGCCGCCGAGCTGGAGGCCTCGGGCGTCACCGTCACCGTCGCCGCCTGCGACACCGCCGACCTGGAGGCCGCGACCGCCCTGATCGCGGGCATCCCGGCCGCGCACCCGCTCACCGCCGTGATCCACACGGCCGGTGTCCTGGACGACGGCATCATCACCTCACTGACACCCGCACGGCTGTCGGACGTCCTGCGGCCGAAGGTCGACGCGGCCTGGCACCTGCACGACCTCACCCGCCACCTCGACCTGGCCGCCTTCGTGACGTTCTCGTCCATCGCCGGCATCATGGGCAGCCCCGGCCAGGGCAACTACGCCGCCGCCAACTCCTTCCTCGACACCCTCGCCGACCACCGCGCAGCCCTCGGACTGCCCGGCACCTCCCTGGCCTGGGGCCCCTGGGTCCAGGACGACGGCATGACCAGCGAGCTCAGCGACACCGACATGCGGCGCATGCAGTCCGGCGGCATGCCCCCGCTCACCATCGACCAGGGCCTCGCCCTGTTCGAGGCCGCCCTCGGCTCCGCCGAACCGCTCGTCATCCCGATCGGGCTGACCGGCGGCGGCATGCGCCCGCAGGGCGAGGTCCCCCCGCTGTTCCGGGGCCTGGTCCGTACCGCCCGGCGCACCGCCGCCAACACCGCGGGCGGCAAGGACACCGCAGCCGACCTCACCCGTCAGCTCCTCGCGCTCAGTGAGAAGGACCGCCTCCGGTTCCTCACCGACCTGGTGCGGAGCGAGGCCGCGACCGTGCTCGGCCACGCATCGGCCGACGCCGTCGAGGCCGACCGGGACTTCTACGAGCTCGGCTTCGACTCGCTGACCGCCGTCGAACTGCGCAACAAGCTCGCCGCCAGCACCGGCATGCGCCTGTCCGCGACGGTCGTCTTCGACAACAAGACGCCCGCGGACCTGGCCGGCTGGCTGCGCGGCGAACTCGCCCAGCAGGTCCGCACCGAGGACGGCACGGCCGTCGGCGCCACCCTGGGCCTGCCGTCCGGAGAGCCCGAACCCGGCTCCCTCGAAAGCCTGTTCACCGACGCCCTCGCCGACGGCAAGGTGGCCGAGGCCCAGCACATGCTGGTCGCCGTGGCCGCACTCCGCCCCACCTACGAGGCCTCGGCCGAACTGGAGGACCTGCCCTACGCCTCCACCCTCGCCGAGGGTCCGGCCGCCCCCAGGCTGATCTGCGTCAGCGCGCCCACGGCCAACGCGGGCATCCACCAGTACGCCCGGCTGGCCGCGCACTTCCGCGGCAAGCGCCAGGTGGCGGCGCTGCCCCTGGTCGGCTTCGAGACCGGGGAACGGCTGCCCGCCACCCCGGAAGCCGCAACACGGGTGATCGCCGAAAGCGCCCTGCGGGCGGCCGAGGGCAAACCGTTCGTCCTCGTCGGCCACTCCTCCGGCGGCTCCTTCGCCTACGCGGCGGCCGGACTGATGGAACACACCTGGGGCATCAAGCCCGCCGCCGTGGTGCTGCTGGACACGTACAGCTTCCAGCACAACGACGACGAAGGCGTCGACTACCAGGGCATGATGCGGCTCAACTTCGCGAACGCGGGCACCCCCGCCGGCTCGGCCGAGGGCTCGGTGGTCCGACTGACCAGCGCCCGGCTGTCCGCCATGGGCCGCTGGATGGTCCTGCTCAGCCGCCTCCAGGTACAGCCCAGCAGCGCCCCCGTGCTCCTGGTGAAGTGCGCCAAGCAGCTGTTCGGAGCCGACAACCGGCCGATCGAACAGCAGCCGTCGGCGGAGCGCCCGCCCCTGGTCGCCGGAGCGCACGAGCGGCCCGTGGACGCCGACCACCTGTCGATGATCCGCGAGGACTCGGCACAGACCGCACAGATCATGGAGGAGTGGCTCACCGCGCACGCTCGCACCGACCGCGGCTGACCCGAGCCAACCTCCCCGAACCGGCGCACCGGACACCCTTCCCCATGGTGTCCGGTGCGCCCTCATGTCCTGCCGCCGCGGCACTCCTTTAGGGAAAACCGCAGTCGGCGCTGGTGAGACTGTGCGGGAAACCCCGGCATCTCACCTCGAGAGGTTGACATCCTGATGTCGAACGAGCAGAAGCTTCGCGACTATCTGAAGCGGGCCATCGCGGACCTTGACGAGACGCGCGAGCAGCTGCGAGAGGTACACGAGAAGAGCCGGGAGCCCATCGCCATCGTCGGCATGGCCTGCCGCTACCCCGGCGGCGCCGACACGCCCGAGCAGCTGTGGGAGCTGGTGCGCGGCGGAATCGACGCCGTCTCCGCCTTCCCCGCCGACCGCGGCTGGGACCTCGAAGGCCTCTACGGAGGCGCTGATGCGGGTGGCGAGGGAGGTGCGGGGGGCGCCGTGTACCCGCGCGAGAGCGGCTTCCTGCACGGCGCGGGCGAGTTCGACCCCGGCTTCTTCGGCATCTCCCCGCGCGAGGCCCTCGCCATGGACCCGCAGCAGCGGTTGATGCTGGAGACCGCCTGGGAGGCGGTCGAGCGCGCCGGTATCTCCCCGCACACCCTGCGCGGGACCCAGACCGGCGTGTTCATCGGCGCCGGGCACGGCGGCTACGACACCGCGGCCACCGCCGGACCCGGACGAATCCGCGAGGAAGTCGCCGGCCACGTGCTCACCGGCAACACCGTGAGCGTCGCCTCCGGGCGCATCTCGTATGTGCTGGGTCTGGAAGGCCCGGCCGTCACCGTCGACACCGCCTGCTCCTCGTCCCTGGTCGCCCTGCACCTGGCGGTGCAGTCGCTGCGCCGCGGCGAGTGCACGCTCGCGCTGGCCGGCGGTGTCACCGTCATGTCCACCCCGCAGATGTTCGTCGAGTTCGGCCGCCAGCGCGGCCTGGCCGCCGACGGCCGCTGCAAGCCCTTCTCGGCTGCCGCCGACGGCACCGCGTGGAGCGAGGGCGCCGGTGTCATCCTGGTCGAGCGGCTGTCCGACGCGCTGCGGGCCGGGCACCCGGTGCTGGCCGTCGTACGCGGCTCCGCCGTCAACCAGGACGGCGCCAGCAACGGCCTGACGGCGCCGAACGGGCCTTCGCAGCAGCGCGTCATCCGGCGGGCCCTGGCCGACGCCGGCCTCGCGCCCGCCGACGTGGACACCGTCGAGGCGCACGGCACCGGCACCCGGCTCGGTGACCCCATCGAGGCCACCGCCCTGCTGGCCACGTACGGCCAGGGACGCCCGGCGGACCTGCCTCTGCTCCTCGGCTCGATGAAGTCCAACATCGGCCACACGCAGGCCGCGGCGGGTGTCGCGGGCGTCATCAAGACCGTGCTCGCCATGCGGCACGGCATCCTGCCCGGGACCCTGCACCTCGACGAGCCGTCCCCGCACGTGGACTGGACGGCCGGCAGCGTACGGCTGCTCGCCCAGGAGGCCGCCTGGCCGGCGCGCGAGGACCGGCCGCGACGGGCGGCCGTCTCCTCGTTCGGCGTCAGCGGCACCAACGCCCATGTGATCCTCGAACAGCCGGCGACCGCGCCCACCACGACGCGCGGCGGGGCTGATGCCTCCGGGGTGCTGCCGTGGGTGCTGTCGGCGAAGACCGCCGAGGCGCTCCGCGCCCAGGCGGCACGGCTCGCCGCACACGTCCGTGACCGTGCGGAGTCGAACGCCGCCGACATCGCCTTCTCGCTCGCCACCACCCGCACTGCGCTGGAATACCGGGTCGCGATCGTGGCCGGGGACCGCGCCGGTCTGCTCAGCCGCCTGGACGCCCTCGCGGAAGGCGAGGGGATGACCGCCCTCGCGGGCAAGGGCCCCCTCTCCGTGCTGTTCTCGGGGCAGGGTTCGCAGCGGCTGGGGATGGGGCGTGAGCTGTATGCCCATTTCCCGGTGTTCGCGGCGGCCTTCGATGCCGTGTGCGCTGGCCTGGGCATGCCGGTGCGGGAGGTGGTCTGGGGTGAGGACGCGGATGCGTTGAACCAGACGGTGTTCGCGCAGGCGGGTCTGTTCGCCGTGGAGGTGGCCCTGTTCCGTCTCGTCGAATCGTGGGGTGTCAAGCCGGACTTCGTGGCCGGGCACTCCATCGGCGAGGTGGCCGCTGCCCACGTGGCCGGGGTGTTCTCCCTGGCCGACGCGTGCGCGCTGGTCGCGGCCCGTGGCCGGCTGATGCAGGCGCTCCCGGAGGGCGGCGCGATGCTGGCCGTCCAGGCGACCGAGCAGGAAGTCCTCCCGCTCCTGGGCGAGTCGGTGTCCATTGCCGCCGTCAACGGTCCGTCGGCCGTGGTGGTCTCCGGTGCCGAGGAAGCGGCGGAAGCCGTACGCGCCCACTTCGAGGGGCTCGGCCGCAAGGTGACCCGCCTCCGGGTCTCGCACGCCTTCCACTCCCCGCTGATGGACCCGATGCTGGAGGAGTTCCGCGCGGTCGTGGCGGGCCTGTCCTTCGGCGTGCCCACCCTTCCGCTTGTCTCCAACCTGACCGGACAGCTCGCCTCGACCGTGGAACTGTGCACCCCGGACTACTGGGTGCGCCATGTCCGCGAGGCGGTCCGGTTCGGCGACGGCGTCCGCACCCTCGTGGACCTGGGCGTGACCACGTACCTGGAACTCGGCCCGGACGGCGTGCTGTCCGCCATGGCCGCCGACACCGTGAGCAGCGGCGACAGCGCCGTCCTGGTACCCGCCCTGCGCAAGGGCACGGACGAGGAGACCTCGCTCGTCCAGGCGCTCGCCCGGCTGCACACCGGCGGCGTGGACATCGACTGGGCCGCCTTCTTCGCCCCGCTCGGCGCCACCCGGACCGACCTCCCCACCTACGCCTTCCAGCACGAGCGGTTCTGGCTGCAGGCCCGGACGACCGGCGCCGGCGCCGAGGCACTCGGCCTGCAGTCCGCCGACCACCCGCTGCTCACCGGCGCCGTCGAACTCGCGGCGTCCGACGGCTTCCTGCTCACCGGCCGGCTCTCCGTACAGAGCCACCCCTGGCTCGCGGACCACGTCATCAACGGCGCGGTGCTGCTGCCGGGCACCGGGTTCCTCGAACTCGCCCTCAGGGCGGGCGACGAGGTCGGCTGTGACGTGGTGGACGAACTCACCCTGGCCGCGCCCCTGATCCTGCCGGAGCACGGCAGCGTGCAGGTGCAGATCTGGGTGGGGGAGCAGGACGGGACCGGGCGCCGGACCCTGAACGTCCACTCCCGGCCCGGCCACGACCCGGAAGAGCCGTGGACCGAGCACGCCACCGGTGTGCTCTCCAACGGTGCGGCGACCACCCCGTTCGACAGCTCCGAGTGGCCGCCCACCGGCGCCGAACCGCTCGACCTGAGCGGCCTCTACGACCGGATGGCGGCCGGCGGCTTCGACTACGGACCCCTCTTCCGGGGTGTGCGCGCCGCCTGGCTCAAGGACGAGGCGGTGTACGCCGAGCTGGTGTTGCCGGAAGCGGACGCGCGGGCGGGGGAGGCCGAATCGTTCGGCCTGCACCCGGCCCTGCTGGACGCTGCGCTGCACGTATCCGCGTACAACGGCATCGAGGAAGGCGTGGTGCCGTTCTCCTGGGAGGGCGTGTCCCTGCACGCCTCCGGCGCCGCGTCGGTCCGGGTCCGGGTCACCCGCACGGGCGAGGACTCGGTCGCCCTCTCCGTCGCCGACACGGCGGGCGAGCCCGTGATGTCGGTGGGCTCACTGCTGCTGCGTCCCGTCGATTCCGCTCGTACGGCGGACCGGGACCCGGTGTTCGGGGTGGAGTGGGTGCCGGTCCGGGTGCCGGCTGCGGTGGCGGTGTCGCCGGATGTGGTGGTGCACCGGCTGGCCGGCGAAGGCGATGTTGTGGAGTCGGTGCACGCGTTGTCGGCGCGGCTGCTGGCCCTGGTGCAGGAGTTGCCGGAGGAGTCGCGGCTGGTGCTGGTGACCCGGGGTGCGGTGTCGGGCCAGGATCTGGCGGCTGCCGCCGCGTGGGGTCTGGTGCGTTCGGCGCAGTCGGAGCAGCCGGGCCGGTTCGTGCTGGTGGACGTGGCGGGCGAGGAGCCCGCCGGTCTGCTGGAGTCCGTACTGGCCGTGGACGAGCCGCAGCTGCTCGTGCGGGACGGCGAACTGCTTGCGCCGCGGGTCACCCGGGCCGGCGCCACGGAGCCGGGCCCGGTGTGGGCGGGTGAGGGTACGGTCCTGATCACCGGTGGAACCGGTGGCCTGGGCCGGGTCCTGGCCCGGCACCTGGTGACGGAACACGGCGTACGCAGCCTGCTGCTGGTCAGCCGGCGCGGCCCGGCCGCCGAGGGTGCCGCCGAACTCGTTCCGGAGCTCGCCGCGTTGGGCGCCGAGGCCATTGTCGAGGCATGTGACGTGGCCGATGCCGCTGCGGTGACCGACCTCTTCGCCCGGCACCGGGTGCGGGCCGTCGTGCACACGGCCGGTGTCATCGACGACGGCGTGGTGGGCTCGCTGACCCCCGAACGCCTGTCGGCCGTCCTGCGGCCGAAGGCGGACGCTGCCTGGAACCTGCACGAGGCCACCCGGGACCTCGATCTCACCGCCTTCGTGCTCTTCTCCTCCGCGTCCGGCCTGTTCGGCGGGCCCGGCCAGGCCAACTACGCCGCCGCCAACGCCTTCCTGGACGCGCTGGCCGCGCACCGCCGGGCGGCGGGCCTGCCAGCCGCGTCCCTGGCGTGGGGGCCGTGGAGCCAGGCCGGCGGTATGACCGGCACGCTCTCCGAAGCCGACCTCCTGCGCATCGCCCGTACCGGCATGCCGGCCCTCGCCCCGGACCAGGGCACCGCCCTGTTCGACGCGGCACTGACCGGCGGCCGTGCCCTCACACTCACCGCCCGGCTGGACCTTGCCGCCCTGCGGGGCCAGAGCGAGATTCCCGCGCTGCTGCGCGGGCTGATCCGGCCCCGTACCCGGAACCGGCGGGCGGTCAACACCGGCTCGGGAGCCGCCTCCGCGCTGCTCCAGCGACTGACCGGCCTCGGCCCGGACGAGCGGCGCGAGGCGCTGCTCGACCTCGTCCGCGCGCAGATCGCGCTCGTCCTCGGCTACGCCGGCTCCGAGACCGTCGACGCGTCCCGCACCTTCCAGGACCTCGGCTTCGACTCCCTGACCGCCGTCGAGCTGCGCAACCGGCTCGGCGCGGTCAGCGGACTGCGGCTGCCCGCCACCGTCGTCTTCGACTACCCGACCGCCGAGGCGCTCGTACGCTTCGTGCTGGACGAACTGTTCGCAGCGAACGCCGAAACCGATGCCTTGCCCGCCCCGCGGGCCGCGGCGTCCCTCACCGAGGACCCCGTCGTCATTGTCGGCATGTCCTGCCGCTACCCCGGAGGCGTCGAGTCCCCGGAGGACCTGTGGCGACTGGTCTCGGACGGGACCGACGCGATCACCGGCTTCCCGGGTGACCGCGGCTGGGACACCGACGGCCTGTACCACCCGGACCCGGCGCACACGGGTACCACCTACTCCCGCGAGGGCGGATTCCTGCACCGCGCGGCCGAGTTCGACGCCGACTTCTTCGGCATGAGCCCGCGCGAAGCCCTGGCCACGGACGCCCAGCAGCGGCTGCTGCTGGAGGCGACCTGGGAGGCGGTGGAGCAGGCCGGCATCGATCCGGTGTCGCTGCGCGGCAGCCGCACCGGCGTCTTCGCGGGCGTCATGTACAGCGACTACGCCAACCTTCTCACCGCCACCGAGTTCGACGGCTTCCGCGCCAACGGCACCGGCCCGAGCATCGCCTCCGGCCGCGTGTCGTACACCTTCGGCTTCGAAGGCCCCGCGGTGACGGTGGACACGGCCTGCTCTTCCTCACTGGTGGCCCTGCACTGGGCCGCCCAGGCCCTGCGGGCGGGGGAGTGCTCCCTCGCGCTGGCCGGCGGCGTGTCCGTCATGGCCACCCCGAACACCTTTGTCGAGTCCTCCCGCCAGCGCGTGATGTCCCCGGACGGCCGCTGCCGTTCCTTCGCCGACACGGCCGACGGTGTCGGCTGGTCGGAGGGCGTGGGCATGCTGGTGCTGGAGCGGCTGTCGGATGCGGTGCGGAACGGGCACCGGGTGTTGGCGGTCGTACGCGGCTCGGCGGTGAACCAGGACGGTGCGAGCAATGGCCTGACGGCGCCGAACGGGCCCTCGCAGCAGCGGGTGATCCGGCAGGCGCTGGCGAGCGCAGGGCTCTCGTCGGCGGATGTGGATGTGGTCGAGGGCCACGGTACGGGTACGACGCTGGGTGACCCGATCGAGGCGCAGGCGTTGATCGCGACCTACGGTCAGGACCGGCCGGAGGGCCGGCCGTTGTGGCTGGGCTCGCTGAAGTCGAACATCGGTCACGCGCAGGCTGCGGCCGGTGTCGCGGGCATCATCAAGATGATCATGGCGATGCGGCACGGTGTACTGCCGCGCACGCTGCATGTGGTTGCGCCGTCCTCGCATGTGGACTGGGCGGCGGGTGATGTGGAGCTGCTGTCGCAGGAGCGTGCCTGGCCGGAGCTGGGGCGTGCCCGGCGGGCGGGTGTGTCCTCGTTCGGCATCAGTGGCACGAATGCGCATGTGGTGCTTGAGCAGTTCGCGTCGGCGGATGTGGTGCCGGCTGCTGCGGACGTCGTTCCGGGTGTGGTGCCGTGGCTGGTGTCCGGCAAGACGGAGGATGCGCTGTACGACCAGGTCGCGCGCCTGCGCTCGTACGTGGACGAGTCGGGGCTGCGGCCGGTGGATGTGGGTCTGTCCACGCTGGGCCGGTCGGTCTTCGGGCACCGGGCTGTCGTACTGAACGGCGAGCAGGTGATCCAGGGCCAGGCGCGGGGCGGGAAGACGACGTTCCTGTTCACGGGTCAGGGTTCGCAGCGGCTGGGGATGGGGCGTGAGCTGTATGCCCGTTTCCCGGTGTTCGCGGCGGCCTTTGACGAGGTGTGCGCGGAGCTGGATGTCCCGGTGCGGGATGTGGTCTGGGGTGCGGATGCCGATGCGCTGAACCAGACGATGTTTGCGCAGGCAGGTCTGTTCGCCGTCGAGGTGGCGTTGTTCCGGCTGGTGGAGTCCTGGGGTGTCAAGCCGGACTTCGTGGCCGGTCACTCCATCGGTGAGGTGGCCGCGGCCCATGTGGCCGGGGTGTTCTCCCTTTCCGACGCGTGTGTGCTGGTGGCGGCCCGTGGCCGGCTGATGCAGGCGCTGCCGGAGGGCGGCGCCATGCTGGCGGTTCAGGCAACGGAGGAGGAAGTCCTCCCGCTGCTGGGCGAGTTCGTGTCGATCGCCGCGGTCAACGGTCCGTCGGCCGTGGTCGTGTCCGGCGCGGAGGAGGAAGTGGAGTCCGTAGGGGCCCACTTCGAGGGGCTGGGGCGCAAGGTGACCCGCCTTCGGGTCTCGCACGCGTTCCACTCGCCGCTGATGGACCCGATGCTGGACGAGTTCCGCGCGGTTGTCTCCGGCCTGTCGTTCTCCGCACCCACGATCCCGCTGGTCGAGCCGGTCTGTGACCCGGAGTACTGGGTGCGGCATGTCCGCGAGGCGGTGCGTTTCGCGGACGGTGTGCGGGCCCTGCACGAGCAGGGCGTGACGCGGTTCCTGGAGCTCGGCCCCGACGGGGTCCTGTCCGCCATGGCCGCCGAGACCGTCACTGACGGATCGGCCGTCCTCGTGCCCCTCCTGCGCAAGAACCGCGACGAGGAGACCTCCGCCCTCCAGGCCCTCGCCCAGCTCTACGTCCACGGCGCCAAGGTCAACTGGTCCGCGTTCTTCGCCGACACCGATGCCCGTCCGGTCGAGCTGCCCACCTACGCCTTCCAGCACCAGCGCTACTGGCCCCCGACCGGTGGTGTCACCGGAAGTTCCCCGATCGCCGTCGACGCGGTGGAGACCGCCTTCTGGGAGGCCGCGGAACGCGGTGACCTCGCCGCCGCCTCCGCCGTACTCGGCATCGAAGGCGCTCCCGCCCAGGCATCCCTCGACGACCTGCTCCCCGTCCTCGGAGCCTGGCGCGCCCACCGGCGCACCCGCGCCGCAACCGAGGCCTGGGCCTATCGGACCACCTGGACCGCCGTCCTCGACGGTTCCGCCACCGCGCTGCCCTCCGGCTCCGGCTGGCTGGCCGTCGTACCCGACCACGCGGCGGACGACGACTCCCTCGCCGGGCTGCTCGCCGCCCTGACCGATCTCGGCGCGCGTGTCGAGCGGCTCGTCGTGCCCGCCGCCGAAGGTGCGGACCTCCTGGCGGATGCCGTCGCTACGGCCCTGGCTGCCTCCGGACCGGTGTCCGGCCTCCTGTCCTTCCTCTCCTTCGACGAACGCCCGCACCCCGCCCACCCGGCGGTCCCGCAGGGGCTCCTCGCCACCGCCGACCTGCTGCGCGCCCTGGAGGCCGCCGGAGCGGAGGCGCCCCTGTGGTGCCTGACCCGCGGTGCGGTGTCCGTCGACGGCACGCAGCCGCCGGCCGCGCCCGTGCAGGCCCAGACCTGGGGTCTGGGCCGGGTCGCGGCGCTGGAGTACCCGCAGCGCTGGGGCGGGCTGATCGACCTCCCGGCTGCTCTCGACGGCCGCGACCTCGCGGCCCGGGTGGCCGGCGTGCTCGGCGCGGGCACGGCCGAGGACCAGATCGCCGTACGGGCCTCCGTCACGTACGCGCGGCGCCTCGCCCGCGTCGTCCCCGCCCGTGGCACGGAGCCGTGGACCGCCCCGCGCGGCACCGTCCTCGTCACCGGCGGTACGGGCGCCCTGGGCGGCCGTGTCGCCCGCTGGCTGGCCGGCGCGGGCGCCGAGCACCTGCTGCTGACCAGCCGTCGGGGCCCGGCGGCCGAAGGCGCGGCCGAACTGGCCGCCGAGCTGGAGGCCTCGGGCGTCCGGGTCACCATCGCGGCCTGCGACACCGCCGACCGCGACGCGCTCGCCGCGCTCCTCGCGGACGTCCCCGCCGAGCTTCCGCTGACCGGTGTCGTCCACGCCGCCGGTGTCCTCGACGACGGCGTGCTGGACGCGCTGACCGGTGAGCGGTTCGAGACCGTGCTGCGTGCCAAGGCGGAATCCGCCCGGCTGCTGGACGAACTCACCCGTGACCCGCAGGACGGGTCGTCGCAGCTGTCGATGTTCGTGCTGTTCTCCTCCATCGCCGGTGTGCTCGGCAACGCCGGACAGGCCAACTACGCCGCCGCCAACGCCTACCTCGACGCCCTCGCCGAGCAGCGCCGCGCCGCCGGACTGCCCGCCACCTCGGTGGCCTGGGGCTCGTGGGCCGACGCCGGCATGGCCGCCGGCAGTGACGCCCTCGCCGACCGGATCCGCCGCAGCGGCATGGCCCCGATGGCGCCCGAACTCGCCCTCGCTGCCCTGCAGCAGGCCCTCGTACGCGGCGCGGCCTGCGTGACCGTCGCCGACATCGACTGGGACACCCTCGCCCCGGCCCTGACGGCTGCGCGGCCCAGCCCGCTCATCGGCGACCTGCCCGAGGTGCGCAGCCGGCTGGAGCAGACTGCGCAGCAGGCCGGTGGAGGGACCTCGCCGCTGCGTGAGCGTCTGCTCGGCCTGGCGACCGCAGCAGAGCAGGAACGCGTCCTGACCGACCTGCTCCGCGAGGAGATCGCTCGCGTCCTCGGGCACGCCTCCGCGGGCACCGTCGACGTCAACCGGGCCTTCCGTGAACTGGGCTTCGACTCCCTGACCGCCGTGGAGCTGCGCAACCGGCTCACCGCCGTCACCGGCGTACGCCTGCCCGCCACGCTCCTGTTCGACCACCCGACCACAGCCGCCGTGGCCGCACACCTGCGCGCCGAGCTGCTGGACGGGCACACGGCCGTTTCCGCAGTGGCGGTACGGGCGGAGGCCGACGAACCGATCGCCATCGTGGCGATGGCCTGCCGCTTCCCCGGCGGCATCGGCTCCCCGGAGGAGTTCTGGGAGCTGCTCGCCCGGGGCGGTGACGGGGTCTCGGACCTGCCCACGGACCGGGGTTGGGACACCGAAGGCCTCTACCACCCGGACCCGGAGCACCAGGGCACCAGCTACGTCCGCGAAGGCGGCTTCCTCACCGGCCTGGCCGGCTTCGACGCCGACTTCTTCGGGATCTCGCCGCGCGAGGCCCTCGCCATGGACCCGCAGCAGCGGCTGCTGCTGGAGACGGCGTGGGAGACCGTCGAACGGGCGGGCATCGCCCCCGACACCCTGCGTGGAACCGCGACCGGCGTGTTCGTCGGCTCCAACTTCCAGGACTACCAACAGGTCCTCGGCACCGCCCCGGACGACGTCACCGGTCACCTGATGACCGGCAACGCGGCCAGCGTGGTCTCCGGCCGGGTGTCGTACGCCTTCGGCTTCGAAGGCCCGGCCGTCACCGTGGACACCGCCTGCTCCTCCTCGCTGGTCTCCCTGCACCTGGCCGCGCAGGCGCTGCGCCGCGGCGAATGCACTCTCGCCCTGGCGGGCGGTGTCACCGTCATGTCGACCCCGCAGATGTTCGTGGAGTTCTCCCGGCAGCGCGGTCTCGCACCCGACGGGCGCTGCAAGCCGTTCGCGGGAGCCGCCGACGGCACCGGCTGGGCCGAGGGCGTGGGCCTGCTGTTGGTGGAACGCCTCTCCGATGCCCGCCGCAACGGCCACACCGTCCTGGCCGTGCTGCGCGGCTCCGCCGTCAACCAGGACGGCGCGAGCAATGGCCTGACCGCCCCCAACGGGCCCTCCCAGCAGCGCGTCATCCGGCAGGCCCTGGCCGACGCCGGACTGGGCGCCGACGAGGTCGACGCGGTGGAGGCACACGGCACCGGAACCCGGCTCGGCGACCCGATCGAGGCGCAGGCGCTGCTCGCCACGTACGGGCAGGACCGTGACGCCGACCGGCCGCTGCTGCTCGGCTCGGTCAAGTCCAACATCGGCCACACCCAGGCCGCTGCCGGCATTGCCGGCGTCATCAAGATGATCCTGGCCATGCGGAACGGCATGCTGCCGCAATCCCTGCACATCGACGAGCCGTCCCCGCACGTGGACTGGTCGGCGGGCGCGGTCGAACTCCTCGCCGCCCCCACCGCCTGGCCGGCGGTGGACCGCCCGCACCGGGCGGGCGTCTCCTCCTTCGGCATCAGCGGCACCAACGCCCACGTCATCCTGGAGGCGGCCGACCCGCAGCCTGCCCTCGGAGGGGGCCGGCCGGAGCCGCTCCCCGCCCTGCCCTACGTACTGTCCGCCAAGTCCCCGGAGGCGCTGGCCGCGCAGGCGGAACGGCTCGCCGCGCACCTGCGCGACGGCGCCGAGCTGCCCGGGGTCGCGCACGCGCTGGCGACGGCCCGTACCACCATGTCGCACCGCGCCACCGTCGTCGCCGCCGACGCCACCACCCTGCTCGCCGGCCTGGACGCCCTCGCCGAAGGCAACGGCAGCGGCCAGGCATCGCCCGCCGTCCTCGAAGGCGCCGCCGACAGCGACGGCGACACCGTCTTCGTCTTCCCCGGCCAGGGCTCTCAGTGGCCCGGCATGGCGCTCGAACTGCTCGACATCTCACCGGTGTTCGCCGCCCGCATGGCCGAATGCGCCACCGCCCTCGACGCGTACACCGACTGGTCCCTCATGGACGTCCTGCGCGGAGCCGACGGCGCCCCCGGATTCGACCGCGTCGACGTGGTCCAGCCCGTGCTGTTCGCCGTCATGGTGTCCCTCGCCGAGCTGTGGCAGGCGCACGGCGTGCGCCCCGCCGCCGTCGTCGGCCACTCCCAGGGCGAGATAGCCGCCGCCTGCGTGGCCGGCGCCCTCACCCTCGACGACGCCGCCCGCGTCGTCACCCTGCGCAGCCAGGCCCTGACCGCCCTGTCCGGGCAGGGCGGCATGGTCTCCGTGGCCCGGCCCGCCGACCAGGTACGCGCCCTGCTGGCCCCCTGGGGCGAGCGGCTCTCCCTCGCCGCCGTCAACGGCCCCTCCTCCGTCGTGGTCTCCGGCGAGCCCGACGCCCTGGACGCCCTCCTCGACGCCTGCGCCCGCGACGGCATCCGCGCCAAGCGGATCCCCGTCGACTACGCCTCGCACTCCGTGCAGGTGGCCCGCATCGAGGAGGAGCTGAGCACCGTCCTCGCACCCGTCGCACCCCGCGCCGCGCGCATCCCCCTCTACTCCACCGTCACCGGTGCCCCCGTCGACACGACCCGGCTCGACGCCGCCTACTGGTACGCCAACCTCCGCGGCACCGTCGAGTTCGAACAGGCCACCCGCGCCCTGCTCGACGCCGGCCACCGCGTGTTCATCGAGGTCAGCCCGCACCCCGTCGTCACGACCGGAGTGCAGGAGACCATCGAGGCCACCGGCTCCGCCGCGGCAGCCACCGGCACCCTGCGCCGCGACGAGGGCGGCCTCGCCCGGTTCACGCTGTCCCTCGCCGACGCCCGCAACCACGGCACCCGTATCGACTGGGACGCCTTCTTCGAGACCGCCGGGATCCCGCGCCCCGGCACCCCGACGCCCCTGCCCACGTACGCCTTCCAGCACCGCCGCTACTGGCCGCGCCCGGCCACCGGCGGCGCCGGGGACGTCGCCTCGGCGGGGCTCGGCTCCCTCGACCACCCGCTGCTCGGGGCCACGCTGCCGCTCGCCCTCGGCGACGAGCTCGTCGCCACCGCCCGCTGGTCGCTGCGCAGCCACCCGTGGCTGGCCGACCACGCGGTCGGCGGCACCGTCATCGTGCCCGGCGCCGCGCTTGTCGAGGTGGCCGTCCGGGCCGGTGACGAGCTCGGCTGCGGCCGGGTCGAGGAACTGACCCTGCACGCGCCCGTCCTGCTGCCCGAACGCGCCGGCATCCAGGTGCAGATCGCGGTCGGCGCCGCCGACGCCTCCGGGCTGCGGACCGTCACCGTCCACACCCGGCCCGACGACGCGCCGGAAGCGGAGTGGACCCACCACGCCGACGGCACGCTCGCCGCGCCCGGCGCGGAACCCGCCGCCGAGGCGTTCGCCGTCTGGCCCCCGCGCGGGGCCGAGCCGGTCCCGGCGGTCGACGGCTACTACGCGTCGCTGCGCGCCGAGGGCTACGAGTACGGCCCGGTGTTCCAGGGCCTGCGGGCGGCCTGGCGTCTCGACGCGGACGTGTACGCCGAAGTGGCCCTGCCCGAGGGGGGATTGGCGGACGCCGCCTGCTTCGGGATCCACCCCGCTCTGCTGGATGCGGCCCTGCACGCGGCCGGATTCGGCCTGCTGAGCAACGCGGACGGCAGCACCGGTCTGCCCTTCTCCTGGACCGGGGTCACCCTCCACGCCACCGGCGCCACCGCCCTGCGGGTCCGGCTGCGGCCCGCCGGACCCGGCGCGGTGTCGGTCCTGATGGCCGACCCGCTCGGCCGCCCGGTCGCCACCATCGACGCGCTGGCCGTACGCCCGGTCACGGCCGCCACACTCGGCGCCGCCGACGCGGCCTCCCGTACGGTCCGCGAAGCCCTGTTCCACCTGGAGTGGACCCCGCTGGCAACGGCCCCGACCGCGTCGACTGCTTCGCCCGACTCGACGGCCGCGACGGCACAGGCCGGTCCGACCGGCTCGGCCGGGGCTGCCCGCTGGGCGATCCTCGGCTCCGAGACCGGGCAGGTGGCCGCCCTCACCGAGGGCGGGGCCGCCCTGGCCCGCTGGGACAGCCTGGCCGCGTTGGCGGCCTCCCTGCCCGAGACCGGCACACCGGACGCGGTGCTGCTCTACGCCGACGAGGCCGGCCTGGGCTTCACGTCCGGCGCGCCCGCCGAGAACTCCGCCACCCACGCGGCCGACGGCGCCGCTGAGGCCCCGTCCGCGGACACCGGCGGCACCATCACCGCCGCCCCGGCGGCCGGGTCGGCGCCAGACGGCACGACGGCCCTCCGGGCCGCCGGGTCCGGCGCGACGGCCGACGCTTCCGCCGCCCACACGGTCGGCGATGGAGGGTCGGGCTCCGTGCCCGGCGCGACCGCCGGAGCCCGTCCGAGGCGTGCGGCCGACCCGGCCGCACAGGCCGCCGCCGTCCTGGAAAAGGTGCTCGCCACCCTCCAGGAGTGGCTGGCCGACGAGCGGTTCGACGCGACCCGGCTGGTCGTCGCCACCCGAGGCGCCGTCACCCCCGACCCCGGCGGTGATGTCACCGATCTGCCCGGCTCCGCCCTGTGGGGCCTGCTGCGTTCGGCCCAGACCGAGCACCCCGGCCGGATCGTCCTCGCCGACCTCGACGACGACCCCGCCTCCTGGCGCGCCCTGCCCCAGGCGGTCGCCGCCGCGGGCGAGCCCCAGCTGGCGCTGCGCCAGGGGGCCGCGTACGCACCCCGCCTGACCCGTACCCACGCCTCCGGCGCGCTCACCGCTCCCGATGGCGGCGCAGCCCCTTGGCGGCTGGACATCCCCGAGAAGGGCAGCCTGGACCACCTGGCCCTGCTGCCCGCCCCGCAGGCGACCGCGCCGCTCGAACCCGGCCAGGTCCGGATCGAGGTCCGCGCCGCCGGACTCAACTTCCGCGATGTCCTGAACGCCCTTGGCATGTACCCCGGCGGCGCCGAATTCCTCGGCTCCGAGGCCGCCGGCCTCGTCGTCGAGACCGCCCCCGACGTCACCGGCCTGCGCGTCGGCGACCGCGTCTTCGGGATGGTCGCGGGCGGCTTCGGCCCCCTTGCCGTCGCCGACCGCCGCGTCATCACCCGTATGCCGGCGGGCTGGACCTTCGCCCAGGCCGCCGCCGCGCCCGTGGTGTTCCTCACCGCGTACTACGCGCTGCGCGACCTCGCGGGCCTCACCGAGGGCGAATCCGTCCTCGTCCACGCCGCCGCCGGCGGCGTCGGCATGGCCGCCACCCAGCTCGCCCGCCTCTGGGGCGCCGAGGTCTACGGCACCGCCAGCGAGCCCAAGCAGCGCCTGCTGCGCGCCGCGGCCGACGGCCTGCCCGCCGACCGCCTGGCCTCCTCCCGCACCCTCGACTTCGAGGACGCCTTCCGCACGGCGAGCGGCGGCCGGGGAGTGGACGTGGTCCTCAACTCCCTCGCCGGCGAGTACGTCGACGCCTCGCTGCGCCTCCTGGCGCCCGGCGGCCGGCTCATCGAGATGGGCAAGACCGACATCCGTGACGCCGCCGACATCGCCCGCGACCACGACGGCGCCTTCTACCGCGCCTTCGACCTGACCGAGGCCGGCCCCGAGCGGATCGGCGAGATGCTCACCGAGCTCGTCGCCCTCTTCGAACAGGGCGCCCTGCACCCGCTCCCGGTCACCGCCTGGGACATCCGCCACGCCCAGGACGCCTTCCGGTACGTCTCCCAGGCCCGCCACACCGGCAAGGTGGTCCTCACCGTGCCCCGCCCGTGGAACCCCGAGGGCACCGTCCTCATCACCGGCGGCACCGGAGAACTCGGCCGCGCGCTCGCCCGCCACCTCGTCACCGAACACGGCATACGGCACCTGTTGCTCGCCGGCCGCCGCGGCCCGGACAGCCCCGGCGCCGCCGCACTCCGCGCCGAACTGGCCGAGCTGGGCGCCGAGGTCACCCTCGCCGCCTGCGACGCCGCCGACCGTACGGCGCTCACCGCGCTGCTCGGCTCCGTCAGTGACGCCCACCCGCTGACCGCCGTCGTACACGCCGCCGGTGTGCTCGACGACGGCGTGGTCACCTCCCTCACCCCCGAGCGGCTGCGGACCGTACTGCGCCCGAAGGCGGACGCGGCCTGGAACCTGCACGAGCTGACCCGGCACCTGGACCTTGCCGACTTCGTCCTGTTCTCCTCGGCGGCCGGAACCTTCGGCAACGCCGGGCAGGGCAACTACGCCGCCGCCAACACCTTCCTGGACGGGCTCGCCCGCCACCGCCAAGCCGCCGGCCTGCCCGCCACCTCCCTCGCCTGGGGCCTGTGGGCCCAGGCCAGCGACATGACCGGACACCTCGACGACGGCGACCGCGGCCGGGCCCGGTCCAGCGGCGCGCTGCCGCTCGCGACCCGCGACGGGCTCACGCTGTTCGACGCGGCGCTCGCCGCGCGCCGGCCGCTGCTCGTACCGCAGCGCCTGGACAACGCCGTACTGCGCCGCCGCGCCCCCGAGGCACTGCCGTCGATCCTGCGGGCCCTGTTCCGGGGCACGGCCACCCGGCGCACCGTCGAGGCAGGACCGGGCACCGCCGCCGGCAGCGGCCTGCAGCAGCGGCTGGCCGCGCTGCCCGCCGCCGAACGGCAGACCGTACTGGTCGACCTCGTCACCACGTACGCAGCCGCCGTACTCGGCCACGCCGACGCCGGCCTGATCCACGCCGGGAAGGCCTTCCGTGACCTCGGCTTCGACTCGCTGACCGCCGTCGAGCTGCGCAACCGCCTTGCCACCGCGACCGGGTCGCGGCTGCCCGCCACCCTGGTCTTCGACCACCCGACGCCCGTCGCCCTCGCCGAACACCTCGGCAGCCTGCTGACCGACGCCGCACCCGCGGCGGAGGCGGCCACGACCCTGGCTGTCACGGACGAGGACCCCGTCGTCATCGTCGGCATGGCCTGCCGCTACCCGGGCGGCGTCCGCTCGCCCGAGGACCTGTGGACCCTGCTGGCCGACGGCACCGATGCCATCGGCGGCTTCCCCACGGACCGCGGCTGGGACCTGGAGCACTTCTACGACTCCGTCCCTGACCACCCGGACGCCTCCCGCACCCTCGACGGCGGATTCCTGCACGACGCCGCCGAGTTCGACGCTGACTTCTTCGGCATCAGCCCCAACGAGGCCACCGTCATGGACCCGCAGCAGCGCCTGCTGCTGGAGACCGCGTGGGAGGCGGTGGAGCGGGCCGGCATCGACCCCAGGTCGCTGCGCGGCAGCCGGACCGGCGTCTTCGCCGGCTTGTCCTCCAGCGACTACATGAGCCGCGGAGCCGACATCCCCGAGGCGCTCGCCGGATACGTCAACACCGGCAACGCCGTCAGCGTCGTCTCCGGCCGTGTCTCCTACGCCCTCGGCCTGGAGGGCCCGGCCGTCACCGTCGACACCGCCTGCTCCTCCTCCCTGGTGGCCCTGCACATGGCTGCGCAGGCGCTGCGGGCCGGTGAATGCTCGCTCGCCCTGGCGGGCGGTGTGACCGTCATGTCCTCCCCGGTGATCATCGTGGACTTCTCGCGGCAGCGCGGACTCGCCGCCAACGGCCGCTGCAAGCCCTTCTCGGCTGCCGCCGACGGCACCGGCTTCTCCGAAGGCTCCGGCCTGCTCGTCCTCGAACGCCTCTCGGACGCCGTACGCAACGGCCACCAGGTGCTGGCCGTCGTACGCGGCTCGGCCGTCAACCAGGACGGAGCCTCCAACGGGCTCTCCGCCCCCAACGGCCCCTCCCAGCAGCGGGTCATCCGCCAGGCCCTGGCGAGCGCCGGCCTGACCGGAGCCGACATCGACGCGGTGGAGGCACACGGCACGGGCACCCGGCTCGGCGACCCGATCGAAGCCCAGGCCCTGCTCGCCACCTACGGCCAGGACCGGGATGCGGACCGGCCGCTGCGGCTCGGCTCCGTCAAGTCCAACCTGGGGCACACCCAGGCCGCGGCCGGTGTCGCCGGAGTGATGAAGATGGTGCTCGCCATGCGGCACGGCGCGCTGCCGAAGTCGCTGCACGTCGACGAGCCGACCCCGCACGTGGACTGGTCGGCGGGCGCGGTAAGCGTCCTGGCCGAAGCCACCGCCTGGCCGTCCTCCACCGACCGCCCGCGCCGCGCCGGCGTCTCCTCCTTCGGCATCAGCGGCACCAACGCGCACGTAATCCTGGAACAGTGCCCTGACGCGGTGACCGGCTCGGCCGCTCCGTCCGCCTCGCTCCCCGGCTCCGGCGCGACCGCCAGTGCCGCCGCCCCGGCCGGGACCGGTGACACCGCTGCGTCGGCCGTGCCCGGCACGTCGGAGGCGGCTGTGGCCTCCGCCGCCGGCCGCCCGGCCGAAGCCGCATCGGCGCAGGCGCCCGGCATGGCCGCAGCCGCATCGGCCCAAGCCTTCGGCACGGCCGAGGCCGCTTCGACCCCGGACGCCTCCGAGGCGGCGGGCGCGCAGGCCGCTCCGGCCCCGGCCCGGGCCACCTCCGCGGCGGCGGACGCGGAGTCCGCAGCCGCGGCCCTGCCCTGGCTGTTGTCCGCGCGGAGCGCAGCCGCGCTGCGGGGGCAGGCTGCCGCGCTGCTCGCTCATCTCGACACCCCCGCCGGGAGCCAGGCCGCGCCGCTCGATCTTGCCGCCTCCCTCGCCACCCGGCGGGCCGTCCTCGAGCACCGCGCGGTCGTCACCGCCGCCGAGCCGCATGCCCTGCGGGCCGCGCTGGGCGCGCTCGCCGACGGCACCCCGGCCCCCGGACTCGTCCAGGGCCGGCACACCTCCGGCCGCGACCGCAGGACCGTCCTGGTCTTCCCCGGCCAGGGCTCCCAGTGGGCCGGTATGGGCGCCGAACTCCTCGACGCATCAAAGGAGTTCGCCGCTCGGATCGCCGCCTGTGAGCAGGCCCTCGCCCCGCACACGGACTGGTCCCTGACCGCCGTACTGCGCGGCGAGCCGACCGCCCCGTCGCTGAACCGCGTCGACGTCGCCCAGCCCGCCCTCTGGGCGGTCATGGTCGCCCTCGCCGAGGTCTGGCAGGCCCACGGCGTCCGCCCGGCCGCGGTCGTCGGCCACTCCCAGGGCGAGATCGCCGCCGCCTGCGTGGCCGGCGCCCTCTCCCTCGAGGACGGCGCCCGCGTGGTCGCCCTGCGCAGCCGGGCCATCGCCGCCGGCCTGTCCGGCCACGGCGGCATGGTCTCCGTCGCCGCCTCCCACGAGGACGTCCTCGCCCGCCTCACGTCCTGGGGCGAGCGGATCTCCGTGGCGGCGGTCAACGGCCCCGGCTCCGTCGTGGTCTCCGGCGAGTCGGACGCCCTCGACGCCCTCGTCGACGCCTGCACCCGGGACGGCGTACGCGCCAAGCGGATCCCCGTCGACTACGCCTCCCACTCCGCGCAGGTCGAGCGCATCCGCGAGACCGTCCTCGCCGACCTCGCCGGCATCGAGACCCGCGAACCCGCCATCCCGTTCCTCTCCACCCTCACCGGCGAGTGGATCGGCTCCGACACCGCCCTGGACGCCTCGTACTGGTACGAGAACCTGCGCCGCACCGTCCGCCTGGAGGACGCCCTGCGCACCCTCCTCGCCCAGGGCCACGACGTGTTCGTCGAGTCCAGCCCGCACCCGGTGCTGACCGCCGCCATCGAGGACACCATCGCCGCCGCCGAGACGGACGCGCTGGCCCTCGGCTCACTGCGCCGCGAGGACGGCGGCCCGGAGCGGCTGCTGACCTCCCTCGCCGAGGCGCACGTGCACGGCGTACGGGTCGACTGGAGCGGCATCCTGGACGGCGGCCGGGCGGCCGACCTGCCCACGTACGCCTTCCAGCGCAGCCGCTACTGGCTCGACGCGGCCCCCGCCCCGGCCACGGCAGCCGACCGCCCGGCGGATCCCGCCGGCCTGGACACCGTCGTCCGGCTCGCCGACGGGGACGGATCCCTCCTCCTCACCGGCCGGATCGCCGCCGCCACCCACCCGTGGCTGGCCGACCACACCGTGTACGGCTCCGCCGTCGTCCCCGGCACCGCCCTGCTCGACTGGGCGGTCCGGGCCGCCGACGAAGCCGGCTGCGCGACGATCGGGGAACTCACCGAACTGGTCCCGCTGGCCGCTCCCGAGGACGGCAGCGCGGAAATCCAGCTGACCGTGGGCGCGGCCGAGGCAGGCACCCGCCCGCTGACGGTCCACGCCCGGACCGCCGCCGACGCGGACTGGACCCGCCACGCCACCGGCACACTGCTCCAAGCGGCCGTGGCCGCCGGCGAGCCGTTCGACGCGACGGCCTGGCCGCCGCACGACGCCCGCCCGGCCGACCCCGAGGAGCTGGAGGAGCTGTACGCCGTCCTCGCCGAGGGCGGCTACGACCCCGGCCCGCTCCACCGCACCGTCCGCGCGCTCTGGACCACCCCCGACGGCAGCACCCTCGCCGAAGTAGCCCTGCCCCAGGACCAGCACGCGACCGCGTCCGGCTTCCGGATCCACCCGGCCCTGCTCCAGACCCTGCTGGCCATGACGGCCACCCGGTCCCGGTCCGGCGGACTCGAACTGCCCGCCGCCTGGCGCGCGGTGAACCTCACGGCCACCGGCGCCGCCCTCCTGCGCGTACGGATCACCCCCGCCCAGGACGGCATGGACGGCACCCTGTCCCTGACCGCCGCCGACGCCACGGGCGCGCCCGTCCTCACGGCGAACGCCCTCACCACACCGGCCACGGCTCCCCGACACCCCCAGGCACTGTTCGAAACCGCCTGGACGGAGCCGGAGTGGGCCCCGGCCGTGCTCGCCGAACCGACCGCCGCCGACACGCAGACCTTCACCGGCCTGCCCGCCCTGACGGAGGCCCTGGCAGCCGACGCCGACCACACGTCCCCCTTCGCAGGCACGGTGCTGCTGCGCCTGCCCGCGTCCGCCGACCGCGAGGACGGCGCCGACAACAGCCCCGTACGGGAGATGCTGCGCCTCGCCCAGGCATGGCTGGCCGATCCGCGCTGCGCGGACTCCCGGCTGGTCCTCGTCACCCCGGGCCAGGACGCCGCCCTCACCGACGCAGCCGTCCACGGCCTCATCCGCTCCGCCCAGGCCGAACACCCCGGCCGGTTCCTGCTCGTCGACACCGACGGCGACCCGGCCTCCGAGCAGGCGCTGCCGGGTGCCGTCGCGGCAGCCGCAGCCGCCGACGAAGCTCAGCTCGTCCTGCGCACCGGCACGGTGACCGTGCCGAGGCTCCGCCGCACCGCACCCCCGCAGGACCCCGCAGGCCTCCCGGTCTGGGAGTGGGACACGCACGGCGACGGCACCGTCCTGATCACCGGCGGCACCGGAACCCTCGGCGCCCTCGTCGCCCGCCACCTGGTCACCGAGCACGGCGTCCGGCACCTGCTGCTCACCGGCCGCCGGGGCCTCGCCGCCCCGGGCGCCGAGGAACTGCGCGAAGAACTCACCCGCATGGGGGCGGCCGTCACCATCGCCGCCTGCGACGCGGCCGACCGCGACGCCCTCGCCGACGTGCTCGCCGCCGTCCCGGCCGAACACCCGCTCACCGCCGTGGTCCACGCGGCCGGCGTCCTCCAGGACGGCCTCCTGGAGAACCTCACCACCGAGGACCTGGACCGCGTATGGCGCCCGAAGGCCGAAGCCGCCTGGCACCTGCACGAGCTGACCCGGGACACCAAACTGTCCGCCTTCGTCCTCTTCTCCTCCTTCGCCGGAGTCATCGGAGGTCCCGCCCAGGCCAACTACGCCGCCGCCAACTCCTTCCTCGACGCCCTCGCCCACCGGCGCCGGGCCCAGGGCCTCACCGCCGTCTCCCTCGCGTGGGGATACTGGGGAGATTCCAGTGAAATGACGTCCAGGCTGTCCCCCGTGGATGTCGCCCGCTTCGAACGCTCAGGAATGCTGCCGCTCTCGGCAGACCAAGGACTCGGCCTGCTCGACGCCGCCGCGGCCGTCGACCGTGCCCTCCTGGTACCCGTACGGCTCGACCCGCGGGCCTTCGCGGCCGGCGGTCGTACGCCGGCACTGCTCCGCGGACTCGCCCCCGTACGGACGGTCATACGGAGGTCCGCGAGCACACCCGGGGCCATCACCCCGGCGGACGGGACCCGGCACGACGGCGGCGACGAGGGCGGCTTCGCGCAGCGGCTGGCCGGACTCGGCGAGGCCAAGCGCGAGACGCTGCTGCTCCAGCTGATCACCGGCCATGTCGCCACCGTCCTCGGCCACGGCTCGCCCGCCTCGATCGAGGCCGAACGCGGCTTCCTCGACCTGGGCATGAGCTCGCTCACCGCCGTGGAACTGCGCAACCGCCTGAACGCCGAGACCGGGCTCCGGCTGCCGACGACAGCGGTCTTCGACCACCCGACCCCGCTGGCCCTCGCCCGGCACCTGCGCACACAACTGGCATCCGCCGACGGCGCGCAGCCGGAGATCTCCCTCCTGCCGGGACTCGACGACCTGGAACAGGCCGTGACGGCCGGCGCGGCCTCCGCGCTGGACGCCGACAGCCGCGCCCGCCTGACCGCCCGCCTCAAAGCACTGCAATGGAAGCTCGACGCCGCCGCTGAGGACGCCCACGACGGGGACACGGACGGCACCGACGCCGACGCCGACCTCGAAGCGGCCTCGACGGACGACGAGATCTTCGACCTGATCGACAAGGAACTCGGCCTCTCCTGACCGAACCGGCCGGCCGACCGTACCGAGCAGGCCGATCACCGATCACCGCACCACGCGTACCACCTTTTCCCGACTGCGAGGTTTTCCCACCCATGGCACCCAAGGCCGGCCCCTCCTCCGAAGACAAGCTCCGCGACTACCTCAAGAAGGTCACCGCAGACCTGCGGCGCACCAAGCAGAGGCTGGAGTCCGTCGAGGCCCGGGACAACGAGCCGATCGCCATCGTGGGCATGGCCTGCCGGTTCCCCGGCGGAGTCCATTCCCCCGAGGACCTGTGGCGGATGGTCGCCGACGGCACCGACGCCGTCGGCGACCTGCCGGAGGACCGCGGGTGGGACACCGCAGCGCTCTACGACCCCACCCCGGGCACCCCCGGGAAGAGCTACGTACGCCACGGCGGCTTCCTCGACGCCGCCGCCGAGTTCGACGCCGACCTCTTCGGCATCGCCCCGCGCGAGGCCCTCGCCATGGACCCGCAGCAGCGACTGCTGCTGGAAACCTCCTGGGAGGCGATCGAACACGCCCAGATCAGCCCCGCCGCCCTGCGCGGCACCGAGACCGGCGTCTTCATCGGCGGCGCCGACACCGACTACGGCTCCCTCGCCAAGCAGACCGCCGAAACCGAGGGCCACCTGCTGACCGGCGGCGCGGTCAGCGTCCTGTCTGGCCGGATCTCCTACACCTTCGGCCTCGAAGGCCCGGCCGTCACCGTCGACACCGCCTGCTCCTCCTCCCTGGTCGCCCTGCACCTGGCCGTACGCGCCCTGCGGGCCGGCGAATGCACCATGGCCCTGGCCGGCGGCGTCGCGATCATGCCGACCCCCCGCCTGTTCACCGAGTTCTCCCGCCAGCGCGGCCTCGCCGCCGACGGCCGCTGCAAGCCCTTCGCCGAGGCCGCCGACGGCACCGGATGGGCCGAGGGCGTCGGCGTCCTGCTCGTGGAGCGACTGTCGGACGCCCGCCGCAATGGCCACCAGGTGCTCGGCGTCGTCCGGGGCACGGCGGTCAACCAGGACGGCGCCAGCAGCCGCCTCACCGCCCCCAACGGACCCTCCCAGCAGCGCGTCATCCAGGCGGCGCTCACCAACGCGCAGCTGACCGCCGACCAGATCGACGCCGTCGAGGCCCACGGCACCGGTACCACGCTGGGCGACCCGATCGAGGCCCAGGCACTGCTCGCGACCTACGGCCGGGGCAGGCCGGCGGACCAGCCGCTGCTGCTCGGCGGCATCAAGTCGAACATCGGGCACGCGCAGGCCGCGGCCGGTGTCGCCGGCGTCATCAAGATGGTCATGGCGATGCGGCACGGCGTCCTGCCCCGGACCCTGCACGTGGACGAGCCGACCTCGCACGTCGACTGGAGCGCGGGCGCCGTCGAACTCCTCACCGAGCGGACCGACTGGCCCGCCACCGGCCGCCCGCGCCGCTCGGCGGTCTCCGCCTTCGGCATCAGCGGCACGAACGCCCATGTGGTCCTGGAACAGGCCGAACCGGCCCCGGCGGAGCCGGAGACCGGGACGGACGGGCCCTTGGCGGTGCCGGGTGTGGTGCCGTGGGTCCTGACGGGCCGGACGGAGCAGGCACTGCGGGACCAGACGGCGCGCCTGCACGCGTACGTGGAGCAGTCCGGGCCGCGCCCGGCCGACGTAGCCCTGACCCTCGCGGCCGGCCGGTCCGCGCTCGGCCACCGTGCGGTGCTGCTGGGTGGCACGCAGCCGGTGGCGGAGGGCGTGGCGCGGGGAGGCAGGACCGCGTTCCTGTTCACCGGGCAGGGCTCGCAGCGGCTCGGGATGGGGCGTGAGCTGTATGCCCGTTTCCCGGTGTTCGCGGCGGCCTTTGACGCGGTGTGCGCGGAGCTGGATGTCCCGGTGCGGGATGTGGTCTGGGGTGAAGACGCGGATGCGTTGAACCAGACGATGTTCGCGCAGGCGGGTCTGTTCGCCGTGGAGGTGGCGCTGTTCCGGCTGGTGGAGTCCTGGGGTGTCAAGCCGGACTTTGTGGCCGGTCATTCCATCGGTGAGGTGGCTGCTGCGCATGTGGCCGGGGTGTTCTCCCTTGCCGACGCGTGTGTGCTGGTGGCGGCCCGTGGCCGGCTGATGCAGGCGCTGCCCGAGGGCGGCGCCATGCTCGCGGTTCAGGCGACGGAGGAGGAAGTCCTTCCGCTGCTGGGCGAGTCGGTGTCGATTGCCGCTGTCAACGGTCCGTCGGCGGTCGTGGTCTCCGGTGCCGAGGACGCGGTGGAGGCTGTCCGGGCCCACTTCGAGGCGCAGGGCCGTAAGGTCACGCGGTTGCGGGTCTCGCACGCGTTCCACTCGCCGCTGATGGACCCGATGCTGGACGAGTTCCGCGCGGTGGTGTCGGGGCTGTCGTTCTCCGAGCCGGAGCTGGCGATGGTGGCCACCTCCGAGGAGCTGTGCGACCCGGAGTACTGGGTGCGGCATGTCCGCGAGGCGGTGCGTTTCGCGGACGGTGTGCGGGCCCTGCACGAGCAGGGCGTGACGCGGTTCCTGGAGCTCGGCCCCGACGGGGTCCTGTCCGCCATGGCCGCTGCATGCCTGCCTGAAGACAGCGACGCGGTCCTCGTCCCCCTGCTGCGCAAGGGCATCGACGAGGAGACGGCTGCACTGACCGCCGCCGCCCGGATGTTCGTCGACGGCACGTTCGTGGACTGGGCGGAGGTGCTGCGGGGAACGGGCGCGCGCCTCATCGACCTCCCGACATACGCCTTCCAGCGGCAGCGCTACTGGCCGACCCCCGGCGCGGCACCGGCCGGTGACGTCCAGGCCGCCGGGCTCGACATGGCCGGGCACCCGCTGCTGGGCGCCTCCATCGAACTGTCCGACGCCGAAGGCATGCTGTTCACCTCCCGCCTGTCGGCCCGGTCGCACCCCTGGCTCTCCGACCACGTGGTGCGCGGCTCGGCCCTCCTGCCCGGAACCGCGTTCCTGGAGCTCGCCATCCGCGCGGGCGACGAGGTCGGCTGCGGCACCGTCGAGGAGCTGACGCTCGCCGCGCCGCTCGTCCTCCCCGAGGAGGGCGGCGTACAGCTGCACCTGCGGGTGGCCGCCGCCGACGGCAACGGCCGCCGTACGGTGACCATCCGCTCCCGCCGTGAGGGAGCCGACGACCAGGCTTGGCTTCAGCACGCGACGGGCGTACTGGCGACGGGCGAGCGGACCGTGGCCCTCGACGCCCCGGACGCCGCGTGGCCCCCGGCCGGCGCCGAGCCGGTCGACCTGACCGGCCTCTACGACCGCATGTCCGAGGCCGGATTCGACTACGGCCCGGTCTTCCAGGGCCTGAAGGCCGCCTGGCAGCAGGGCGAGGACGTGTACGCCGAGGTCGCCCTCCCCGAGGGCGTCGACGGCAGCCCCTACGGCCTGCACCCCGCACTGCTGGACGCCGCGCTGCACGTCACCGCGTTCAACGGGGTGCCGCGCGGCGTCGTGCCGTTCTCCTGGGAGGGCGTGTCGCTGCACGCCACCGGCGCCTCGTCGGTCCGCGTGCGGGTGACCCGTACGCGCGAGGAAGCGCTCACCGTCGCCGTGGCCGACACGGCCGGCGAGCCGGTGGCATCGGTGGAGTCGCTGCTGCTGCGTCCGGTCGATGCCGCTCATACGACGGACCGCGACCCGGTGTACGGCGTGGAGTGGGTGCCGGTCCGGGCGGCGGAGCCGGTGGCGGTGTCCCCGGACGTCGTCATGGCGCGGCTCTCGGGCGACGGAGACGTGGTGGAGTCGGTGCACGCGCTGTCGGCGCGGGCGCTCTCCCTGGTGCAGGAGTGGCTGGGGGAGGAGCGGTCCGCCGATTCCCGGCTGGTGTTCGTGACCCGTGGCGCGGTGTCCGGCGAGGACCTGGCCGCGGCTGCGGTGTGGGGTCTGGTGCGGTCGGCGCAGTCGGAGCACCCGGGCCGGTTCGTGCTGGTGGACGTGGCGGGCGAGGAGCCCGAGACCGGGCTGCTGGAGACCGTACTGGCCGTGGACGAGCCCCAGTTGCTCGTGCGCGACGGCGAGGTGCTGGCCGCCCGGCTGACCCGGCTCGACGGCTCGGTCCGGGAGACGGCTCCGGAGTGGGCGGGCGAGGGCACGGTCCTGATCACCGGCGGCACGGGTGGCCTGGGCCGGGTGATCGCCCGGCACCTGGTGGCCGAACACGGCGTACGCAGCCTGCTGCTGGTGAGCCGGAGTGGCCCGGCCGCCGAGGGCGCCGCCGAACTGGTCGCGGAGCTGGCCGGGCTGGGAGCCGAGGCCCGCGTCGAGGCCTGCGATGTGGCCGATGCGGCAGCGGTGACCGACCTGGTCTCCCGTCATGCGGTGCGGGCCGTGGTCCACACGGCGGGTGTGATCGACGACGGTGTGGTCGAAGCACTGACGCCCGAGCGGCTGTCGGCGGTCCTGCGCCCCAAGGTGGACGCCGCGTGGAACCTGCACGAGGCCACGCGCGAGCTGGACCTGGCCGCCTTCGTCCTGTTCTCCTCCGTCTCCGGACTCTTCGGCGGCCCCGGCCAGGCCAACTACGCCGCCGGAAACGTCTTCCTGGACGCCCTCGCCGCGCACCGCCGGGCCGCCGGAAGGCCGGGCACCTCGCTGGCCTGGGGCCCGTGGACCCAGGACGGCGGCATGACCGGCACCCTGACCGAAGCCGACCTCCAGCGCATCGCACGCACCGGCATGCCCGAGCTGACCCCTGAGCAGGGCGCCGAGCTCTTCGACGCCGCCCTGCGGTCGGACGCCTCGCTGGTCGCCCCGGTGCGCTTCGACTTCGCGGCCATGCGGGCGCAGGACGGGGTACCCGCCCTGCTGCGCGCGCTGGTCCGGCCCCGTACCCGTAACCGGCGTTCGGCGGCTTCCGACGCTCCCGATTCGCCCGCTACGGCGGGTCTGCTGCGTACCCTCTCGGCCCTCACGGCCGACGAGCGCCGCGAGGTGCTCCTCGACCTTGTACGCGGGCACGTCGCCCTCGTCCTGGGCCACACCGACGCCACCGCCGTCGAACCGACGCGAGCCTTCCAGGACCTCGGCTTCGACTCCCTGATGGCCGTCGAACTCCGCAACCGGCTGGGCACGGCCGCAGGCCTGCGGCTGCCGGCGACCCTGGTCTTCGACTACCCGACGGCCGACGCGCTGGTCGGCTTCCTGCTCGACGAGCTGTTCGGCGGCGACACGACCGATGCGGCGGCGGCACTGCTGCCGACGCGGGCCGTGGCCGCGGAGGACGACCCCGTCGTGATCGTGGGTATGGCGTGCCGTTATCCGGGTGGGGTGGCGTCGCCGGAGGATCTGTGGCGGCTGGTTGCTGATGGGGTGGACGCGGTTGGTTCCTTCCCGGCGGATCGTGGCTGGGATGTGGAGGGTGAGTCCTTCGCGCGGGCGGGTGGTTTCCTCTACGACGCTGCCGAGTTCGACCCGGAGTTCTTCGGGATGAGCCCGCGTGAGGCGCTGGCCACGGATGCCCAGCAGCGGCTGCTGCTGGAGACGTCCTGGGAGGCGATCGAGCGGGCCGGCATCGACCCGGTCTCGCTCCGCGGCTCGCAGACCGGCGTCTTCGCGGGCGTCATGTACACGGACTACCGGACCCTGCTGGACGGCAAGCAGTTCGACGGCTTCCGCGGCAACGGCAGCGCGCCCAGCATCGCCTCCGGCCGCGTGTCGTACACCTTCGGCTTCGAAGGCCCCGCGGTAACGGTGGACACGGCGTGTTCGTCCTCGCTGGTGGCCCTGCACTGGGCGGCGCAGGCACTGCGCTCGGGTGAGTGCTCCCTCGCCGTGGCCGGCGGTGTGACGGTGATGTCGACGCCGACGACGTTTGTGGAGTTTGCGCGTCAGGGTGGTCTGTCGTCCGACGGCCGGTGCCGTTCGTTCTCGGATTCCGCCGATGGTGTCGGCTGGGGCGAGGGCGTGGGCATGGTCGTGCTGGAGCGGCTGTCGGATGCGGTGCGGAACGGTCACCGGGTGCTGGCGGTCGTGCGTGGCTCGGCGGTGAACCAGGACGGTGCGAGCAATGGTCTGACGGCCCCGAACGGTCCCTCGCAGCAGCGGGTGATCCGGCAGGCGCTCGCCAGTGGCGGCCTGTCCACGTCCGACGTGGACGTGGTGGAGGCGCACGGCACGGGTACCACGCTGGGCGACCCGATCGAGGCGCAGGCGCTGATCGCGACCTACGGTCAGGACCGTGAACTCCCGCTGCTGCTCGGCTCGGTGAAGTCCAACATCGGGCACGCGCAGGCGGCGGCCGGTGTCGCCGGTGTGATCAAGATGGTCATGGCGATGGAGCACGGCATCGTGGCCAAGACCCTCAACGTCGACGCGCCGTCCACGCATGTGGACTGGAGCGCGGGCGCGGTGGAGCTGGTGACCGACGGGACGGCCTGGCCGGAGTCGGGCCGTGCCCGGCGGGCGGGTGTGTCCTCGTTCGGTATCAGTGGGACGAACGCGCATGTGGTGCTGGAGCAGTTCGCGTCGGCGGATGTGGTGCCGGCTGCTGCAGACGCCGTTCCGGGTGTGGTGCCGTGGCTGGTGTCCGGCAAGACGGAGGACGCGCTGCGCGACCAGGTCGCGCGCCTGCGTTCGTACACGGAGGAGTCGGGGCTGCGGCCGGTGGATGTGGGTCTGTCAACGCTCGGCCGGTCGGTCTTTGCCCACCGGGCCGTGGTGCTGAACGGCGAGCAGGTGATCCAGGGCCAGGCACGCGCCGGTAAGACCGCGTTCCTGTTCACCGGTCAGGGCTCGCAGCGGCTCGGGATGGGGCGTGAGCTGTATGCCCGTTTCCCGGTGTTCGCGGCAGCCTTCGACGCCGTGTGCGCGGAATTGGATGTCCCGGTCCGGGATGTGATCTGGGGCGAGGACGCGGAACTGGTCAACCAGACCACGTACGCGCAGGCGGGTCTGTTCGCGGTCGAGGTGGCGCTGTTCCGTCTCGTCGAGTCGTGGGGTGTCAAGCCGGACTTCCTGGCTGGTCACTCCATCGGTGAGGTGGCCGCGGCGCATGTGGCCGGGGTGTTCTCCCTCGCCGACGCGTGTGCGTTGGTGTCGGCGCGTGGTCGGCTGATGCAGGCGCTGCCCGAGGGTGGTGCGATGCTGGCGGTGGCGGCGACCGAGGAGGAAGTCCTCCCGCTCCTTGACGAGACGGTGTCGATCGCCGCGGTCAACGGTCCGTCGGCCGTGGTGGTCTCCGGTGCCGAGGGCGCGGTGGAGGCTGTCCGGGCCCACTTCGAGGCGCAGGGCCGTAAGGTCACGCGGTTGCGGGTCTCGCACGCGTTCCACTCGCCGCTGATGGACCCGATGCTGGACGAGTTCCGCGCGGTCGTCTCCGGCCTGTCGTTCTCCACTCCCACGATCCCGCTGGTCGAGCCGGTCTGTGACCCGGAGTACTGGGTGCGGCATGTCCGCGAGGCGGTGCGTTTCGCCGACGGTGTGCGGGCCCTGCACGAGCAGGGCGTGACGCGGTTCCTGGAGCTGGGCCCCGATGGGGTCCTGTCCGCCATGGCCACCGCATCCCTGCCGGAGGACGGCTCGGCCGTCCTCGTTCCTCTCCTGCGCAAGAACCGTGACGAGGAGACGTCCGCCCTCCAGGCCCTCGCCGAGCTCCATGTGAACGGCGCCGCCACGGATTGGTCGGCCCTCTTCACCGGCACCGGCGCCCGCACCGTCGAGCTGCCCACCTACGCCTTCCAGCACCAGCGCTACTGGCCCACGGGCGGCGGTTTCGCACGCGGCGGTGACGTACGGCTCGCAGGCCTGGAGTCGGCCGAACACCCGCTGCTGGGCGCAGCCGTGGAGCTGGCGGACTCGGACACCTTCCTCTTCACCGGACGGCTGTCGGTGGCCACCCACCCGTGGCTCGCGGATCACATGGTCATGGGTGCGGTGCTGGTCCCGGGGACGGCCCTGGTCGAACTGGTCGTCCGCGCCGGTGACGAAGCCGGGTGTCCGGCAGTGGAGGAACTGACGCTCGCCGCGCCGCTCACCCTGCCCGCTCAGGGCGGCGTACGCGTGCAGGTCGCGGTGGGCGCGCTCGACGAGTTCGGCCGCCGTACGGTGACGGTGCACTCCCGCCCGGACGGCGCGGACGACTCCCTCTGGATCCAGCACGCCACCGGCGTGCTCGCGCCCGCCACCGCTCCGCACCCGGCCGTCGACACGGCGGTCTGGCCGCCGGCCGGCGCGGAGGCGCTGGACGTGTCGGAGCTGTACGAGCGGTTTGCCGAGGCCGGGTTCGAGTACGGGCCGGTGTTCCAGGGCCTGCGAGCAGCCTGGCGGCTCGACGACGAGGTCTACGCCGAGGTCGCGCTGCCGGAAGACACGGACCTGACCGGATTCGGACTGCACCCTGCCCTGTTCGACGCAGGCCTGCACGCGGCCGTGCTCGTCGGTGACGGGGAACGCGGCGTGCCCTTCTCCTGGTCCGGCGTGTCGTTGCACGCCTCAGGCGCGTCTGCTCTGCGGGTACGACTGTCCCGTACGCCCGACGGGGCGATCTCGGCGGCGCTGGCGGACGCCGCGGGAGAGCCGGTCGCTTCGGTGACGGCGCTCACGGTGCGTCCGGTCTCCGCCGAGCAGCCGCACGATGGGCTGTTCGGGGTGGAGTGGGTGCCGGTCCGGGTGCCGGCGCCGGTGGCGGTGTCGCCGGATGTGGTGGTGCACCGGCTGGCCGGTGATGGCGATGGCGATGTCGTGGAGTCGGTGCATGCGCTGTCGGCGCGGGTGCTGGCTCTGGTGCAGGAGTTGCCGGAGGAGTCGCGGCTGGTGCTGGTGACCCGTGGCGCGGTCGCGGGTGAGGATCTTGCGGCTGCTGCGGTGTGGGGTTTGGTGCGTTCGGCGCAGTCGGAGCAGCCGGGCCGGTTCGTGCTGGTGGACGTGGAGGGCGAGGAGCCCGCCGGTCTGCTGGAGTCCGTACTGGCGCTCGACGAACCGCAGGTCTTGGTCCGGGAGAGCCGGTTCCTCGCCGCGCGGCTGGCCCGGGTCGAGGCCGCACAGGAGACCGCTCCCGCCTGGGCGGGTGAGGGTGCCGTCCTGATCACCGGCGGTACGGGTGGCCTGGGCCGGGAGATCGCCCGGCACCTGGTGGCCGAACACGGCGTACGCAGCCTGTTGCTTGTCAGCCGCAGCGGCCACGCCGCCGACGGTGCGGCGGATCTCGTCGCCGAGCTGGAGCAGCAGGACGTACGGGTCGCGGTCGAGGCCTGTGACGTCGCCGAGCCCGCTGCCGTACACGACCTGTTCGCCCGGTACGACGTACGGGCAGTGATCCACACCGCCGGCGTGATCGATGACGGGGTGATCGGCTCGCTGACGGGCGAGCGGCTCTCGGCCGTGCTGCGGCCGAAGGTGGACGCGGCCTGGAACCTGCACGAGGCGACGAAGGAACGCGACCTTGAGGCGTTCGTCGTGTTCTCCTCAGTCGCCGCCGCATTCGGCAGCGCGGGGCAGGCGAACTACGCCGCCGGCAACGCCTTCCTCGACACCCTTGCCGCGCACCGGCGGGCCGCGGGCCTGCGCGGGGTTTCCCTCGCTTGGGGCCCCTGGGCGCGGACCGGCGGAATGACCGGTTCGCTGACCGACGCCGAGGTCGAGCGCATCACCCGGCTGGGCATGCCGCCGCTGTCCGTGGCGGACGGCCTGGCGCTGTTCGACGCCGCGCTGTCGGCCGAGCGGCCGGCGATCCTGCCGGTCCGGCTGGACCTGGCCGCGATCCGCGCGCTGGGCGAGGTGCCGGCGCTGCTCCGCGGCCTGATCCGGACCCGGGCGCGCCGCACCATACGTACGGGGTCGGCCGACGCGGCCGGACTGCGGACGAGACTGTCCGGCCTCGCCGAGGGTGAGCGGCACGGGGCCGTGCTCGACCTGGTGCGCGCACAGATCGCGCTGGTGCTCGGGCACGGAGGCGCGGCCGATGTCGATCCGGCGCGGGCTTTCCAGGACCTGGGCTTCGACTCCCTGACGGCGGTTGAGCTGCGCAACCGGCTGGGTTCGGTGACGGGGCTGCGGCTGCCCGCCACGGTGGTCTTCGACTACCCGTCGGCGGACGCGCTCGCCGGATTCGTCCGCGACGAGATCCTCGGGGAGGAGGTCGAGGCCGCTCCGGTGGCCGTGCGCCAGGCCGTGACGGCCCACGATCCGGTTGTGATCGTGGGTATGGCGTGCCGTTATCCGGGTGGGGTGACCTCGCCGGAGGATCTGTGGCGGCTGGTGGCTGATGGCGTGGATGCCGTTGGCTCCTTCCCGGGGGACCGGGGTTGGGATGTGGAGGGCGAGTCGTTCGCGCGGGCGGGTGGTTTCCTCTACGACGCTGCCGAGTTCGATCCGGAGTTCTTCGGGATGAGTCCGCGTGAGGCGCTGGCCACGGATGCGCAGCAGCGGCTGCTGCTGGAGACGACGTGGGAGGCGGTGGAGCGGTCCGGCATCGATCCGGTGTCGCTGCGCGGCTCGCAGACCGGTGTGTTCGCGGGTGTCATGTACAGCGACTACGCCAACCTGCTCGGCGGCCGGGAGTTCGAGGGCCAGCAGGGCAGCGGGAGCGCGGGCAGCATCGCCTCCGGCCGCGTCTCGTACGCGCTGGGCCTGGAGGGTCCGGCGGTGACGGTGGACACGGCGTGTTCGTCCTCGCTGGTGGCGATGCACCTCGCGGCACAGGCGCTGCGTTCGGGGGAGTGTTCCCTCGCCGTGGCCGGCGGTGTGACGGTGATGTCGACGCCGACGACGTTTGTGGAGTTTGCGCGTCAGGGTGGTCTGTCGTCCGACGGCCGGTGCCGTTCGTTCTCGGATTCCGCCGATGGTGTCGGCTGGGGCGAGGGCGTCGGCATGGTCGTGCTGGAGCGGCTGTCGGATGCGGTGCGGAACGGTCACCGGGTGCTGGCGGTCGTACGTGGCTCGGCGGTGAACCAGGACGGTGCGAGCAATGGTCTGACGGCCCCGAACGGTCCCTCGCAGCAGCGGGTGATCCGCCAGGCGCTGGCGAGTGGCGGTCTGTCGACGTCCGATGTGGACGTGGTGGAGGCGCACGGTACGGGTACGACGCTGGGTGACCCGATCGAGGCGCAGGCGCTGATCGCGACCTACGGCCAGGACCGCCCGGAGGGCCGGCCGCTGTGGCTGGGCTCGCTGAAGTCGAACATTGGGCACGCGCAGGCTGCGGCCGGTGTGGCGGGCGTCATCAAGATGATCATGGCGATGCGGCACGGTGTGCTGCCGCGCACGCTGCACGTGGACGCGCCGTCCTCGCATGTCGACTGGGCGGCGGGTGATGTGCAGCTGCTGTCGCAGGAGCGTGCCTGGCCGGAGTCGGGCCGGGTGCGTCGGGCGGGTGTGTCCTCGTTCGGCATCAGCGGAACGAACGCACACGTGGTGCTTGAGCAGTTCGCGTCGACCGGTGTCGTGCCGGCTGCGGACGTCGTTCCGGGTGTGGTGCCGTGGCTGGTGTCCGGCAAGACGGAGGACGCGCTTCAGGATCAGGTCGTGCGGCTGCGCGCGTACGCGGAGGAGTCGGAGCTGCGGCCGGTGGACGTGGGCCTGTCCGCCCTCGGCCGGTCGGTCTTCGCCCACCGGGCTGTCGTACTGAACGGCGAGCAGGTGATCCAGGGCCAGGCGCGGGGCGGCAAGACCGCGTTCCTGTTCACTGGTCAGGGTTCGCAGCGGCTCGGGATGGGTCGTGAGCTGTACGCCCGCTTCCCGGTGTTCGCCGCGACCTTTGACGAGGTGTGCGCGGGCCTGGACATGCCGGTGCAGGATGTGGTCTGGGGTGAGGACGCGGATGCGTTGAACCAGACGATGTTCGCGCAGGCGGGTCTGTTCGCCGTGGAGGTGGCGCTGTACCGCCTCGTCGAGTCGTGGGGTGTCAAGGCCGATTTCCTGGCCGGGCACTCCATCGGTGAGGTGGCCGCGGCCCACGTGGCCGGAGTGTTCACCCTCAAGGACGCATGTGCGCTGGTCGCGGCCCGTGGCCGGCTGATGCAGGCGCTGCCCGAGGGTGGCGCGATGCTGGCGGTGGCGGCGACGGAGGAGGAAGTCCTTCCGCTGCTGGGTGAGTCCGTGTCGATCGCCGCCGTCAACGGTCCCTCGGCCGTGGTGGTCTCCGGTGCCGAGGACGCGGTGGAGTCTGTCCGGGCCCACTTCGAGGGGCTCGGCCGCAAGGTGACCCGCCTTCGGGTCTCGCACGCCTTCCACTCGCCGCTCATGGACCCGATGCTGGACGAGTTCCGTGCCGTCGTCTCCGGTCTGTCCTTCTCCTCGCCCGCGATTCCGCTGGTGGCGGGTGCGGAGGAGCTGTGTGACCCGGAGTACTGGGTGAGGCACGTCCGCGACGCGGTCCGCTTCGCGGACGGCATCCGTACCCTCACCGAGGCGGGCGTGACCCGCTTCCTGGAGCTCGGCCCCGACAGCGTGCTCTCGGCCATGGGCCAGGAGTCCGCCGCGCCCGACGCCCTGTTCGTCGGCGCCCTGCGCAAGGGCCGCGACGAGGAGGAGACGGCCGTACGCGCCCTGGCCGAGCTGTACGTCCATGGCGTGAGTGCGAACTGGAGCGCCCTGTTCGCCGGGACCGGCGCCCGCCGGGTCGAGCTGCCCACCTACGCCTTCCAGCGGCAGCGGTACTGGCCCGTCGGCGTGGTGCTGCGTGCGGGTGACGTGCGGTTCGCGGGGCTCGGCGCGGCCGAGCACCCGATGCTGAGCGCGTTCGTGAGCCTCGCCGACGAGGACGGGACGGTACTGACCGGCCGTCTCTCGCGGCAGACCCACCCGTGGCTGGCCGACCACACCGTCAAGGGCGCCGTGCTGGTGCCCGGCACCGGTCTGCTCGAACTCGCCCTGCGGGCGGGTGCCGAGGTCGGCTGTGAGGTGGTGGAGGAGCTGACGCTCGCCGCACCGCTTTCCCTGCCCGAGCAGGGCGGCGTACAGGTGCAGGTACGGGTGTCGGCACCGGAGGAGACCGGTCGTCGTACGGTCGGTGTGTACTCGTGCACCGAAGGAACCGGCGGCGGGGTCTGGGTCCGGCATGCCGGCGGTGTGCTGACCACGGATGCCGTGGACGCCTCGGCCGGATTCGACGCGGCGGCATGGCCGCCGGCGGACGCGGAGGTCGTCCCCGTCGAAGGTGCCTACGAGCGGTTCGCGGAGGCCGGGTTCGGCTACGGTCCGGTCTTTCGCGGGCTGCGGGCGGTATGGCGGCGCGGCGAGGAGCTGTTCGCCGAGGTCGCGCTGCCCGAGAAGGAGCGCGACGCGGCAGGCCGGTTCGGCTTGCATCCCGCGCTGCTGGACGCCTCCCTGCACGCAGGCCTGCTGGAGGGCGACGGCGACGACACCGTCGTGCCCTTCGCGTGGAACGACGTGGTGCTGCACGCCGTCGGAGCCTCCGAGGTCCGGGTGCGGCTGACCCGCGTCGGCGACGAGGGCCTGTCCCTGCAGATGGCGGACACGGCCGGACAGCCCGTGCTGTCCGTGGGCTCGATGCTCAGCCGCCTCGTTTCGGCGGAGCAGCTGGGGGCCTCCGGGAGCCCGCTGTTCGGGGTCGACTGGTCGGTTGTGCCGGCGGTTGCTCGTGACGAGTCGTGGGTTGGTTGGGAGGAGGTGCCGGCCGAGGGCCCGGTGCCGGATGTGGTGGTGCTGGATTGCGCAGCAGGGGTCGGGACGTCGGATGTTCCCTCCGGTGTGCGTGCGGTGTCGTACCGGGTGCTGGATGCCGTGCGGTCGTGGCTGGCTGATGAGCGTTTCGCGGCGTCTCGTCTGGTTGTGGTGACGCGTGGTGCGGTCGCGGTGTCGGAGGGCGTTGGGCTGGATCTCGTGCAGGCTCCGGTGTGGGGTCTGGTGCGTGCGGCGCAGGCGGAGAACCCGGGCCGGTTCGTGCTGGTGGATGTGGAGCCGGGGGCGGCTGTCGGCGACGTGGCGTATGCGCTGGCGACCGGTGAGCCGGAGTCCGCGGTGCGGGCGGGTGAGGTGTGGGTGCCTCGGCTGGTGCGTCTGGACTCCTCCGGTGATGTGGTGCCGGTCTTCGATGCCGAGGGTTCGGTGCTGGTGACCGGTGGTACCGGTGGTCTGGGTGCGGTCGTAGCCCGTCGTCTGGTGACGGAGTACGGCGTACGGCACTTGGTGCTGACCAGTCGGCGGGGTCTTGAGGCCCCCGGGGCTGAGGAGTTGGCGGCCGAGCTGGCCGGACTCGGTGCCATGGTCCGTATCGCCGCGTGTGATGTGGCGGACCGGGAGGCGCTCGCGGGACTCCTTGCCGAGACCGTGGCGGAGCGTCCGCTGACCGGCGTCTTCCACGCCGCCGGTATCAGCAGCAACGCGCTCGTCGGGGCCCTGACCGAGGACCGCTTCGACGCCGTCCTCGCCCCCAAGGCGGATGCCGCGTGGCATCTGCATGAGCTGACGCGGGAGATGGACCTGGCCGCGTTCGTACTGTTCTCCTCGGCGGGTGGTCTTGTGCTGACCGCCGGGCAGGGCAACTACGCGGCGGCGAACGTCTTCCTGGACGCCCTCGCCGCGCAGCGGGCGGCCGAAGGCCTCCCCGCCACCTCCATGGCCTTCGCCCTGTGGGATGCGGGAGTCGGCATGGGCGCGCTCCTCACCGATGTGGACCGCAAGCGGATGGCGGCCCAGGGCCTGCCCGTCCTGTCGGCCGAGACCGGCCTGGATCTCTTCCACTCGGCGCTGCGCTCCGCCCGGCCCCTCGTCGTGCCCGCCACGGTCGACACCGCGGCCCTGCGCTCCCGTACCGACGAGATACCCGCCCTGCTCCGCGGGCTCGCCCCGCGGCGCGCCCGCCGGGCGGCTGCCGGATCCGGCAGCGCCACCGCTGCCTCGCTGACGCAGCGGCTGTCCGGCCTGTCGGCGGGGGAGCGGCGGCGTACGGTGCTGCACCTGGTGCGTTCGCAGGTCGCGTCCGTGCTCGGGCATGCCTCGGCCGAGGCGATCGGCGCGGACCGGGCGTTCCAGGAGCTGGGCTTCGACTCGCTCGCCGCGACCGAGCTCCGCAACCACCTGAACCAGGCCACCGGCCTGCGACTGCCCGCCACCCTCGCCTTCGACCACCCCAACGCCGACTCCGTCACCGACCTCCTCCTCACCCTCCTCGGCACCACCGATGCGACCTCGGACGCGGCCGTACGGGGCACCGAACACCGGCGCCCCGTCGACGACGACCCGATCGCGATCGTCGGCATGGCCTGCCGCTACCCGGGCGGAGTGACCTCGCCCGAGGAACTGTGGCGACTGCTGATGGACGGCGGGGACACCGTCTCCGACCTGCCCGCCGACCGCGGCTGGAACATCGAGGACCTGTACGACCCGGAGCCCGGCAAGGAGGGCAAGAGCTACACGCGCCGCGGCAGCTTCCTCCACGAGGCGGCGGACTTCGACCCGGCCTTCTTCGGCATCTCGCCCCGCGAGGCCCTGTACATGGACCCGCAGCAGCGACTGCTGCTCGAAACCTCCTGGGAGGCCCTGGAGCGGGCCGGGATCGACCCCGCCACGCTCAAGGGCAGCCGCACCGGCGTCTTCGCCGGCGTGATGTACCACGACTACGCGCTCGGCGCGCACCCTTCCGGCACCAGCGGCGGCAGCGTCGTCTCCGGCCGGGTCTCGTACACGCTGGGCCTGGAGGGCCCGGCCGTCACGGTGGACACCGCGTGCTCGTCCTCACTGGTGGCCCTGCACCTCGCGGTACAGGCCCTGCGGGCGGGAGAGTGCTCCCTGGCCCTGGCCGGCGGCGCGACCGTCATGTCCACGCCCGGCATGTTCATCGAGTTCAGCCGCCAGCGCGGCCTGTCCGTCGACGGCCGCTGCAAGGCGTTCGCGGGCAGCGCCGACGGGGTCGGCTGGTCCGAGGGCGTCGGCGTACTGCTCGTCGAGCGGCTGTCCGACGCACAGCGCAACGGACACCGGGTCCTGGCCGTGATCCGCGGTTCCGCGGTCAACCAGGACGGCGCCAGCAACGGCTTCACCGCCCCCAACGGGCCCTCGCAGCAGCGGGTCATCCGCCAGGCCCTGGCCTCCGCCGGCCTGTCGGCCGCCGAGGTGGACGCGGTCGAGGCGCACGGCACCGGCACCACCCTCGGCGACCCGATCGAGGCGCAGGCGCTCATCGCGACGTACGGGCAGGACCGGCCGGAGGACCGGCCGTTCCTCCTCGGCTCCATCAAGTCGAACATCGGGCACGCGCAGGCCGCGGCCGGCGTCGCGGGAGTGATCAAGATGGTCATGGCCATGCAGGAGGGCGTGCTGCCGCGCACGCTGCACGTGGACGAGCCCTCGCCGCACGTGGAGTGGACCGAGGGCGCGGTGGCGCTGCTCGGGGAAGCGGTGGAGTGGCCGGAGACCGGCCGTCCCCGCCGCGCGAGCGTCTCGGCGTTCGGCATCAGCGGCACCAATGCGCACGTGATCCTGGAACAGGCAGCCACGGAAGCTTCGGTCCCGCAGACAGAGGCCGAGGCCGCGACGGGACCGGAGGCCGGCGTACTGCCGTGGCTGGTGTCCGCCGCGACTCCGGAGGCCCTGCGCGAGCAGGCCGCGCGCCTGCTCGCGTACGTCGAATCCCGGCCGGGCCTGGACCTGGCGGCGACGGCCGGCGCGCTGGCGACCACGCGGACCGCGCTGGAGCAGCGGGCGGCGGTCGTCGCCACCGGACGCGAGGAACTGACCGAGGGACTGCGCGGACTGGCCGCGGGAGACCTTGCGCTGCCGGGTGGTGTCTTCACGGCATCTGCCCGGGGCGCCGGAACGTGTGCCTTCCTCTTCTCGGGTCAGGGCTCGCAGCGGCTCGGGATGGGGCGTGAACTGTACGAGCGCTTCCCGGTGTTCGCGGCAGCCTTCGACGCGGTGTGCGCGGGCCTGGACATGCCGGTGCGGGAGGTGGTCTGGGGTGAGGACGCCGATGCGCTGAACCGCACGGTGTTCGCCCAGGCCGGGCTGTTCGCCGTCGAGGTGGCGCTGTTCCGGCTCGTCGAGTCCTGGGGTGTGACGCCGGACTTCGTGGCCGGTCACTCCATCGGTGAGGTGGCCGCGGCCCATGTGGCCGGGGTGTTCTCGCTGGCCGACGCGTGCGCGCTGGTCGCGGCCCGTGGCCGGCTGATGGACGCGCTGCCCGAGGGCGGCGCGATGGTCGCCGTCCGGGCGACCGAGGAGGAAGTCCTCCCGCTGCTCGGCGAGTCCGTTTCGATCGCGGCCGTCAATGGCCCCTCCTCGGTGGTCATTTCGGGCGCCGAGGACGGCGTGGAGGCAGTACGGGCGCACTTCGAGGGGCAGGGCCGCAAGACGACCCGCCTTCGGGTCTCGCACGCGTTCCACTCGCCGCTGATGGACCCGATGCTGGACGAGTTCCGTGTGGTGGTGTCGGGGCTGTCCTTCTCCGCGCCCACCCTTCCGGTCGTCTCCAACCTGACCGGCGCGATCGCCGAAACCGAGCGGCTGTGCACCCCGGAGTACTGGGTGAGCCATGTCCGCGACGCGGTCCGCTTCGCGGACGGCATCCGTACGCTGACCGAGGCGGGCGTGACCCGCTTCCTGGAGGTGGGCCCCGACGCCGTCCTCTCCGGCATGGCCGGGGACTGCTCGGACGGCACGCCCGCCCTGCCCGTGCTGCGCGCGGGCCGGGACGAGGCCGCCACCTTGGTCGCGGCGCTCGCCGCACTGCACGGAGCCGGAATCGCCGTGGACTGGCGGCAGTTCTTCGGCGCCACGGACAAGAACGCTCACGTCGACCTGCCGACCTACGCCTTCCAGCGGCAGCGCTACTGGCTGGACGGGACCCTGGGGGCAGCCGACCTGGACTCGGTCGGTGTCACCTCCGCGGATCACCCGCTGCTGGGTGCCGCGATGGAACTCGTCACCGCCGACGGCTACCTCTTCACGGGCTGGCTGTCGCTCCGGACACACCCATGGCTGGCGGACCACACGGTGATGGGCGCGGTGCTGGTGCCCGGCACCGGGCTGCTCGAACTCGCCCTGCGGGCGGGTGCCGAGGTCGGCTGTGCGGTGGTGGAGGAGCTGACGCTCGCGGCGCCGCTGGTGCTGCCGGTGGAGGGCGGCGTACAGGTACAGGTGTGGGTCGGTGAGTCGGACGAGTCCGGGCGCCGCCAGGTCACCGTGCACTCCCGGCCGGACGAGGACCAGGACGGGGTGTGGGTCCGGCACGCCGGTGGCGTGCTGAGCGCGGACGCCGTCGAAGCTGCCGTGTTCGACGCGGCGGCCTGGCCGCCGGCCGGCGCCGAGCCGGTGTCCCTCGACGGTGCCTACGAGGGCTTCGCCGGGGCCGGGTTCGGCTACGGTCCGGTGTTCCGTGGGCTGCGGGCGGTGTGGCGGCGTGGCGAGGAGCTGTTCGCCGAGGTCGCGCTGCCGGTGGAGGAGCGGGACGCGGCAGGCCGGTTCGGCCTGCACCCCGCCCTCCTGGACGCCGCGATGCACGCGGCGATCCTGACGAGCACGGGCGAGACCGCGATCCCGTTCGTCTGGACCGACGTGGCGCTGCACGCCGTCGGCGCCGCCGAGGTGCGGGTGCGGCTGACCCGTGTCGGCGAGGACGGCTGGACGCTGGCGCTCGCCGATGTCACCGGCACGCCGGTGCTCTCGGTGGGCTCTATGGTGAGTCGGCCGGTCTCTGCGGAGCAGTTGGGGGCCTCCGGGAGTCCGCTGTTCGGGATCGACTGGTCGGTTGTTCCGGCGGTTGCTCGTGACGAGTCGTGGGTTCGTTGGGGCGAGGTGCCGGCGGAGGGTTCGGTGCCTGGTGTGGTGGTCCTGGACTGCGCAGCCGAGGTCGCCTCGGATGTCCCCTCCGGTATGCGTGTGGTGTCGTACCGGGTCTTGGACGTGGTGCGGTCGTGGCTGGCCGATGAGCGCTTCGCGGCGTCCCGTCTGGTTGTGGTGACGCGTGGCGCGGTCGCGGTGTCGGAAGATGCTGGGCTCGACGTCGTGCAGGCTCCGGTGTGGGGTCTGGTGCGTGCGGCGCAGGCGGAGAACCCGGGCCGGTTCGTGCTGGTGGATGTGGAGCCGGGCGCGGCTGTCGATGACGTGGCGTATGCGCTGGCGACGGGTGAGCCGGAGTCCGCGGTGCGCGCGGGCGAGGTGTGGGTGCCTCGTCTGGTCCGGCTGGAGGCGGCCGACCGCGTTCCTGCATTCGATGCCGAGGGTTCGGTGCTGGTGACCGGTGGTACCGGTGGTCTGGGTGCGGTCGTGGCCCGTCGGCTGGTGACGGAGTACGGCGTCCGGCACTTGGTGCTGACCAGCCGGCGGGGTCTTGAGGCCCCCGGTGCTGAGGAGTTGGCGGCCGAGCTGGCCGGGCTGGGCGCCGTGGTCCGTATCACCGCGTGTGATGTGGCGGACCGGGAGGCGCTCGCGGGACTCCTCGCCGAGATCGTCGCGGAGCGTCCGCTGACCGCCGTCATCCACGCCGCCGGCGTCGGCGACAGCGCCGTCATGGCCGCGCTCACGCACGAGCAGGTGGACACGGTCTATGCCCCCAAGGCGGATGCCGCGTGGTATCTGCACGAGCTGACGCGGGAGATGGACCTGGCCGCGTTCGTACTGTTCTCTTCAGCCGGCGGTCTCGTACTGACCGCCGGGCAGGGCAACTACGCGGCGGCGAACGTCTTCCTCGACGCCCTCGCCGCACACCGGGCGGCCGAAGGCCTGCCCGCCACCTCCATGGCCTTCGGCCTCTGGGAGGTCGGCGGCGGACTCGGCGCCTACCTGCGCGACGTGGACCGCAAGCGGATGGCCGCCCAGGGCGTACCGCCGCTGACCCACGAGGCCGGTCTGGCCCTGTTCGACGCGGCCCTGCGGTCCGAGCGCGCCACCGTCGTCCCCGTACGGGTCGACACGGCCGCTCTGCGCAGCCGCAAGGACGAGGTACCCGCCCTGCTGCGCGGCCTTGCACCCGTCGTACGGCGGGCCGCGGCGGCCGGCAGTGGCACGGCCGGCGCCGAGCCGACCCTGAACGACCGGCTGTCCGGCCTGTCGGCGGGGGAGCGGCGGCGTACGGTGCTGCACTTGGTCCGGGCGCAGGTCGCGTCGGTGCTGGGGCATGCCTCGGCCGAGGCGATCGGCGCGGACCGGGCCTTCCAGGAGCTGGGCTTCGACTCGCTCGCCGCGACCGAGCTCCGCAACCACCTGAACCAGGCGACCGGCCTGCGACTGCCCGCCACCCTCGCCTTCGACCACCCCAATGCCGACTCCGTCACCGACCTCCTCCTCACCCTCCTCGGGGGCAACGGAACCGGCGAGATCTCGGGTGAGGAGGAGGTCCGCGAGGCACTCCGGTCCATCCCGACGAGCCGGCTGCGTGACGCCGGCCTGATGGAGAGCCTCCTGGAACTCGCGGAGGTCCGGATCACTTCCGCAGACCTCGCCGAAGAGCAGGAGCAGGACACTGCCGAGGACGCAGACGGGGCCGCGCTCGCCGCCGCCCGCCGCGAGACCGCCCAGCTGCGCGCCGACAACCGCAAGCTCGCCGCCGATCGGCACGAGCCCATCGCGATCGTCGGCATGGCCTGCCGCTATCCGGGCGGCGTGACCAGCCCCGAGGACCTCTGGCGGCTCGTCACCTCCGGCGGCGACGCGATCTCCGCGTTCCCCGTCGACCGGGGCTGGGACCTGTCCTCCCTGCGCGACCCGAACGGGACCGGCCCGGACGCGTACTACACGCGCACCGGCGGATTCCTCGACGGAGCGGCCGACTTCGACCCGGCCTTCTTCGGCATCTCACCGCGCGAGGCCCTCGCCATGGACCCGCAGCAGCGGATCACCCTGGAGCTGGCCTGGGAGGCGCTGGAGCGCGCGGGCATCGACCCGACCTCGCTCCGGGGCAGCCGCACCGGCGTGTTCGCCGGCGTGATGTACCACGACTACCCGGGCAGCGACGGCAACGGCAGCGTGGTCTCGGGCCGCGTCTCCTACAAGCTCGGCCTCGAAGGCCCCGCCGTCGCAGTCGACACCGCCTGCTCGTCCTCCCTGGTCGCGCTGCACCTCGCGGTGCAGGCGCTGCGGCAGGGAGACTGCTCGCTGGCGCTGACCGGCGGTGTGACGGTGATGGCGACGCCGGGTGTGTTCGCCGAGTTCGGCCGCCAGGGCGGGCTCGCCTCCGACGGCCGGTGCAAGTCGTTCGCCTCGGCGGCCGACGGCACCGGATTCGCCGAGGGCGCGGGCTTCCTCGTGGTCGAGCGGCTCTCGGACGCGGTCCGCAACGGGCACCAGGTGCTCGCCGTGATCCGCGGCTCCGCCGTCAACCAGGACGGTGCTTCCAACGGCCTGACCGCTCCGAACGGCCCCTCGCAGCGCCGGGTGATCCGGCAGGCCCTCGCCAATGCGCGGCTCGCCGCCGACCAGATCGACGTCGTCGAGGCGCACGGCACCGGCACGACGCTCGGCGACCCGATCGAGGCGCAGGCGCTGCTGGCGACGTACGGACAGGGGCGGCCGGCGGACCGGCCGCTGTGGCTGGGCTCGGTCAAGTCGAACATCGGCCACTCGCAGGCCGCGGCCGGCGTGGCCGGTGTCATCAAGATGGTCATGGCCATGCGTCACGACGCCCTGCCGGCGACCCTGCACGTGGACGAGCCGAGCCACGAGGTCGACTGGACCGCGGGTGACGTACGGCTGCTCACCGAGGCCCGTGACTGGGCCGGCGACGGCCGGCGCACGCGCCGCGCGGGAGTCTCGTCCTTCGGGATCAGCGGTACCAACGCGCACGTGATCGTCGAGGAGGCCCCGATGGCCCCGGCGGCCCCCGCCGCCGCGTCCGAACCCGAGGCCCCCGCCTCGCTCGTGGTGTCCGCAGCGACGGCAGAGGCCCTGCGCGCCCAGGCCGGGCGCCTGCTGGCGCTCGTAGGCGAGACCGAGGGGATCCGTCCCGCCGATCTCGGCTACTCGCTCGCCACGACCCGGGCGGCACTCGAACACCGCGCCGCGTTCCCCGCGGCGGACCGGGACCAGCTCCTGGCCGGCCTCGGAGCCCTGGCGCGCGGCGAGACGGCCACGGCCGTCGCGACCACCGCACCCTTGGCGTTCCTGTTCTCGGGGCAGGGCTCGCAGCGGCTCGGGATGGGGCGTGAGCTGTACGCGCGCTTCCCGATGTTCGCGGAGGCCTTCGACGCGGTGTCCGCGGAGTGGGACTTCCCGGTCCGGGAGGTCGTCTGGGGCGAGGACGCGGATCTGGTCAACCAGACCATGTACGCCCAGGCCGGCCTGTTCGCCGTCGAGGTGGCGCTGTTCCGTCTCGTCGAGTCGTGGGGTGTGACGCCCGACTTCGTGGCCGGTCACTCCATCGGTGAGGTGGCCGCGGCCCACGTGGCCGGGGTCTTCTCCCTCGCCGACGCATGCGCGCTGGTCGCGGCCCGTGGCCGGCTGATGCAGGCGCTCCCCGAGGGCGGCGCGATGCTCGCCGTCCAGGCCACGGAGGAGGAAGTCCTCCCGCTGCTGGGCGAGTCCGAGTCCGTGTCCATCGCCGCGGTCAACGGTCCGTCGGCTGTGGTCGTGTCCGGCGCCGAGGAAGCGGTGGAAGCCGTACGTGCCCACTTCGAGGCGCAGGGTCGGAAGACGACCCGCCTCCGGGTCTCGCACGCCTTCCACTCCCCGCTCATGGACCCGATGCTGGACGCGTTCCGCACGGTCCTGGCCGGGCTGTCCTTCTCGAAGCCCTCGATCCCCGTCGTGTCCAACCTGACCGGCGACCTCGCCGAGAGCGAGCGGCTGTGCACCCCGGAGTACTGGGTGAGCCATGTCCGTGAGGCGGTCCGCTTCGCGGACGGCATCCGCACCCTGGCCGACCTGGGCGTGACCCGCTTCCTGGAGCTGGGCCCGGACGGTGTTCTCACCGCCATGGCCCAGGAGTCGGCCACCGACGGTGCCGCCCTGGTCCCCGTACTGCGCAGGAACACTGCCGAGGAGTCGGCCGTACGGCAGGCCGTGGCCCGCCTCCACGCGCACGGCGTGAAGGTCGACTGGTCCGCCTTCTACGCGGGCTCGGGCGCCCGGCGCATCGACCTGCCCACCTACCCCTTCCAGCACCGGCGGTTCTGGCCGGCGGTCATGGCCTACGCGGGCAGCGCGGAATCCGTGGGCCTCAAGCCCGCGGAACACCCCCTGCTCACCGGTACCGTCGAACTGGCCGGATCTGCCGGACACCTGTTCACCGGACGGCTGTCGGTGCAGTCGCACCCGTGGCTCGCGGACCACGCGGTCATGGGCGCCGTACTCGTGCCCGGCACCGCACTGGTCGAACTGGTGATACGGGCGGGCGACGAGGTCGGCTGTGCGGCGGTGGAGGAGCTGACGCTGGCCGCGCCGCTGGTGCTGCCCGCCGAGGGCGGCGTACAGGTGCAGGTCTGGGTGGGCGAGCCGGACGACGCCGGCCGCCGGCCGGTCAGTGTCCACTCCCGCCCGGACACGGGCTCCGACACCCTGTGGGCGCGCCACGCCGAGGGCTTCCTCGCCGTGGCCCCGGCCCCGGAACCGGTGTTCGACGCGGCGGCCTGGCCGCCCGCGGGCGCCGAGACCCTGGACGTGTCCGAGGTGTACGAGCGCTTCGCCGAAGCCGGGTTCGTGTACGGCCCGGTGTTCCAGGGCCTGCGGGCGGCCTGGCGGCTCGGCGAGGAGGTGTACGCAGAGGTCGCCCTGCCCGAGGACGTGGACGGCGGGGTGTTCGGTCTGCACCCTGCGCTGTTCGACGCGAGCCTGCACGCCGCCGCGGCGGGAGCAGGAGACACGGCGGGCGGCGGAGTGCCGTTCGCATGGTCCGGCGTGTCGCTGTACGCGACCGGTGCGTCGGCCCTGCGGGCCCGGCTCACCCCGAGCGGTGACGGGTCCCTGTCCGTGGCACTCGCGGACGGCACGGGCGCGCTCGTCGCCTCCGTCCGCTCGCTCGCCGTACGGCCCGTGTCCGACCGGCAGTTGGGCGAGACGGGTGCGGCGGTGCGCGATGCGCTGTTCGCGGTGGAGTGGGCACCGGTCGAGGTTCCCGGCATCGCGGCGCCGGACGTGGAGCTGCTCCGGTTGGATGCGGCGGCCGACTCCGGCGATGTCGTCGGATCGGTGCACGCACTGACTGCGCAGGCGCTGGAGCTTGTACAGGAGGAGCGGCCCGCGACCGACTCGCCCCTGGTCCTCGTCACCAGCGGCGCCGTGTCCGGAGAGGACCTGGCCGCCGCGGCGGTATGGGGTCTGCTGCGGTCCGCGCAGTCGGAGTACCCGGACCGGTTCGTCCTCGTGGACGTGGCAGGAGAGGAGCCTGACGACGAGGTACTGAAGTCCTTGGCCACCCTCGGAGAACCGCAGCTGCTGGTCCGTGACCGTCAGGTGCTGGCAGCCCGGCTGGCCCGGGTCGCAGAGCCCGCCGCCCCGTCCGCCCCCGCGTGGGACGGCGAGGGCCCGGTCCTGATCACGGGCGGTACGGGCGGCCTGGGCCGGGCCGTGGCCCGGCACCTGGTGGCCGAGCACGGCGTACGCAGCCTGCTGCTCGTCAGCCGACGGGGTGCCGAGGCGGAAGGTGTGGCGGAGCTCGTCGCACAGCTCGCCGAGGCGGGCGCGGACGCGGTCGTGGAGGCGTGCGACCTCACCGACCGGACCGCCGTGGACGGGCTGCTGGCCCGCCACCGCGTCCACGCCGTCGTCCACACCGCCGGTGTGCTCGACGACGCGCTGCTCGCCTCGCTGACCGGCGACCGGCTGGCCGCCGTACTCCGTCCCAAGGTGGACGCCGCCTGGAACCTCCACGAAGCGACCAAGGGGCACAACCTCGCGGCCTTCGTCCTGTTCTCCTCGGTGGCCGGCACCTTCGGCAACGCCGGCCAGGCCAACTACGCCGCCGGCAACTCCTTCCTGGACGCCCTCGCGCGGCACCGGGACGGCCTGGGCTTGCCCGGTACCTCCCTGGCCTGGGGGCCGTGGGCCGGCGCGGGCGGCGGTATGACCGGCGCCCTCACCGAGGCCGGCACCGAGCGCATGACGCGTGCGGGCATGCCCCCGCTGGCACCGGAGCAGGGGCTGGCCCTGTTCGACGCCGCTCTCGCGGCCGAGCACCCGGTGGTCCTGCCGGTCCGCCTGGACCTGGCGGCCATCCGGGCGCGAGGTGAGGTCCCGGCGCTGCTGCGCGGCCTGATCCGCAAGCCCGCCCGTCGCGCGGCGACGGCGGCGGCCGGTGCGGACGCCGGACTGACCCGGCGGCTTGCGGGTCTCGACCCGCAGGCGCGCCACGAGGCGGCGCTCGACCTCGTACGGACGCAGATCGCTCTCGTACTCGGACACGCGGGCGTGGCGGAGGTGGACCCGGCCCGGGCCTTCCAGGACCTGGGCTTCGACTCCCTGATGGCGGTCGAGCTGCGCAACCGGCTCGACGCGGCCACCGGGCTGCGCCTGCCCGCCACCCTGGTGTTCGACTACCCGACCGCGGACGCGCTGGTGCGCTTCCTGCTCGACGAGGTGTTCGGGAACGAGTCCGCCGCGGCCGAGCAGCTGCCCGCCGTACGGGCGGCAGCGGCAGCGGTCGGGGACGATCCGATCGCCATCGTGGGCATGGCCTGCCGGTTCCCCGGCGGCGTGTCCTCGCCCGAGGACCTGTGGCGGCTGGTCGCCGACGGCGTGGACGCCGTGGGCGGTTTCCCGGCCGACCGCGGCTGGGACGTGGAGTCGCTCTACCACCCGGACCCGGAACACCTGGGCACCAGCTACACCCGCTCCGGCGGCTTCCTGGCCGAAGCGGCGGACTTCGACCCCGGCTTCTTCGGGATGAGCCCGCGTGAGGCGCTGGCCACGGATGCGCAGCAGCGGCTGCTGCTGGAGACGACCTGGGAGGCGGTGGAACGGTCCGGCATCGACCCGGTCTCACTGCGCGGCAGCCAGACCGGCGTGTTCGCCGGTGTCATGTACAGCGACTACGCCAACCTGCTCGGCGGCCGGGAGTTCGAAGGCCACCAGGGCAGCGGCAGCGCGGGCAGCATCGCCTCCGGCCGCGTCTCGTACGCCCTGGGCCTCGAAGGCCCGGCGGTGACGGTGGACACGGCGTGTTCGTCCTCGCTGGTGGCGATGCACCTCGCGGCGCAGGCCCTGCGTTCGGGAGAGTGCTCCCTCGCTGTGGCCGGCGGTGTGACGGTGATGTCGACCCCGACCACGTTCATCGAGTTCTCCCGCCAGCGCGGCCTCGCGGCCGACGGCCGGTGCAAGGCGTTCGCCGAGGCCGCCGACGGTGTTGGCTGGGGCGAGGGCGTGGGCATGGTCGTACTGGAGCGGCTGTCCGACGCGGTACGCAACGGTCACCGCGTGCTGGCCGTCGTACGCGGCTCCGCCGTCAACCAGGACGGCGCGAGCAACGGCCTGACCGCCCCGAACGGTCCCTCGCAGCAGCGGGTGATCCGGCAGGCGCTTGCCAGCGGTGGTCTGTCCACGTCCGACGTGGACGTGGTGGAGGCGCACGGCACGGGCACCACACTCGGTGACCCGATCGAGGCACAGGCCCTGATCGCGACCTACGGCCAGGACCGTGAACTCCCCCTGCTGCTCGGCTCGGTGAAGTCCAACATCGGACACACTCAGGCGGCTGCGGGCGTGGCCGGTGTGATCAAGATGGTCATGGCCATGCGGCACGGCATGGTGCCGAAGACGCTGCACGTCGATGCCCCGTCCTCGCACGTGGACTGGGCGGCGGGTGATGTGGAACTGCTGTCGGAGGAGCGGAGCTGGCCGGAGTCGGGCCGGGTGCGCCGGGCGGGTGTGTCCTCGTTTGGTATCAGTGGCACGAACGCACACGTGGTGCTGGAGCAGTTCGAGGCGGCCGAGATCGTGCCCGCAGCGGAGATCGCTCCGGCCGTGGTGCCGTGGCTGGTGTCCGGCAAGACGGAGGACGCGCTGTACGACCAGGTCGCGCGCCTGCGCTCGTACGTGTACGAGTCGGGGCTGCGGCCGGTTGATGTGGGTCTGTCCACCCTCGGCAGGTCGGTCTTCGCCCACCGGGCTGTCGTACTGAACGGCGAGCAGGTGATCCAGGGCCAGGCGCGGGGCGGCAAGACCGCGTTCCTGTTCACCGGTCAGGGTTCGCAGCGGCTCGGGATGGGGCGTGAGCTGTATGCCCGGTTCCCGGTGTTCGCGGCGGCCTTCGATGCCGTGTGCGCGGAGCTGGACCTGCCGGTCCGGGAGGTGATTTGGGGTGAGGACGCTGATGAGCTGAACCAGACGATGTACGCCCAGGCCGGGCTGTTCGCCGTGGAAGTGGCGCTCTTCCGGCTCGTCGAGTCCTGGGGTGTCAAGGCCGACTTCGTAGCCGGACACTCCATCGGCGAGGTGGCCGCGGCCCATGTGGCCGGAGTGTTCTCCCTCGCCGACGCGTGCGCGCTGGTGGCGGCCCGTGGCCGGCTGATGCAGGCGCTGCCCGAGGGCGGCGCGATGCTGGCGGTGTCGGCGACAGAGGACGAAGTCCTGCCGCTCCTCAACGAGTCGGTGTCGATCGCCGCGGTCAACGGTCCCTCGGCCGTGGTGGTCTCGGGCGCCGAGGAAGCGGTGGAGTCCGTAGGCGCCCACTTCGAGGCCCAGGGCCGGAAGACGACCCGCCTCCGCGTCTCGCACGCCTTCCACTCCCCGCTGATGGATCCGATGCTGGACGAGTTCCGCGCCGTGGTGTCGAAGCTGTCGTTCGAGACCCCGCGGATCGGGATGACCGCAGACACGGACGTGGTCTGCGACCCGGAGTACTGGGTGAGCCACGTCCGCGACACGGTCCGATTCGCCGACGGCATCCGCACCCTCGCCGGCCTCGGCGTCACCCGGTTCCTCGAACTGGGCCCGGACGGAGTCCTGTCCGCCCTGGCCGCCGAATCCGTCGAGGACGATGCGACCGTGCTGGTCCCCGTCCTGCGCAAGAACCGCGACGAGGAAGAGTCCGTTCTCCAGGCCCTCGCCCGGCTCCACGTGAGCGGCGCGCACGTCGACTGGACCGCCCTCTTCGCCGGCACCGGTGCCCGGTCGGTGGATCTGCCGACATACGCCTTCCAGCACCGCCGCTACTGGCCCACCGGGACACCCGCGGGCCGGGGCGGTGCGGAGGCGCTCGGGCTTCGGTCCGCCGAACACCCGCTGCTCTCGGGGGCGGTGGAGCTGGCCGGATCCGAAGGCTTCCTCTTCACCGGCCGGCTGTCGATGGCCACCCACCCGTGGCTGGGGGACCACCTGGTCATGGGCTCGGTGGTGGTACCCGGTACGGCCCTGCTCGAACTCGCCGTCCGGGCGGGCGACGAGCTCGGCTGCTCCACCGTCGAGGAACTGACCCTCGCCGCGCCGCTGGTCCTGCCCGAACAGGGCGGCGCCGTGCAGCTGCAGGTGGCCGTGGCCGCGCCCGACGCGTCGGGGCGGCGAGCGCTCACCGTGCACTCCCGGCCCGCCGCCGGAGGTGCCCACGAGCCGTGGACGCTCCATGCCAGTGGTGTGCTCGCCGACGGCCCCGCCCGCTCCGGCGCGCCGCTCGAAGCGGCGGCCTGGCCGCCGGCCGGAGCGCAAGCCCTCGATGTGACGGAGGTGTACGAGCGGTTCGCCGAGGCCGGCTTCGAGTACGGCCCGGTGTTCCAGGGCCTGCGCGCGGCCTGGCTGCTCGATGAGGAGGTGTACGCGGAGGTCGCCCTGCCCGAAGGCGTCGAAGGTTCGGTGTTTGCTCTGCACCCGGCGCTCTTCGACGCCGTCCTGCACGCGTTCTCGTTGGACGGCGACGCCAGGGAGACGAGCGGCGCCGGGGTCCCGTTCTCCTGGACCGGTGTCTCGCTGCACGCCTCGGGCGCCTCGGCGGTACGGGCCCGGCTGAGCCGGTCCGGCACGGGAGGCGCGGTGTCCCTCGCCCTCGCGGACACCACCGGTGCGCCGGTGGCCTCCGTCGAGTCCCTCGTCGTACGGCCCATCAGCGCCGAACAGGTGGGCGCGGCGGGCCGGGCCGGGCGGGACTCCCTGTTCCGCCTGGACTGGACGCCCGTCGACACCGGCAGCGATGCCGGCGGGAGCCTGCGGACCGTGGTGCTCGCCACGGCGAGCGGCACGGCCACGGCCGCCCTCGGCGACCACCCGGTGTACGCCGGGCTCGCCGAGCTGGCCGCCGACGAGGCGCAGCCGCTCCCGGACGTGGTCCTCGTACCGCTGACGGACGGTGAAACGGCCGGCGGAGCGGGCAGCGGCACGCCGGAGGCGGTGCACCAGCACACGGCTCAGGCCCTGGAACTCGCGCAGGCATGGCTGGCCGAGGACCGGTTCGCCGACGCACGCCTGGTGTTCGTCACCCGGGGCGCGGCCTCGGGCGCGGACCTCGCGGCCTCGGCCGTCTGGGGCCTCGTACGCTCGGCGATCTCGGAGAACCCGGGCCGCTTCGGCCTCGTGGACCTCGACGACGCCGGCGCGGCGGCTCTGCTGCCGCAGGCCCTCGCCACCGGGGAGCCGCAGCTGCTCCTGCGCGGCGATGCCGTACTGGCGGCCCGCCTCGCGCGGAACTCCGACCCGGCCCCGGCCGCCCCGGTATGGGCGGGCGAGGGCGCGGTCCTGATCACCGGCGGTACCGGTGGCCTGGGCCGGCTGCTGGCCCGGCACCTGGTCGCCGAGCACGGCGTACGCGAGCTGGTACTGGTCAGCCGTCGGGGCACCGACGCCGACGGCGCGGCCGAACTCGTCGCCGAGCTCGCCGAGTCCGGCGCCCGCGCCGTGGTCGAGGCCTGCGACGTCGCGGATCCGGCGGCGGTGGCGGCACTCATCGCCCGCCACCCGCTGCGCGCGGTGGTCCACACCGCGGGCGTGCTGGCCGACGGGGTCCTCGGATCCCTGACGCCGGACCGGCTCGCGGAGGTGCTGCGTCCCAAGGCGGACGCGGCCTGGAACCTGCACGAGGCGACCCGGGGCCTGGCCCTGGAGGCGTTCGTCCTGTTCTCCTCCGCGGCCGGCACCCTCGGCAACGCAGGCCAGGCCAACTACGCCGCCGCCAACGCCTACCTGGACGCCCTGGCCCGGCACCGCCGCGCCCAGGGCCTGCCCGGCACCTCCCTGGCCTGGGGCCCCTGGACGCGCACCGGTGGCGGCATGACCGGAGAACTGACCGCGGCCGAGGCCGAACGCCTGGCCCGGGCCGGACTCCCGCCGCTCACCCCGGAGCAGGGGCTGGAGCTGTTCGACGCCACGGCGGGCGGCGCCGAGCCGGCCGTACTGCCGGTCCGGCTCGACCTCGCGGCGCTCCGCGCCCGCGGGGAGGTGCCCGCACTGCTGCGCGGCCTGATCCGGACGCCCGTACGCCGCACCGCCGCGACGGACGGAACGGACGGCGCGCTGACCGACCGGCTCGCGTCCCTGCCGCAGGCGGAGCGGTACGACGCCCTGCTCGCGGAGGTACGCGGCCAGGCCGCGGCGGTCCTCGGGCACGCGCAGGCCACGGACGTGGACCCCAGTCGCTCGTTCCAGGACCTCGGACTCGACTCGCTGACCGCGATCGAGCTGCGGAACCGGCTCAGCGCCCTGACCGGGACCCGGCTGCCCGCCACCCTGGTCTTCGACTACCCGACGACCGAGGAACTGGTGGACCACCTGTACACGCTCCTCGACCTGGCGCCGCAGGCGCAGCCCGACGCCTCGGCCGCACTGCTGGCCGAACTGGCCCGGCTGGAGGCGGCCTTCACCGGGGCGGAGGTCAGCGACGAGGTGTTCGCGCAGGTCGCGGGACGGCTCGACGTCCTGAAGGAGAAGTGGGGCACGCTGCGCGCGGCCGGCTCCGGTGAGAACACCGACACCGAGGGCGGGTTCGACTTCGAGACGGCCTCCGACGAGGAGGTGTTCGACCTGCTGGACAAGCAGCTCGGCCTCTAGCCGGCAGACATGAAAGAGCCCCTGGGCCCGGACCTCCTCGGAGGTCCGGGCCCAGGGGCTTTGTGCCGTTCTTGCGCGGGGGCCTACTGCATCGGCCGGCGGAAGCCGAGCACCGCCAGGGCGGCGCCCACGGCAGCGATCACAGCGCCGATGACCAGCGCCGGGACGATCGCGTCCGAGCCCGGGATGCCCAGTGCGAGCGCGCGGGTCGCGTCGATCGCGTACGTCAGTGGGTTGACCCCGGCGACCGCGGCCAGCCAGTCCGGCAGGTCCTTGACCGGAATGTAGGCGCTGGACGCGAACATCAGCGGCAGGATCGCGATCACGGCGAGGTTCTGCATCGGCTCGGCCCGTCGCAGCCACGCCCCGGCAGCGATGAACGCCCAGCCCAGCGACCAGCTCATGAACAGGGTCAGCCCGACCGAGGCCGCCACATCGACCGCCCCGCCGTCCGGTGCGTAGCCGAGCACGCCGAAGGCCAGCACCAGGATGACCACGGCCTGCACCGCGCTGCGCACCAGGTTGGCGAGGCTGCGGGCGATCAGCAGCGAGGACGGCATGATGGGCAGCGCCCGCAGCCGGGCCACCACCCCGTTCTTCAGGTCGTCGACGAGCCCGACGCCCGACTGGACGGCCGATTGCACGGCGTTGTCGACCAGCACCGCCGACAGCACGAAGTCGAGGTAGGTGATTCCGCCGGGGAAGTGCGGCGGTGCGCCCATCTTGCTGAACACCTGTGTCAGCACGACCAGGATGATCACCGGCTGGAGCAGCCCGAACAGCACCACGCCCGGGTCGGTCACCATCGAGCGCAGCGAACGCGCGGTGAGCACGCGGACCTGGAGGAACACCGAACTGTCCGGCCAGGTGTGGCGTATCGGCGCGGTGGTGGCGGTGGTCGCGGTGGCGGTCATGCGGCAGGTCCTCCGGACAGAGCGGACAGGGCAGGCAGAGCGGGCTCAGGGGACGCGGTGGGCACGGGTGCCCGCCCGGCCAGGGCGAGGTAGACGTCGTCGAGGGTGGGTTCGCCGAAGGACAGCTCGGTGGCCTCGGCCCCCGCCTGGTCCAGGGCGCGGATCACCGTCGCCACGTCCTTCGACGCGTCGATGGGGATGACGAGGCAGCCGCTCTGGGGAGCCACTGCCGGGTCCATGGCGGCCCGGCGCAGTGCCCCGACCGCGCTCTCCCGGTCGGCCGCCGCGTCCAGCGTGACGGTGACGGTGCGGCGGCCGACGGCCGCCTTCAGCTCCGCCGCCGTACCGCTCGCGATGACCCGGCCGCCGGACAGCACAGTGATGGAATCCGCGAGCCGGTCGGCCTCCTCCAGGTACTGGGTGGTGAGGAGCACCGTGGCGCCCTCGGCCACCAGGCCCTCGACGATCTCCCACAGGCCCAGCCGGGCCTCCGGGTCCAGGCCCGTGGTCGGCTCGTCCAGGAAAACCACCTCCGGACGGCCGACCAGGCTCGCGGCGAGGTCGAGCCGCCGCCGCAGCCCGCCGGAGTACGTGCGGGCGCGGCGCCCGGCCACCTCCCCGAGCGCGAACAGCTCCAGCAGTTCATCGGCGCGCACCCGGGCCTCCCGGCGGCCGGCGCCCAGCAGCCGGGCGATCAGCACCAGGTTGTCCCGGCCGCTCAACTGGCCGTCGACCGAGGCGAACTGCCCGGTCAGCCCGATGCGCCGGCGTACCTCGCGCGGCCGGCGTGTCACGTCGTAGCCGGCGACCGAGGCCGTGCCGGAGGTGGGCGGGAGCGCGGCGGTGAGGATGCCCACCAGGGTGGTCTTGCCGGCGCCGTTGTGGCCCAGCAGGCCGAGGACGGACCCCCGGGGGACGGAGAGGTCCACCGAGTCCAGTGCGTGCACCGTGCCGAAGGTCTTGCAGAGGTCCCGCGCCTCGATCATGGTCTCGGGAGGCTCGATGGGGAGCCCGTTCATGGGAGTTCTCCAGGTTCGTGTCGGGTGGGGGAAAGGGAACAGCCGACCGGCACGGGTGCCGGTCGGCTGTGGCGTGGGACCGAGGCGGTCCGTCAGCGGTCGACGCCGTCCAGGCGACGGAACAGGTCCTCGTCGGAGGCGGTGTCGAGGTCGAAGGGGGTGGCCGCCGAGCGGACGGCGGCCGGCACCGGCCCCCGGTCGCGTACGAGGGCCCCCAGGCGGGCGGCGGTGTCCGGGTCGAGCTCCGAGCCCGCGGACAGCAGCGCGTCCAGCTCGGCCACGAGGTCGGACACGGTACGGCCAGCCGGCCCGGCGAGCTGCCCGAGCTGCCCCGCCAGGTCCTGCCGTACCAGGCGGACCACGGCCGCCGGGGTCGGGTGGTCGAACACCAGGGTGGCCGGCAGCCGGGCCCCGGTGGCCGCCCGCAACCGGTTGCGCAGCTCGACCGCGCTGACCGAGGTGATGCCCATGTCGGAGAAGGACACCTCGGCGTCGGCGGCGGTCAGGGTACGGCCACCGAGTACGGCCCCGGTCTCGTCCAGCACCAGCCGGACCAGCAGCGCCTCCTGCTCGGCCCCGCCCAGCCCGGCGAGCCGGCCCGCGAGCACCGGGGGTGCCGGGTCGGGCATCGCCACCGGAGCCCCGCCCGCAGCCCAGTACGTGCGGTGCTGGAAGGCGTACGTGGGCAGCGGGACGGCCACCGCACCGGGCAGCACCGACTGCCAGGCCACCGGCACCCCGAGCAGATGCAGCCGCGCGAGAGCCGCGAGCACCGAGCGCTCCTCGGCGGCCCCGCCGGCGGGGACGACGGCCCCCGGTGCCGGGCGCAGGGCCAGGCACTCCTCCAGCATCGGCGCCAGCGCGGGCTCGGGGCCCAGCTCCAGGAACGCCCCGGCGCCGTCGGCCGACAGGCCGGCGACCGCGTCGAGGAACCGGACCGGCTCCCGGACGTGCCGCACCCAGAAGTCCGGATCGCAGGCCTCGGCGGCCGTGAGCGGGGCCCCGGTCAGGCAGGACGCGACCGGCACGGCGGGGGCGGCGAACGACAGCCCGGCCACGATGTCACGGAACTCGTCCAGCATCGGATCCATCAGCGGCGAGTGGAAGGCATGGCTGACCGCGAGCCGCTTGGTCCGGACACCGGCGGCTGCCAGCCGCCCGGCGAGCTCCTCCAGCGGCCCGGCGGCACCGGAAAGCACCACGGAGCGCGGCCCGTTGACGGCCGCCACCGCGACCGGACCACCGCCAAGGTGCTCCAGCCAGGGGCCCAGGTCGGCCTCCGGGAGCCGTGCGGCCAGCATGGCGCCGCCCTCCGGCAGCTGCTGCATCAGCCGTCCCCGGGCGGCTACCAGCCGGGCCGCGTCCGCGAGGGAGATCACCCCCGCGATATGCGCGGCGGTGATCTCGCCCACCGAATGCCCCACCAGCCGGCCGGGCGCCACACCCCACGACTCGAACAGCCGGTACAGGGCCACCCCGTGGGCGAAGAGCGCCGGCTGGGTGTACTCCGTACGGTCCAGCAGTGCGGCGTCCGGGCCGTCGGCCGCCCACATCACCTCGGTCAGCGGCCGTTCCAGCAGCGGATCCAGTACGTCGCACACCTCGCGCAGCGCCGCCGCGAACACCGGGTACCGGCGGGCCAGTTCGCGTCCCATGCCGGGCCGCTGGCTGCCCTGCCCGGCGAAGACGCACACCAGATCGCCCTCGCGCGGGCCCTCGGCCTCGGCCGGGAACTCGCGCTCGGCCAAGGCCCGGACCGAATCGAGGAGTTCACGCGGGTCCGTGCCCACGACGTAGGCTTGGTGCTGCGGGTGCACGGTACGGCTGACGGCCAGCGAGTAGGCGACGTTTCGGGCCGACAGTCCGGGCTGGGCGTCCACGTGCGCCGCCAGCCTGCGGGCCTGGTCGCGCAGGGCGGGCGCACTCCGCGCGGACAGCACCCAGGCCACCGCACCGGCGGTCTCCTCCGGAGTCTCCTCCGGGGCCTCTTCCGGGGCCTCCTCCAGGATCACATGCGCGTTGGTCCCGCTGATCCCGAACGAGGACACCCCCGCCCGGCGGGCCCGCCCGGACTCCCGGGGCCAGGGCCGAGCCTCGGTGAGCAGCTGCACGGTGCCCTCCGACCAGTCCACACGGGAGGACGGCGCGTCCACGTGCAAGGTCTTGGGCAGTACGCCCTCCCGCAGCGCCAGTACGGTCTTGATCACGCCCGCCACGCCCGCGGCGGCCTGCGCGTGCCCGATGTTCGACTTCACCGAGCCGAGCCACAGCGGCCGAGCCGCCTCGCGCGCGGCGCCGTACGTGCCGAGCAGCGCCTGTGCCTCGATCGGGTCGCCGAGCGTGGTTCCGGTGCCGTGCGCCTCCACCGCGTCCACATCGGCCGCGGTCAGTCCAGCGTCGGCCAGCGCCTGCCGGATCACCCGCCGCTGCGCGGGCCCGTGCGGGGCGGTGATCCCGTTGGAAGCGCCGTCCTGGTTCACGGCCGAGCCGCGGACCAGGGCGAGGACCGGATGGCCGTGGCGCCGGGCGTCGGAGAGGCGTTCCAGCACCAGCAGGCCGACCCCCTCCGACCAGGCCGCGCCGTCGGCGGCGTCCGCGAAGGACTTGCAGCGGCCGTCGGAGGCCAGCCCGCGCAGCCGGGAGAACTCCGTGAACGAGGCCGAGGTGGCCATCACGGCGACACCGCCCGCCAGGGCCAGGGAGGACTCGCCGGACCGCAGCGAGCGGCACGCCAGATGGAGCGCCACCAGCGAGGACGAGCAAGCCGTGTCCACGGTCAGCGCGGGCCCCTGGAGCCCGAAGGTGTACGAGATCCGGCCGGCCAGGGCGCTTCCGGCGGTGCCGAGGGCCAGCAACCCTTCCAGCTCCGGCCCGTCGCCGCCCGAAGCCGACAGCGCGTAGTCGTGGTACATGGCGCCCGCGAAGACCCCGGTCTGCGAGCCGTGCAGCGCGGCCGGGTCGATCCCGGCCTGTTCCAGGGCCTCCCAGGCGGTCTCCAGCAGCAGCCGCTGCTGCGGGTCCGCGGCCAGCGCCTCCCGGTCGGAGAACCCGAAGAACCCCGCGTCGAACGCACCGGCGCCGGCCAGGAATCCGCCCTCACGGGCGTAGGAGGTACCGGGGCGCTCGGGGTCCTCGTCGAAGAGCCGCTCCAGGTCCCAGCCGCGGTCCCGGGGGAAGCCCCCGATCGCGTCCCGGCCCTCCGTCACCAGGGCCCACAGGTCCTCGGGGCCGCGTACGCCGCCGGGCAGCCGGCAGGCCATGCCCACCACGGCCACGGGATCGTCGTGCAACACGGGGGAGAACGGCACGGGGGAGGACACCAGGGCGTCCTCGACCGTCTCGCCCCGCAGATGGCGGGCAACAGCGTCGGGCGTCGGAAAGTCGAAGGCGAGGGAGGCGGGCAGCGGGAGACCGGTCGCCTCGGCCAGCAGATTGCGCAGCCGGACGCTGCGGACGGAGTCCAGGCCGTGGCCGCGGAAGGTGGTTCCCGCCCCGATGGGGGCGGCTTCGGCGGCCGGCGCCAGGGCTTTCGTGACACAGGCGCGGACCAGCTCCAGCGCAGCCGCGTACGACGCGGGCACGGAGCCGCCACCGGTCCCGGCGGCCGGTCCCCGCTCGGCCAGCAGGGCCTCCAGGGACCGCCGGTGCAGCTTGCCGGCCGGGGTGCGGGGCAGCTCCTCGACCACCACCAGCTCCAGCGGCATCTTGTAGTCGGCCACCCCGCGCTCCAGCAGGAACGCGGTCACCCGGTCCAGCGTCACGGCGCGCTCGGCGCGCCCGGTGACCACCAGGCACGGGTACTCGCCGAGGCGCCGGTCGGGGCGGGCGACCACCGCCGCCGGCCCGAGACCCGGCAGGTCCGCCAGCAGCCCCTGGATCTCGGTCGCGTTGAACTTCCGGCCGCCCACGTTGATCAGCTCGGCCGAGCGGCCCAGGAAGCGGACCCGGCCGTCGCCGTCCACGCTCGCCCGGTCCCCGGTGCGCAGCCAGCCGTCCTCGGTGACCGCGGCTGCGGTGAGCTCGGGATCGCCGTGGTAGCCGCGGAACATGCCGGGGCTGCGGTAGTACAGCTCGCCCGGTTCCCCGGGCGCGCACTCGGTGCCGTCCTCGCGGAGCATGCGTACGCTCGCGCCGAAGGTCGGCCGGCCCACGCTGCGGGTGGCCACGTCGGCGGGGTCGGCGGCGGAGGTGCAGGTGCCGGTGCCCAGTTCGGACATGCCCCACACCACGACGAGCGGACTGCCGAGGACCTCGCGCACCTGTGTCACCAGCGCCGGGGGTATGGCCGCTCCGGCCGTCCGCACCTCGCGCGGCCGGAATCCTGCCTGTGCCCCGGTGTCCGCGAGCCGGGCGGCCACGTCGTGGAGTTGGGCGGGTACGGCGAACACCACGGCGGGGCGCGCCTCGCGGGCGAGCTCCAGGAACCGGTCCGGGTCCCAGCCGCGCAGCAGCACCTGTCGGCAGCGGGCGAACAGGGCCGAGTGCAGGGACTGGAGGCCGAAGAGGTGGGTGAGCGGACAGGCGGTGAGCACCGCGCCGTCGAAGGAGCCGGCCGCCTCCTCCGTCACGGCGGCCGTGTTCGACATCAGCCCGTCGTGACTGTGCAGGCAGATCTTGGGCCGGGCGGAGGTCGTACCGGAGGAAGGCAGCAGCACGAAGGGCATCTCCGGCCGTACGTCGGCCGGGTGGGGGGCAGCGCCCGCCCACCGTTCCAGCAGCGCGTCGATGCCCACGAGGCCCACCAGGCCTTCCGGGCCGGAGTGGCCGGAGGGGCCGGAGCCAGCGCCGGCCACCAGGACCGACCGCAGCGAGGGCACGGCCGCCCGCAGCGCGGCGAGGGCCGCCGCGTCCGCCGCGTGTGCGGAGTCCGCGGGCAGCACCATCGCCACCGGCGCCACCCGTTCCACCAGCGCCAGCACGTCGGCGCTGCCATGGCCCTGGTGGACGGGCATCATGACAGCGCCGATCGCCGCGACGGCGAGGTGCAGGGTCTGGTACTCCCAGCAGTTGGGCAGCTGGATCGCGACCACGTCGCCGACGCCGACGCCCAGCTCCTGGAGGCCGCGGGCGAGCGCATCGACATCCGCCGCCCACTGCCGCCAGGTGCGGTGCCGGTCCCCGTCGCTCAGGGCCACGGCTTCCGGTTCCGTCTGCGCGGCGTCCCGGAAGACGGCCGGCAGGGTCAGGCCGCGCAGTGCTCCGCGCGGCCCGGCGGCCGGTTCGACCGCGTAGTCATCGACATGGACGGACACCATTACTCCCGAGAAAGCCGGCCGCTGGGTGTGTTGCCGCTCCATGCTGGGCCCGCACCACCGGGAAAAGCCCTAGACGTGGAGCAGCGCCCGCAGCGGTGCCGACTTGACCTGCGTCTCCTCGTACTCGCCCGCCGGGTCGGACAGGGCGATCACCGCGCCGCCGACCCCGTAGCGCAGGGTGTTGCCGCTGAGCACCACCGTGCGGATGACGATGCTGAGATCGGCCGCGCCGGTCAGCGAGAAGTAGCCGATCGCTCCCGAGTAGATGCCGCGCGGCCCGCCCTCGAGCCGGTCGATGATCTCCATGGTGCGGATCTTCGGGGCTCCGGTCATGGACCCGCCGGGGAAGGTCGCGCGGACGCCCGCCACCGCGCTGGTGCCGGGGCGCAGTTGCGCCCGTACGGTGCTGACGAGCTGGTGCACGGTGGCGTAGGACTCGACCTGGAAGACCGGGTCGGCGACGACCGTGCCCACCTCGGCGCACCGGCCGAGGTCGTGCCGGACCAGGTCGACGATCATCAGGTTCTCGGCGCGGTCCTTCTCGTTCCCCGCGAGATCGGCGGCGAGCCCGGCGTCCTCGACCGGGTCCGCGTGCCGCGGCCGGGTGCCCTTGATGGGCTTGGACTCCATCGTGCCCTGCCGGTCGATGCGCAGGAACCGCTCCGGCGAAGTGCTCAGCACCGAGAGGGAGCCGAAGCCGAGGAACGCGGCGAACGGGGCCGGGCTGGCCCGGCGCAGGTGGCGGTAGGCCTGCCAGGGGTCGAGGGCGGTCTCCGCCTCGATCATGTTGGTCAGGCACACCTCGTACGTCTCACCGGCGCGTATCTCCTCGTGGCAGACGTCGATGAGCTTGAGGTAGGCGTCGCGGTCGTGGCGGGGCCGCAGGTCCGGCTCGGTGAGCCCGGCAGGGGCGGGGCAGGGCGTGGGCGGCTGCTCCGCGAGCCGCGCCAGCTCGGCCGTGGTGGTGCGCAGCCAGGCGCGGGCCGCGGCCTCGTCACCGTCCTCGGCGAGCGCGAGGAGGTAGGTGGTGTCGGTGCGGTGGTCGAGGACGACGGCCCGGTCCGCGAAGACCATCACGGCGTCCGGGTCGGGGGAGCGGTGGGCCGCTTCGCCACCGCACTCGGCCTTCAGCTCGTAGCCCAGGCAGCCCACCCAGCCCAGCGCGAACTCGAAGGGCAGCTCGGGGACTTCGGTGCGCAGCGCGGCCAGATCGTGTTCCAGCCAGTGGAAGAACGGGCTGTGCACGGTCCGGGTCCGTCCGTCCGCGGTGACGGTCACGGTGCCGCCGGACACATCGGCGGTGGCGGTGCGGGCCAGCGGCCCGGAGGCGTTGCCCATGACCGAGATCTGGCCGAGCCGGGCGTCGGTGCGGCTGCTGTCCAGCCAGAAGGGGTACTCGCCGGTGCGGAAGAGCCGGTCGAAGACCGGTTCGGCCTCCCAGCGGGTGCCGAGCCGTTCGGCCAGTACCCGCAGCCGCCGGACCGGCACTTCCTGAGGTGCGGTGGCCGGGACCTTGGCGCGTACCGGCTGCTGTCTGCTCCGGCCGTACGCGTACGTCAGATCGCGGAAGTTGGCCAGCAGGTGGTGCCCGCTGCCCGTGCCGATCGACTCGGGGTGGAACTGCACGCCCCACAGCGGCAGGGTGCGGTGGCGCAGCGCCATCACCACGTGGTCGTCGGCGCTGTGGGCGATTGCCTCCAGCGCCGGCGGGAGCGAGCTGACGGCCAGCGAGTGGTACCGGACCACCTCCAGGGGGTCGGGGATGCCCTCGAACAGCCCGGTGCCGTCGTGCCGGACCAGGGAGGTCCGCCCGTGGCGGGGTTCCGGTGCCGGGCCGACCTCGGCGCCGTGGGCGAGGGCCATGCCCTGGTGGCCGAGGCACACGCCGAGCACGGGAAGCCGGCCCTCCTCGGCGATCCGCGCGCACAGGCCGAAGTCGGCCGGGCGGTGCGGGGTGCCGGGGCCGGGCGACAGCACGACGTTGTCGAAGGCGTCGAGGAGCTCCTCCCGCCAGGCGGGGTCGTCGTTGCGGATCACCTCCGGCTCCTGGCCGTTGACCTCGGCGAGGTAGTGGAAGAGGTTGTAGGTGAAGGAGTCGTAGTTGTCGACGAGGAGGGTGCGCATCACAGGATCCCGAGTTCGCGTGCCATCTCGTCGCCCACGGCCTTGATGTGGTCGGTGAGGAAGAAGTGGCCGCCGGGGTACACCTCCATCCGGAAGGCGCGTTCGGTGTGCTCCTGCCAGGCCCGGGCCTCGGCCAGGGAGGTGCGCGGGTCGGCGTCACCGGTGAGCGCGGTGATCGGGCAGCGGACCGTGCGGTCCGGCGGGCAGCCGTACTTCTCGATGGCCTCGTAGTCCCCGCGGATGGCCGGCAGCGCCATGCGCAGGATCTCCTCGTTGCCGAGGAGGTCCGGGTTGGTGCCGTTCAGCAGCCGGAGTTCGGCGATGATGCCGTCGTCGTCGCGGCGGTGCACGGTCTCGGCGCGCACGGTGGACGGGCCGCGGCGGCCGGAGGCGATCACGGACTTCGGCTCGTGGGCGCCCTTCTGCTCCAGCCGCCAGGCCGTCTCGAAGGCGAGCACGGCACCCATGCTGTGCCCGAAGAACACGGTGGGCTTCTCGTCGAGGGTCAGCAGCTCGTCGACGATTCTGTCGGCCAGGGTGTCGATGTCCTGGATGCAGGGCTCCTTGCGGCGGTCCTGGCGGCCGGGGTACTGCAGGGCGATGACGTCGACCGCGGAGGAGAACCGCACCGACACCGGGTGGAAGAAGCTGGCGGATCCGCCGGCATGCGGGAAGCAGACCAGCCGGACGGGGCTGTCCGGGGCAGGGTGGAAGCGGCGCAGCCACAGGGCCGATGAGTGGTCCGTGCGGTTCAAGGCGCGGTCCTTTCTGGGAACGGGAGGAGGGGGCGAGGGGTCGAGGGGTCGAGGGTGTCGAGGGGTCGGGCGGGTGGGTACCGGGCCGCGTCGCGGGCTCAGTCCTCGTAGACGGTGATGGTGTGGGCGGGGCACAGGTCGCCCGCCTGCCACACGGCGTCGTGTTCCCCGGGCGCCGGGCGGGAGTCGAGGACGAGGACCAGCCCGTCCTCGTCCTGGTCGAACACGCCGGGCGCGGACAGCACGCACTGTCCGGCGCCGACGCAGCGGTCGGTGTCCACGGTGATACGCATGGGTCTCTTTCGGGAGGGGCTACCAGCGGACGGGCAGTTCGTGCAGCCCGCACAGGACGCCGTCGTACTTGAAGGGGAGTTCTTCCACCGGCACCGCGAGCCGGAGGGTCGGGATGCGCTCGAAGAGCCGCCGGTAGACGATCTCCATCTCGGCCCGGACGAGGTTCTGCCCCAGGCACTGGTGCACGCCGTAGCCGAAGGCCACGTGGTGGCGCTCGGTGCGGCTGGGATCGAAGGCGTGCGGGCAGGCGAACGCCTCCTCGTCGTGGTTGGCGGCGGCGGCCAGCGGGATGATGCCCTCGCCGGCCCGGATCAGCTGGCCACCGATCTCCACGTCTTCGATGGCGACGCGCAAGGACACCAGGTCGGCGACCGAATGGAAGCGCAGCGTCTCCTCGACCGCCCGCTGGTCCCCGATCCACTGCGGGTTGAGGAGCAGGGTCACCACACCGAGCGCGATGTTGTTCGCCGTGGTCTCGTGCCCTGCGATGAGCAGCAGCATCAGCACCCCGGTCATCTCCTGGATGCTGATGGCGCCGGTGGCCAGCAGCCTGCTGATCAGATCGTCGCCCGGCCAGGTCGCCTTGATGCCGACGAGCCGGTTGATGTAGCGCAGCAGTTCCTTGGCGGCGGTGTCGCGCTGCCGCTCGGTGGAGGCGCGGATGGCGATCAGGGTGCGGGTGCGGGACTCGAAGAAGTCGCGGTCCATGGTCGGTACGCCGAGGAGCGAGGAGATCACCAGGGAGGGCACCGGCAGCGCGAAGTCGGCCACCAGATCGGCAGAGTCGCCGGCGGCCAGCATGTCGTCGATCAGCCCGTCCACGGTGCGTTCGATCGCCGGGCGCATCTCGCGTACGCGGCGCACGGTGAACTCCGGGATCAGGGCCTTGCGGAACCGGTCGTGCTCGGGGGAGTCGAGGCCGACGAACCAGCCGGGGATCTGTTCCTGGCGGGGCACCCCCATCGTGTCGCTGATGTGCGGGAAGCCCTCGCGGTCGGGATTCGCGCTGATCTTCTTGCTGGTGAGGACGGCACGCACCTCCGCGTGCCGGGTCACCAGCCAGACCCGGTTGCCGTTCGGGAGATGGGTCAGCACCAGCCCGTCGCGGCGGCGGTACTCCTCGTAGCGGGGCGGCGGGAAGGGCTCGCCGGGGACCCGTAGCGGGAAGGGGACAACTGTCGGTTCGGCGGTGCCGGCCATGGTTTTCGTCCTCCGTCGATCGGTGCGGGCTCAGGCCACGCCGTAGAAGGCGCGGATCTTTCCGGTCACGTATTCCTGGTCTGCGGCGGTCAGGTCGGTGTACGTGGGCAGGTAGAGCCCGTCGTCGCTGAACCGGCTGGCGTTGAGGTACGGCCAGACCGGGTCGTGGTAGCCGGGCTGACGGCTCATCGGCTTGAAGAAGACCCGGGTCTCGATGCCCTCGGCGCTGAGGAAGGCGCGCAGCTCGTCCCGGCGCTCGGCCCGTACGTCGTACATCCAGAGCACGTCGCGCTGCGGCATCAGGGTGATGCCGGGGATGTCCTTGAGGCCCTGGTCGTAGCGGCGCTCGATCTCGCGGCGGAGGGCGAGGAAGTCGTCGAGCTGCTCCACCTGGGCGAGCGCCATGGCACCCTGCATGGCGGTCATCCGGAAGTTGTAGGCCAGCTTCTTGTGCAGGAAGCTGTGGTCCTTGGTGAAGGCCATCGCGCGCAGGTGGGCCATCTGCTCGGCCAGCCGGGGGTCGTCGGTGAGGCAGATGCCGCCCTCGCCCGCCGTGATGATCTTGTTGGCGAAGAGCGAGTAGCAGGCGACGTCGCCCACCACGGGGATGCCGTGTGCCTCGGAGGAGTCCTCCACCACGCGCAGGTTGTAGTCGTACGCGATATTCATGATCGCGTCCATGGCGCAGCGGCGGCCGTAGACATGGACGGGCATGATGGCCTTCGTCCGGGAGGTGATCTTTTCCTCGATCTTGGCCGGATCGATGTTGAGGTCGTCGGCGCAGTCGACGAACACCGGTGTCGCACCCGTGTAGCTCACGGCCCAGGCCGAGGCCACCATGGTGAATTCCGGCACGATCACTTCGTCGCCGGGGCCGATGCCGAGCGCGCGGAGGGCCAGGGTGAGGGCCGTGGTCCCGGAGGAACAGGCGACGCCGTGCGCGATTCCGGAGTACTCGGCGAATGCCTCCTCGAAGCGCCGGACATATGGCCCCTGGGACGATATCCAGCCGTCGGTGATCGTTTCGGTGACATAGGCGAGTTCCTGGCCCTTCAGGCTGGGCCGGGAAACGGGGTATTTGAGGGACATGTCATCCTCGCTCGGGGTGGGGAGGCCGGTGCGGGGCACGATGGCCCGCGGGCAGGTTCGGGCAGGTCAGGGATGGCTGTTCAGGACAGGGCGGGCAGCCCGAGGAGCAGGTCGGCCGCGGTCTGTCGGCCGCCGGCCGCGCGGTGGAGCGCCGCGATCCGTTCGGCGCGCTCGCGGAATTGCGGGTCGTCCAGGACCCTGGTGAGTTTGTCGACGACGTCGTCGGGGTCGACCTCCCGAGGCCGGTCCAGGGTCAGGCTCAGGCCGAGGTCCTGGCCGCGCACCGCCTGGTCGTAGCAGTCCACCCAGAGCGGGCGGACCACCATCGGCTTTCCGAAGTACATGCCCTCGTTGAATCCGTTGCCGCCGCCGTGGGTGAAGAACAGCCGGACATGGGGGTGGGCGAGCACATCGAGCTGTGAGGGCAGCCAGCTCTCGATCCGGAGATTGCCGGGCAGGGTCTCGGCGGCCGGCAGCAGGTGCTGCTGTTCGGCGGGAAGGCGCCACAGGAACTGGTGCCGGTCCTGCATACGGCGGGCCACTTCGACGAGGGACGCGACCTGCTCCCGGGTGAGCCGGGTGATGGTCCCGAAGCCCATGTAGACCACCGAGGACTGGGCATCCAGCCAGTCGGCGAGACCGCCGTCGTCCTCACCGCGCGGAGCCTCCGGCAGGGGCGGCACCATGGCCCCGACCAGCTTCATCCGGTCCGGCACGGTGAAGGGGTAGTCCAGTTCGGCGACCGAATTGCACAGGACCATCTCGGCCCGGTCGATCCTGGTCATCGGATTGGGCTTGGGCAGACCGAGTTCCTTGCGGATACGCGCGTCCTCGGACAGGACCTTGCCCATCGCCGGGTGGAAGAACATCCCCAGGGTGCGGTATTTGAAGAGCTCGTTCCGAATCCGCTGGGAGAAATTCATCGGATACGGCAGACCGGAATGCGGGACGGGGAAGTCCCGGGGTGTTCCGGACGGCCCGAACGGGTTCAGGGAGGTGAGTACGTTGGACGGCAGGAAAGGCACGCTGAGCGCGTACGGAATATTCCGGGCGAGTGCCACGTCGACTCCGAAGGAGGCGACGCAGTCGATCACCATGAAGGCCGGGTTGATTTTCTCGACAAGGGAATCCAGGCGCCGGAATTTCTCCGCCTGGAGCTCGGGGCGGTAGGACTGCCGGATCACGGCGCGGTGTGCCTTGAAGCGGGAGGACTGGGTCACCTCGCGGTACACCTCGTCCGGCCAGCTGACCGCCGAGAGTTCGGAGAACACCTCGCCCAGCGAGGCGAACTCGACCGCGGAGCCCTCCGCCAGGCGTTCCACATCGGCACGCCGGGGCTCGTCCGTCGCGAACCAGAGATCGGGCACGCGCCGCCGCGAGAGCTCGGCCGCGAGGACGAGAAGCGGGTTGACCAGGCCGCTTTCCGGAAGGCTGACAAAGAGGACGGGCCGCTGTGTGGTACTCATCGCACTCCTGGGGGCATGGCCCGGTGGGGTTGGCTGCACCCCTCCTTGGTCTCATGGCCCGTGCTGGGAAAACCTTAGAGTCGGCGGGCTCGGGGCGCCCGCCGTCAAGGCGGCGTCATCATTCCCTTCCTTGACGGACTTCATACGGATCGCGCTGTCGGGTTCCAGTACGCTGCCACAGTTCAACGACCGTGTGGATTGCTGCGGAAAAGGTGCCCGGTGGGGGTCCGGCCCTTTCCGTTCAATGAGGGGGATTCTTTGTCTGGCCAGCCTGGCCCGTCATGTACGAGCGGAGCTGTATTCGGCCGCGATGGCGAAATACGTACCCTCTTCGGGCGGGCTGCGGCGGCCTGCGCCGGCCGCTCGGGGATCGTGGTCCTGACCGGACCGCTCGGCATCGGCAAGAGCACCCTCGTCCAGGCGTTCCTCGACGGTTCCGGTGACCCCGACAGCGGCCCCGACAGCGGCGGGACCGGCGGCGCCCGGGGCATGACGGCACTGCACGGAGTGTGCGGAACGGACACCGCGACCGCTCCGTACGGAGGCGTCCGGGCCCTGCTGCACCCGCTCGGTCTGACCGGCGAGAGCGCCGCGCGCCACCCGTTGATGCGCGGCGCCGCACGTCGCGCCCTGCCCGCCCTGACGCCCGGGGCGGACCGCCGGCCCTTCGCCTTCGATGCCGACTACCCGGTGCTCCAGGGGCTGTTCAGCCTCATCGCCCACCTGGCCGCCCAGCACCCCCTCGCCCTCGTGCTGGACGACGCCCACCTGTGCGACGAGCACACCCTGCGCTGGCTCGATTTCCTGCTCCGCCGGGCGGACGGGCTGCCCCTGCTGCTGGTCCTGGCCCGCAGCACCGAGACCGAGCCCGTCGACGGCACACCGTGGTCGGGATTCGCGGCCCATCCCTCGTGCACCACGCTGCCCGTGCGCCCGCTGAGCCCGGCCGCGGTCGGCGAGATGGCCCGCCATGCCTTCGCGCACCCGGTCGCCCCGTCGTTCGCGGCCCAGGTCGCCGACGCCTGCGGCGGCAACCCGGGCAACGCCTCCCGGCTGCTGACCGAACTGCGGCGCGCTGGAGTCCGGCCCGACCACGAAGGCGCCCGGCAGGCCGCCGAACTCGGTGGCCGCCTGATCGCGCTGTCCATCCGTGCCCTCTTCGACAGAAAGCCCGGCTGGGTGGAGGCCGTTGCCACCGCGATGGCCGTGCTCGGCGAGGACCTGCCCGACCAGATCGCCGCGCTGGCCGGCGTCTCCACCGTCCAGGTCGAGGACGCCCTCTCCGTACTCCGGCAGGCCGAGGTCCTGGCGCCCGGCCGCACCGACCTCGCAAGCGACGAGATACGCACGGCCGTGCTGGAACCGCTGGGCCCCGGCAACCTCGCCGGGCTGCGCGCCCGGGCCGCCCTGCTGCTCAGCGACGCCGGCCGCCCGGCCGAAGAAGTCGCCGGACACCTGCTGGCCATCCCCGGTGCCCCCCGGCCCTGGATGGCCACGATGCTGCGGGACGCCGCCGTCGCGGCCGAGGAGCGCGGCGCGCCCGCCGCCGCCGCACGGTATCTGCGCCACGTGCTCGACGCCGCGCCCGAGGACCACACCCTGCGGCTCCGGCTGGCCGGCCTCGAGGCGCACACCGACCCGGACGCCGCCATCGGCCTGCTGAAGGACGCCCTCGACCGCGCCCCCGACCTGCGGACCCGCGCCGCGGCTGCCGTGCAGTACACCACCACCTGCCTGGCCGCCGGCCGGGGCGTACTCGACAGCCACGGCCCCACCAAGGTCCTGGCCGAACTGCGCACCGGCACCGGCCTCCAGGAGCCGTGCCCGGCCCTGGAATCGGCCCTGGAATCGGCTCTGCTCCTCATGGGCTCCGCCGACCGCACCGGCGCCAGGGCACCGCTCGGACGCACCGACCGCCAGCCCGAGCCGGTGCCCGCCCACACGGGCGCCGTGACGGCCCTGGTCACCGCGCTCTACGACAGCTCGCGCGACACGGCGAGCACCCACGCCCGCCGCGTGCTGGACGCCCCGGGACCCCGTACCTCCTGGCCGGTGCTCGCCTCCTGCACCGTGCTCGCCCTGGCCGACGAAACCACCGAAGCCCTCGCCACCCTGAACGACGCGGTGGCCGAAGCCCAGGCCCAGGCCGAAACCCAGGCCGAGGATCCGGGCACGGGCTGGAGCCACGCCCTTGCCCACTCCGCCCGCGCCCTCGTCCTGTACGGAACCGGCGCGATCCCCAAGTCGATGGACGACGCCCGCGCGGCCCTCGCCACGGCCGGCCGCACGGCAGCCCACCTGGCCCTGCCCCGACTGGTCCTCGCCGCGGCCCTCAGCGACCGCGGGGAGGCCGCCCGGGCCGAGGACCTGGTCGCCGGCATCACCACCCCTCCGTCCCCGGCCGGACCCGTCATCGACCAGCAGCTCTACCTGATGGTCCGGGCCCGCGCCCGCCGCGCGCTCGGCGACCGCGAAGGGGCGCTGCGCCTGCTGCTCGCCGCCGGCCGGGCCCAGCGGGAAGCCGGCCTCACCAACCCGGTGTTCGCTCCCTGGTGGGCCGAGGCGTGCCACACCCTCGCAGCCCTGCGCCGCCCTCAGGAAGCCGGAGCCCACGCCGAGTACGGCGCCGAACTGGCCGAGCGCTGGGGCACCGCGCACGCTCTGGGCATCGCCGCCCTGGCCCGCGGTGTCATCGCCCCGGGCCGGGCCGGCATCGAGCTGCTCGCGGAGGCCGCCCACACGCTGGCCGCCTCGCCCGCCCGTACCGAACAGGCCCGGGCCGACTTCGAACTCGGACGCCGCCTGCTGGCCCACGGCGACCACGCCAAGGCCCGCCGGCACCTGCGCTCCGCCGCCGACCTCGCCCACGGCTGCGGCGCGCTGTCCCTCGCGCAGAGCGCCCGCAAGCTGCTCATTGCCGCGGGCGGGCGCATGCCGGAGCTCACCGGATCGCGGGAGGACCTGCTCACCGGAGCCGAGCGCAAGGTCGTGGGCCTGGTCCTGGGCGGTGCCAGCAACCGGGAGATCGCCCAGGCTCTGTGCGTCACCCTGCGCACGGTCGAGACCCACCTCACCAGCGTCTACCGCAAGCTGGGCGTCAGCCGCCGTGCGGCCCTGGCCGCCACCCTCCGCGGCCCCGCTGCGGTCGCGGCCCGCACCCCGGCGTGGAGCGGCTGACTCCGGCGCCGGCCCATCCGCCCGTACCGAGCACGCCGTCCACCCACCACCGCCGACCCCGGAACCCGATCACACCCATGTCGCCCTCGGCATTGCCGGACCCCAGCCATCCGGTCGCTCCGCCGGTCCCCGAACCGCGCGGCACCGGCGGCCCGTTGCCGCACCACACCTGTGAGCAGGACACCCTGAGTGTCCTGCTCGACGGCCTCGCCGCCGGACGGTCCGCCGTCGTCACCCTCACCGGACGCCCCGGCTACGGTCAGAACGCCCTGGCCCGCTGGACCGCCCGCCTCGGCCGGTCCCGCGGCCTGCGGGTGCTCAGCGCCCGCGCGGTCCCGTCCGAGTCCGGGCTGCGCCACGGCGTGGCCGCCCAACTGCTGACCGCCCTCGGCGCCCCCGCCCACGACCGGCTCGCCCCGCTGCTGCGCGCCGCCCGGCAACACCCCCTGCTGCTGGTCCTCGAAGACGCCCAGTGGACCGACCCCGAGTCGCTGCACTGGCTCCACGTCCTGGTCCGGCGCTCCGCCACCGTCCCGCTGGTCGTCCTGGCCAGTGGCAGTGACGCCTGCGCCCTCGGCCCCGACTGGCGGTGCCTGGCCGCCTCGTCCCCGGACCCGGCGAGCGCCCACGAACTGCTGCTGGAACCACCGTCCCCCGCCGACGCAGCCCTCACCGTGCGCACGGTCTGCGGCGTCGAGGGCGAGCCCGAGTTCATCGCCGCCGGCCTGCGGACATCGGCAGCGACCCCGGCCGTACTCCACGCCACCCTGCGGCAGTTCGCCCGGCACGGGCACCTCCCGGTCGCCCCGCGGATTCCCGAACTCGAAGCCATCGGCCGTGCGGTGCTGGACGACCACATCGGCCGGGTCCTGCGCGGGCTGCCGGACGAAACCGTGGCCGCGCTGCGCGCCCTCGCCGTCGGCGGCAAGGTCCTCGACTTCCGAGCCGTATGCACCCTCGCGGGACTCGGCCACCTCCGGGAAGCCCGGCTGCACGCCGTCCTCGACGCCACCGGATTCCTCCGTACCACCGGCGTCGGCACCCGTATCGCCGCCGAGGTCGGCCTGCGGATCCTGGCCGAGATGGAACCGGCCGAGCGGGCCGCCCTGCACGCCTCCGCCGCCCGCCTCGCCCACCACGCGGGCGCCGCCGACCAGGAGGTCGCCGGACTCCTGCTGCACTCCCGCCCCCTCGGCAGCCCCTGGACCGTTCCGGTGCTGCGCCGCGGCGCAGCGGCGGCCCAGCGCGAGGGCGCCCACACCCGGGCCGCGGCCTTCCTGGCCCGCGCCCTGGGCGAATCGCTCGACGAGGAGCGCCGGGCCGGACTGACCCTCGAGCTGGCCGCCGCCGAACTCGTCACCGCTCCCGAGGCGGGGATCCGCCGGCTCGGCGAGCTCACCCGGACCCGCGACACCGCCCGGTCGGCCCTGCGGGTGCGCGCCCTGGACCTGGGACTCGCCGCGGGAGACACCGACGGGATGCGCCGGGCCGCGGCCGAAGCCCGCCCGGCCGTCGCCGCGGAGGAACAGGAGGCCCTCGTCGCCCTGTTCTGGGCGGCCGACCCGGCCGACCGGGAACACGCCGAGCGCATCGTTCCCGAGATGCCCCCGCTGCCCGCCCACCCGGCCTCCGCCGCCCAGGCCGGGCCCCGCGCCTGGCAGCTGGCCCTGGCCGGCGACGGCCTGACCACGGCGCGGGAGCTCGCCCGCACCGCCCTTGCCCGGCCGCCGCACGGCACCCTTGTCCTGCCCCACCTCGCCGCCTGCAAGGCGCTGTGCCTGACCGGGGACCACGACGAGGCCGACGCCGGACTGACCGCCCTGCTCACCGGCATCCGGGCCGACGGCAGGCAGGTCGCGGCCCCCCACATCCTCGCCGCACGCGCGGAACTCAACCTGCGCCGCGGCCTGCTCGCCGCCGCCGAACACGACATCGGCGCCGCCGAACGGGCCCTGCCCCGGCCCAGCCGGCACCCCGCCGCAACGGCCCAGCTGCGGGCCGTGCGGATCGTCGTCGACCTCGAACGCGGGGACACCGTACGGGCCGGGACACTCGCCGCGGAACCGGCACCCGACGCCGCCCACCACAGCCCGTACTGGCCGCACCTCCTCTTCGCCCGGGCCATGGTGGCCGCCGCCGGCCACGACGCCGTCGAGGCCGTGGACCTGCTGCGGGAGTGCGGCCGTCTGCTCCTGCACCGAAACCACCTCAACCCCGCGCTGCTGCCCTGGCGTTCGGCAGCGGCCAGGGTGCTTCGCTCGACCGGGCAGGAGGCGGAGGCGCACCGGCTGGGCTCCGAGGAGCTGCGGCTGGCCCGTCGATGGGGTGCGGTCGGCCCGGTCGGATGGGCCGAACTGAACGCCGGACCGGCCCCCGCCCACGACGATCCGGCCCGCGCCCGGTACGCGGCAGACCTGCTCGGCCGAGGCCCGGCCGGCCCCGGCTACCAGCGCGCGCTCGCCGACCTCGCCGCCGCGGAACTCGCCGCGGGCGGCAGCCGGCAGGCCGCCGCCGCGGCCGTCGCCGAACTCAAGGTGCTCACCCTCACCCACCCGGGCGGCCCGATGGCCCAGCGCGCCCGGCGGCTCGCGGCGGAACTCGCACCCGGGCGGGACCCCGACGCCGCCCGGCCCCCCGCATGGGCCGAGCTGTCCCCGCCGGAAGCCCGTACGGCGACACTCGCCGCCCACGGGCACAGCAACACCCAGATCTCCGAACTGCTGTCCCTGTCACGACGCGCCGTGGAACTCCGGCTGAGCCGGGTCTACCGCAAACTGCGGATCAGCAGCCGGGAAGAACTCCGCGCCCTCGTGCGCGACATGGAAGGACACTGAGCCGATGCTGCTCGAACGGACATCCGAGACGGCGTTGGTGCAGGACGCCCTGCATGCGGCGGCCGACGGGAGGTCCTCACTCCTGCTGCTCGCCGGGCCCCTCGGCATCGGCAGATCCGCCTGGCTGCGAGAGCTGCCGGCCCGCTTCGCCGACCAGGACGTGTGCGTCATGCGGGCCAACGCGGCCGTCATGGAACAGGACTTCGCCTACGGTGTCGTACGCCAGTTCTTCGACAGCCTGCCCCTCGCCGCACCGGGTGGGGGAGCGGCCGACGTCCCGATCGGCGAGGACACCCCGGCCGCAGAGGCCGAAGACCTCCTGCCGGCCGCTGCGGACGACCCGGCGGCACCCCTCGACGCGATCCTGCCGGAGCTGCGCGAGATGCTGGCCCGGCTCGGCCGCGAACGGCCCCTGCTGATGCTCGTCGACGACCTCCAGTGGGCCGACACCTGGTCGCTGCGCTGCCTGGCCTACCTCGCGGGCCGCCCGCAGGGACTCCGAGCCGTCCTGGTGTGCACCCTGCGCGACGGCGACCCGCGCGCCCGCCACCCGCTGGTGTGCGAGGTGACCGATGCCGCCACCCAGGTCATGCGCCCGGCCCCGCTGTCACCGGCCGCGACCGCACGCCTGATCCGCAAACAGTTCGACGAGAGCGGAGAGGAGGAGTTCGTCCGGGCCTGCCACCAGGCGTCCGGCGGCAACCCGATGTTCCTGAGCTCCGTCCTGTCGGCCCTGGACGACGCCGGGCTGCGGCCCACCGCCGCACACGCCGCGACCGCCGGCACGCTGCGGCCCGCGCCGCTGCGCGAACGACTCGCCGGCTGCCTCAGCACGCAGCCCCAGCCGGTCCGCGACCTGGCCGCCGCAATGGCCATCCTCGGCGAGCAGGGCACTCCCGGACTCGCCGCCCGGCTGGCCCGCCTCGACACGATCGGAGCATCCGGAGCCCTCCGCGTCCTTAACCGGCTCGGACTGCTCACGGCCGAAGACGTCCCGGGATTCGTCCACCCGGTGGTCCAGGACGCGGTCGAAACGGCCATGACCATGGCCGAGCGAGGCAGTTGGCACGAACGGGCCGCCGGCCTGCTGTACGAAGCCGGGCACTCCTCCGAAGAGGTCGCGGCCCAGCTCATGGCCGCCGCCACCCCGGGCAACGGCTGGTCCGCGGCCGTCCTGCGCACCGCGGCGGACGCAGCCCTGCGCCGGGGCGCCCCCCAGGAGGCAGCCCGATTCCTCCGCCGTGCCCTGCTCGACAGCACCGAACAAGGCGAGGACCGCGCACGCCTGCTGATCGACCTGGCGGGAGCGGAGAGCGCCTACGACAGCGCCGCCTGCGAACGCCACACCGCCCAGGCGATCGCCCTGCTGGACACGCCGCACGACCGGGCCGCAGCCGCGCTGCGCATCTCACCGGGCTTCGTCTCCACCGTCAGCCCGGCTGCCCTGGACATCCTCCGACAGGCCGCCGCCGACCTCGGATCCCCGGAACGGCTGGCCGGATCCGCCCGCGACCTGGCCCTGCGGCTGGAGGCCCGACTGAGCCACAGCGCCCGCCAGGACCCCGCCGAACTCGCCCGCTCCGTACGCTGGCTGCGCGAGCGGCCCGAAGCTCCGGCCGTCTGCTCCGGAGCCGAACGCGAGCTGCTCGCCGTACTCCTGCACGCGGCCACGCTCAGCGGCCGGCTGCCCGCGTACGAAGTGGTACGGCAGGCCGAGCGGATCCTTCGGAGGGTGCCGGCCACCGGGCCCGGGTCCCCGTCCGTCCTGCCGCTGCTGGCACCGGTGTTCACCGGCTCGGACGACGTGGACGCCCTCGCCGGCTGGCTGGAGGCCCGCGAACAGCACCGGCGCCGGGCCGGAGACGGGCCGGAGCCCTTGGCCCAGGTCGAACTGGCCATGGTCCTGCTGGCCCGCGGCCGGCTGGCACACGCCCGCGAGCACGCCGAGCGGGCCTTCGAGCAGGCCGCGGACGGCTGTCCGGACGGCGCTGCGATGGCCGTTGCCGTGCTGGCCGCCGTTGCCCTGGAGGCCAGGGACCCGGTGCTCGGCGAGCGGGTGAGGGCCGAGGCCAGCGGGCAGCGGACGGCCGGGAACCTGGCCTCCACCACCATGCTGCGGCTGACGGAGGCACAGGTGGAGGCCCAGCGCGGCGAACTGGACCAGGCCCTGGACACCGTGCTCGCCTGTGGCCGCCAACTGGAGGCTTCCGGCTGGCGCAATCCCGTGCTGGTCCCGTGGCGGCCCTGGGCGATCCGCCTGCTGCACCGCAGCGGCGACCTCGAGTCCGCCCGGGCGCTCGCCGAGGAGGAGTACGCGCAGGCCCGGATCTGGGGTGCGCCGGTCGCGATCGGGCGCGCGCAGCGGCTGCGCGGCCGGCTCCGCGGCGACAGCGAGGGCACGGCCCTGCTGCGCGACGCGGTGGATGTCCTGCGCGGCTCGGCCAACGAGCTCGAACTGGCCCGGGCGCTGCGCGCACTGGCCCGCGCGGTACGCGACGGCGCCGAGGCGCGGGAGCTGCTGCGCGAGTCGACGGCGCTCGCCCTCGCCTGCGGTGTGCCCTGGAAGGCCGAGCGGGACCTGCCGGGCTCACCCGGGCCGGCCGGCACCCCGCCCGAACCGGCCCTGACCCCCACCGAGTCCCGGGTCGCGGCGCTGGCCGGCAGCGGCCTCACCAACCAGGAGATCGCGACGGAACTCGGTGTCGGATCCCGGGTGGTCGAAAAACATTTGACGAATTCTTATCGGAAACTCGGGATATCCGGACGGCCGCAACTCGCGGCCCTGCTGGGCGGGGCGCGGAAGATATCCGCGGGCTCCTGACCGCACCCGCATCACTTCGGTGGAGGGGTGATGGTTCGGTGTCCGGGGCGGTCCCTTCGGTGGCCCGCCCGAACTCGCCCGTCAACGCCTCATCAAGTCCCATTTACCAGCTTGACCTGCGACGGAGTCCGACCGCACCGTACCGAACCACCGAAGCGGAAGAGCCGGACCGAACCCTTGGATCCGATCACCACGGTGTTGGCCTCAAGCGGCCCTCCGGCGTTGACCGGCGTGAAGTCGACTACCTACTGTTCACCGCGGAGTCCGGTCCGGATAACGCACCTCGCGTAAAAGCACCGGCTGGGCTCACGGGGGCTCACAGCAGCCGTTCGCACTACCTCACGCCATGAAAGGACAGAGATATTCCATGGCGACTTCCGCACCCGCGCTGGTGGACCTGGCGCAGAGCATGGTCCAGGACCTCGCCGCCGATCCGGCGAGCCCGGCCGAGGAACACCCGCTGTTCAGTCAGCCGGGTCTCACCATGGCCTGTCTCGACCGGAGCCTGACCGTGCAGCAGGCGAACCAGGAGTTCTTCGGCCGGTTCGGCGGGGACACGACGCAGCCCTGCGGCAGACCGTTCGCCGACCTGGTGCACCCCAGCGTCCAGCAGCCGCTGCTGCGGAAGTTCGCCGGACTCACCGAAGGCAAGCGGGACCGCTTCACCAGTGAGGTGCTCGCCGTCGGGCCCGACGGCCGGGCGTTCACGGCCTCCCTCTCGGCCTGCGCCGTGCGCAGCAGCACCCCCGACGTGTCGGCGATCTGGGTGATGATGGCCTCCGGCGACGAGCCGGTGGACGGCGAGGTCGTGCCCAGCCGGAAGAAAATCCTGAGCGAGATCGACGCCCGGATACTCGAAGGCATAGCCGCCGGAGTGTCGACCGTTCCGCTCGCCGCCCGGCTCTACCTGAGCCGACAGGGCGTCGAGTACCACGTGACCTGCCTGTTCCGGAAGCTGCGGGTACCCAACCGGGCGGCGCTGGTCTCGCGCGCCTACTCGATGGGCGTGCTCAAGGTCGGTGTGTGGCCGCCGAAGGTCGTCGAGGACTTCATCAAGTAGCCGGGACCGGGGCGTGCCCGGGCGCGGCCGGGGAGACGGGCCCGGCCGCACCGGCGCCACCGGCCGCCCTAGCCCCACCGGCCGCCCCGGCCGTCGTGCCCTCGGCGGGAACCGCGAGGGCGGCCACCACGAGGCCACCGCTGACCAGCCACCGGCCGCTCAGCCGGTCGAGCGGCCGGCCGTACCGCCGCAACGGCGAGGGCACCAGGACCCGCGCGGAGAACGCCCCTGCCGACACGTCGACCGTGATCCGCGCGTCCTCGAATTCGAGCCGACGGCGAGTCGCCGGATACCAGGCCTTGTAGACGGTCTCCTTCAGACTGAACAACAGGCGGTCCCAGTGGACGCCCGGCGAGACGATGCCCAACTCGCGCACCATCGCCAGCTCCACGGGCAGTGCGATGCTCTCCAACACCCCCTCAGGCAACGGAGCATGGGGCTCCGCGTCCACACTGAGCATGAGCAGGTCCGAGCTGCGCGCCACGGCGGCAGCCCGGTACCCGGCACAGTGCGTGATGCTCCCGAGCACACCCTCCGGCCAGCGGGGGGCGTGGTGCGGGCCGGGCAGCAACGGCGCCTCCGGGACGCGCAGTTGGGCAAGCGCCTGCTTCGCACACCACCGCCCGGTGGCGAACTCCCTTCGACGGGCGCCGACCGCATGCCGCACGACCAGAGCCTCCAGGGGGTGCAGGGACGCCTGCGGCAGATCACCGAAGGCATCGACGCCCACCGCGGACCGGGGGAGAACGCGCTCGATCACACCGAACCCGTCTCGGGACGGGAGGCCACCGGAGTGGCCAACCGGGACCAGACGGCGACCAGCTGGGTGGCCCACTGCTGGCTGTCCGCCGCCGGCTCGGGCTCCGGCTCGGGCCCGGGTCCCGACGCCAGGACGGAGTTCAGCGCGTGCAGATCACACACCCAGTCCAGCAGCCCGTGCGCGCCCGTTCGCTCGACCGACGCCATGACACCACCTCTCACCAGGTCAGCAGGGTTTGAGGCTACGGATGCCGGGCTAGTGAAACTCGTAGGGCCGGCGGCCGGACGACGCTCCTACAGCCGTTCCGGCGGAACGGTCGCGTACGCCTCCCGCAGAGCGGTGACCACCGGGTCGTCGGTGCGGAAGACGACATCGTCCACCGATGCCACCGACCGCACACCGATGGCCGTGTTCGTGGCGAACGCGGCCCGCATCGACCGCAGCAGGCCGTCCGTCATGGGAGCGGTGACATGCCGACCGTGGGCCAACCGGAGCAGCCGCATGGTGACCCCCTGCAGGACGTCGGCCTCCGGCCACACCACGGTCCCGGCCGCGTCCACAAAACCCATGTTCCAGGTGCAGCCTTCGGAAACCAGCCCGTCGGCACCGGTGAACAGCACATCGTCGAACCCGGCGAGCCGGGCCGCACGCCGCAGCTGCAGCTGCCCGAAGAGCGCCACATGCTTCACCGCCGGCGCGTCACGGTGGTAGGTGAGCCGCTGCACCCGCAGCGGGCCTGCGGCCACGCCCGCGGGCCGCGTGGTCACCAGTACGCCGGGCCGGGCCTCCCGGTCCGGGGCCGCCAGCTCCAGCCCGGGGTCGAACACCGTGACGCGGGCGGTGCACCGTCCGGCGCGCTCGCCCACCTCCCGCCGTACACACTCCCGCACCCACGCGGGATCCAGCTCCGCGCCGAACACCGTCCGGCAGTCACCGACCAGCCGGTCGAGGTGGAGCGCGAGCCCCCGTACCGCGCCGTCCTCCACGACCATGGTGGTGAAGTGCCCGTAGTTGGTGAGCGCCAGGGCCTGCATGTCGGCGAGGCCGACGGGGGACCCGTTCAAGGTAGCCATGCCCGCAGTCTGCCCCTGCAGGCCTGGTGATTCGCCCAGGCCTGTAGGCCGGCGGGGAGCGGTACGACTTGTTGCAGATTCATCATTGATTGGCACCTCCAGGGCGACCCCGCACGCCGCCGGCGCCGCCGCCCTGCTCAAGCAGCAGCACCCGACGTGGACCGGGGCCCAGCTCAAGGGGGCCCTCATCGGCTCCGCCGAGCCCGGCTGGTACAGCCCCTTCCAGCAGGGCAGCGGCCGGATCGCGGTCGACAACGCGCTCACCCAGTCGGTGGTCGCCGAACCCCTCTCGCTGACCTTCACCGGCGGGTAGTGGCCGCACGAGGACGACACCCCCGAGACCCGCAAGGTCACCTACCGCGACCTGGTGGTTCCGCTCCGGCACCACCCAGTCCGGCACCCCGACCCGGCTCCCCGCCTCGGTCGTCCGGTTCACCCCGGACATCCGCGCGGAAGGCACCGTCAACGGGGGACACCCGCTCCGCGTGCCGGTCACTGTGCAGGGCCCGGCGGCCGGCCAGGGCCTGAAGTCCCTGACGGTGTCCGTCTCCTACGACGACGGCTACACCTGGAAGACCCTGCCGGTCCAGGACGGCGCGGTCACCGTCCAGAACCCGCCGGCGGGCGGCCACGTCTCGCTGCGCGGCACGGCGGTCGACACCGCGGGCAACACATCCGAGGTCACCGTCCTCCGCGCGTACCTCACCGACTGACCGGCAGGCCATCATGGCCTGGTGAGCATGGATCCGACCGCAGAGGGAGGGAGCGGCGCCGCAGGGTTGTTCCTCGACGTCGCTCCCACACCACGCACGGCCGTCGTGTGGATGCCTCCGCCCCACTTGTGGCCCCCCATCCAGAGCATCCGGGCCGAACACGACCCGCAGATCCGCCGCTGGCCGCCCCACGTCAACCTGATCTTCGGCTTCGTACCGGAGTCCGACTTCCCGGCCGCCGCTCCGCTGCTCGCCACCGCAGCCGCCGAGACCGAGCCGTTCGACGTACGCCTCAGCGGAGTGCACTCCTTCCGCCATCACGCGTACTCCACCGTGTGGCTCGACCCCGCCGCGGCCGGCCTGAGCCCCTGGACGGCCCTCCAGCGCGACCTGGCAGAGCCCTTCCCGCGCTGCGGCGGACGCTTCCCGCGCTTCACTCCGCACCTGTCACTGGGGCGTACGCGCGACCCGCGAAACCTGACCGCAGAGTGCGCGGCCCGCCTGAGCAGCATGTCGGCGCAGGTGTACGAGGTGGTACTGCTCTCCCGCCGAGGCGACGGGCCCATGCGCCCTCGCGCCACGGTCGGCCTCGGCACGGGCGCACTGCGCTGGCTGTCAGATCATGAGCAGTAGCCGCGTGTTCGGTACGAGCTTCCGGTTCACACTGGTGCTCTGAACGAAGATCGTGAAGTCGTCGTTGTGGTCCGGCTTGACGCGGACTTCACTGGCCGGCAGGCCGAGCAGGGCCCGGGCTTCCGGCCCCGTGTACACCTGGTCCGTCTTCTTCTCCAGCACCGCAATCTGCTTCCGCGCCTGGATCTTCTCCGGCTTGCTCAGCTGGTAGAACGCACCACCGGTGCGGTAGGTGTGCCCGGATTCGACGACCCACTCCCGGATCGCCGCGTCACGAGCCACCGGTATCAGCTGGTACTCCGACGGATTCGCCGGGGTGAGTCCGGCCGCCTTGATGGTGTCCTTGTTGACCGCCTCCGCGCCCGTGGAGAACACTGCCCGCGATCCCCGGATGCCCTTGGTGCGGCCTACCATGAACTTCTCGGTGGCCTGCTGGATGACCTGCCCGGCCTCCTCCAGGCCCTGGGTGCTCGTGGCGTCCCAGATGGCGATGTTCTCCTTCGGGAAACCGCACTGCATGGCCTCGCGCTTGCCCATCTGGTCCGGCACCAGGACGGCCAGCGTCCAGTTGTCCTCCTGTGTCTCGATCATCTCGGCCACGGCCTGCACCAGTTTGCGCTGGTTCTTGGTGGGAGCATCCGGACAGCGGTGACTTGCGTTCTCCTGCCCGTCGGTCAGGACGAACGTCAGGAAGCTGTGGTCGCCATACAGCTGAGCCGTCTGCGCCAGCTCCCGCTGCGACTTCAGCGAGGCTGCCAGCAGAGCCGTCATTCCACCGACCCGGTACAGCTGCTTCAGCGACGGCATCCGCAGCACGTCCTTGTCATAGATGACGCACTCCACCTTGTCGGCGAAGACGTACACCGTGACACGGGTCTCCTGGTCCAGTTCCTCCGATCGGCGGGCCAGGTAGGCAATCTGCTGGTCGGCGACTTCGACGACCTTGCTGCTCAGGTGCGACATGGACGAACTGGCATCCAACACAAGAGCAACGTGGTTGATGTAGTTCTGGCTTCCGGACATGATGGCTCCCCCTGTTTCCGACTGGATGCTCCTACCGTCTCACCCACCACTGACATTGATGCTTGTACGCAGTCTCCGGTGGTCGCGGCTGTATCGTGCCGTCCATGCATGCGACGCCGGTCTGGCGGCCACTTGCGCTGGGCGACGCCCCGGCCCTGGCCGAGTTGTTCGCTGCGGTGGAGGCGACCGACGGCACCGACGAGCACTACGACGCCGAGGACCTCGCCGAGGAACTGGGCGGCCCACACACAGAACTGACCCACGACTCGGTGGGGGTGTGGTCCGGTGGCGAGCTGATCGGTTACGCCAAGGTGATGGGGCTGCCCGACGCGGCCGGCGTGCACCTGGTGCACGTCGAGGGGGCGGTGCGACCCGACGCGCGCGGCCGAGGCGTGGGCACCGACCTGGTGAACTGGCTGGTGACCCGGGCGACACAGCGGCACCGTGAGCAGTTTCCGGACCTGTCGGGCGAGGCACACATCCAACTCCACGCACCGAACACCGCCCAACGCGGCCTGTACCAGGGAGCCGGGTTCGAGGCGCGGCGCTGGTTCTTCGACATGCGCCGGCCGCTGGACGGCGACTCGCCCCCGGAGACGACCCCGGCGGACGGGCTGCGCGTCGTACCCTTCACCGAGGCGTACGACGATGCGACCCGGCTGGCGCACAACGAAGCGTTCCTCGACAACTGGGGTCACACCCCGACCACCCCGGACCGGTGGCGCCACGGGTGCACCGGCGCCCGGTCGTTCCGGCCTGAGGTGTCGTTCCTGGCACTGGACGGGGACGAGGTCGCCGGCTATCTCATCAGCCACGAGTACGACGCCGAGACCGCGATGACCGGCATCCGGGAATGCTGGATCGACAGGCTCGGCACCCGGCCGGCCTGGCGCGGCACCGGCGTGGCCACCGCGCTGCTCACCACCTGCCTGCGGGTCGGCCAGGAGCAGGGCTATCGCAGAGCCGGCCTGAACGTGGACAGCGCCAACGCCACCGGCGCCCTGGGCCTGTACGAGCGCTGCGGCTTCCGCACCCGGCACACCTGGATCGGGTACGTACGGCCGCTGTAGCCGCCCCCGGCTGACCCGTCAGCAGCCCGACGGCCCGGCCGCGCGCGGGGGTGCCGGTGTGCCACGCCGCGCCCGCTGGACCGTCGCCTGGCGCGCCAGCTGGGGCCGGTAGCCGCTGGGGCCGCCGTTGCGCCCGACCTCCCGGCTGATCTTCGAGGTCGGCCGGTTGAGCCGCCTGGCGATCTCGGCGCAATGTCGCGAGATGAGGAATGGCCATGCGCGAGTCCCTCCACACCGTCACCACGCTGCCGACGGAGCGTCAGTCCGGGAGCTGAAGGGGATCAGCCTGAGCCTGCTGGCGGCCGGATTCGACACCACCGCGAACATGCTTTCCCTCGGCACCTTCGCCCTGCTGCAGAACCCGGCCCAACTGGCCGCGCTGCGCGCCGATCCCGCCCTCGCCGACCAGGCCGTGGAGGAACTGCTGCGGTACCTGAGCGTCGCCAAGACCTTCATGAGGACGGCGCTGGTGGACGTAGAGCTGGGCGGCCAGACCATCAAGGCCGGCACGACGGTCGTGCTGTCGTACAACACCGCCAACCGCGACCCCGAGCGCTTCGCCGAGCCCCACGCGCTCGACCTCCGCCGGCAGGACGGCGGACACCTGGCCTTCGGCCACGGAACCCACCTGTGCCTGGGCCAGCAGCTCGCCCGCGTCGAGATGCGGGTCGCCTTCTCCGCGCTGCTCAACCGCTTCCCCACGCTGCGCCTGGCCGTACCGGCCGAAGAGGTCGGCCTGCGCCCGGAGACCGCCGACATCTACGGGGTGAAGAGCCTCCCGGTCACCTGGGACGTGTGACCGCGACCGCGCACCAGTGACGGACGGGTGAGCGCCGGGGGTTTCAGGAACCGGTCGCGCGGACGGAACCGGTGCTTGTGCCGCTGGCGTTGCCCACGAAGCAGGTGACCTCGCGGTCGCCGAGGCTCCAGCTGGAGGACTGCGGGTAGTAATAGAACACCTGCAGCGTCTTCGGCAGCCGTGCGGCGTCACCCGCGTAGTCGGTCAACGCCGTTCCGCCGCACTTCTCCTCGGCGATCGCGACGACCTTGTCCTTGCCGGGGTAGGCGCCGTCCTTCAGATTGAAGACGGCGTACGCCTCGCCCTCGTGGGGCTGGTGGCAGGGCACGGTCCGCACCGAGGAGCGAGCCTGGGTGTTGTCCCCCTCCTGGGTCTTGGCCAGATCGTCCTCGGTGTTGAAGCAGTCTCCCTTTCGGATGTCCTCCACGTCGCTGGAGCCCGGCGCGGTGACCTGAAGGCTGCTGTCACGCCGCGGCGGCGAGTCGTCGTCCAACGCGCCGGACAGCCCGAGGATCACGATGACCACGTAGAACGCGATGGTCAGGCTGTGGATGACGACGGCCGCGATGGCCAGGCCCTTGCCACTGTCGCCGTTCTTGCGGATCTGGGAGAGGGCGATGAGGCCGAGGACCAGCGGGATTGTCGGTATCGCGCAGACGATCGACATCACGAACGCCACGACGGCCAGCGCATTGGTCTTCTGCGGCTGCGGGTACCAGCCCTGCGGACCGGGCTGACCGTACGGCCCCGGCTGTGGGTACGGCCCCGGCTGACCGTAAGGCCCCGACTGTGGGTACGGCTGTGGGGACGAAGGCGGCTGCGGGGGTATCGACATGCGGGTGGTGCTCCTCGCGGGAGGGGACTGATGGGCGGATGATCCTCGGACCAGCCGCGCCCCAGTATCCCTCGGGCGACAGCGGCGGTTGGTGCTACCGGCTGATCACCGGCAGCGCGGGGAAGGAGTGGTCCTGCCAGATCAGCCGGGAGGGCTCTTCCGGGTAGGCAGTGACAGCCGGCCGGTTGTCGAAGAGCTGAACGAGCCGTTGATCGCTGTCGTACGCCGGCCAGCCGGGGTCGCCGTGCGCGGCGTACGACGTCCATGCGGCGCGCATCCGGGCGGACAGGGCCTCTGCCTCCGCGGAGGGCGCCTCACCGATCAGCACGGCAGGCTGGCCGCGGTTCAGGTTGCCGAAAACGAGCGGTACGTCGAGGCCGTGGCAGGCGCCGAAAGCACCGCCCATACCCGGAGCGGGCCAGGCCAGCTCGTAGACATGCACGCGGCCACCGGCAGCCGTCTGCGCCTCGGCGAGGTGGAGCGAGGGCATCCGGAACAGCCAGTCGGAATGAACCAGTTCGTACAGCTCGTCCGGCCCCGCCGCCGGGAAGCTGTCGCGATAGCGGCGCGCGCCGTCCGGGCCGGGGGCGAAGACCTCGAGGGCAGCCGCCGCCTGCTCCTCGCTCACCTCGCCGAGCAGACCGTTGATCGCGGTGAACAGGCGCTGCTCCTCGCGGGTGTGGCCGACGAGCAGTTCGACGCCACGGCCGGCGCCGTCGGCCAACGCCTGCCACGGTGTGACGGCCAGGACATCGCCGTCGACGACAGGTGAGAAAGGGATCGTTCGGTGCGCAGGCCGGCCCCACCGTTCCGCCCACCGGTCCATCGTGGCGCCGACCGCGTCACCGGCAGCGGACAGTTGGTGCGGAGCAACGCCGGCCAGGTCGGCCACCGTGGGCCGCAGCCCCAGCTCGGCGGCGCAGGCAGCAGCGATGTCCGCGGCAAGCTCCGGCGAGAAGAACGTACCCTGCACACTCTGCGCGACGGCCCGCCGGAAGAGCCCGGCCGCACGTTCCATCGACAGCAGCGCGGCGACCGATCCGCCACCCGCCGACTGGCCGAAGACCATGACCAGGTCAGGGTCGCCAAGCCCTCGATACCCACGCGATAGTTGAACGTCACCACGACGACGCCACCTTCCCGCGCGAGCTGGCCGCCGTCGTACTCCGGCAGGCCGGACATCCCGATCACGTAGGCGCCGCCCTGGATCCACACCATCACCGGCAGCCCCGCGCCCGGGTCGGGTTCGGGCGACCAGACATTGACCGTCAGCCAGTCGTCGCCCGCCGCGTCCTGCGACAGCGCGTCCATGCCGAAATGACCGCCCCTGCGGGGGCGGCGGACCGTACGAGACGGCTTCCCGCACCCCGCTCCACCCGAGTACCGGTCGCGGCGCGGCGAAGCGCAACACGCCGATGGCAAAGAGGGCTCGCGGCGCCCCCGGACCCTGCGGATCATCCACTGCGCCTGCATGCCACGCCAGCGATTTACACCTGACTCGGCCTACTCGGCCTGCGGGCCCGCTCGGAGCGCCGGACCGGCGCCCCCGCGGCCGATTCCGTACGCCCGCCGTCCGCCGTCCGCCGTACACGATGCCGGGACGATGCCCGGATCTTTGTGGCTTCTGCCAGTACGACGGTCTGTCGGGGTCCGTAGAGACTGCCAGTCAGAAGCCGCGGCGTGCCCCGGGGATGGGGGGCCGTGGCCAAGTGCATGCCACAACGGGGAGGACATCGTCATGAGCGCGCAGCAGCAGTACGACGAGATCGGCGAGGCGTACGAGGGGTTCAAGGCCCTGCCGCTGGAGCAGTACGCAGTGGTGCCCAGCTTCCTGGCCATGGTCGGGGACGTGCACAGCAAGTCGGTTCTCGACCTGGCCTCCGGCACCGGCTTCTACAGCAGGGAGTTCAAGCGGCGCGGCGCCGCGGACGTGCTCGGAATCGACATCTCCGGTGAAATGGTCGCCGTGGCACAGCAATTGGAGCGACACGCCCCGCTGGGTGTGCACTACGAGGTCGGTGACGCGGCCGAACTGCGCCCCCTCGACCGGCGCTTCGACATCACCCTGGCGGTCCAGCTGCTCAACTACGCGGAGGACATCGCCACCACGGAGCGTATGTGCCGCAACGCGCACCGGAGCCTGAAGCTCGGTGGCGAGCTCTTCGTGCTCAACCAGTCGCCCGAATTCCGCTTCGACGGGCCGACCCCGGAGAAGTACGGGTTCCGCTCCGAGCTCACCGGCGAGGAGGTCGAGACCGGGCCGCAGGTCCGGACCACGGCGCTGCTCGACCCGCCGGTCTCCTTCGTCGCCAACCGCCCGCGCCGCGAGGTCTACGAGAAGAGCCTGCAGGCGGCCGGATTCAGTGAGGTGACCTGGGTCCCGCTGACGGTGTCGGAGGCCGGCGTGCGCGCGTTCGGCGCGGACTTCTGGGCGGACTTCCACGCCAACCCGCCACTGGAAATGCTGCGCTGCCGCGCCTGACGCCCTGCCTGACGTCCGGCGGCCCGACAGAACCGGACGTGCGGCTGCAGCCCTGACGGAGGCGCCGAAGTGGGACCCGCGGCGCCATGGTCGACCTCACGCGGAGTAACCCTTCTATAAAACCGATGAGCCGACTACCATCCTTTTGCCCGATAGGTGCCGACCCCAGGCCGAGCCGGGTGTGACCGCCGACCATCGACCTGGAATGCCATGCCGAGTCACCGAATCGTCCCCGCCGCGCTCGCCGCCGCCGTCTTGGCCGCGCTGGTCGGCTGCTCTTCCGGGGCCGGCGCGGCGAGCAGCGACGGCAAGCCCGCGGCCGACTCCGCCGCGGGCTTCTCCACGAAGACAGTGACCACCCCGAGCGCTGTGTCCCCGACCGCCTCACCCTCGGTCGTCGCCACGGCTCTGACCCCCGCGCCCCCCATAGCCACAGCCATCGCCATCCCCAGGATCGGCCTGGACGACCTGAGCGTCGTCCCGTACGAGGGCACCTCCGACGACTGGGCCGGCACACGGATCCAGAACAAGGGCTTCGCCGCCAGCCCGTACGGCGACGAGGGCGGCGTCGGCCCCGGAGAGATCGGCAACTACCTGGTCACGGCGCACCGGCTCTCCGCAGGTGGGCCCCTGCGCGACCTTCCGGCCCTGAACACCGGCGACCCCGTCTTCGTCACGGCAGGCGGCATGGTGCACGAGTACCGGATCACCGAGACCAGGAAGACCTCTTTCCGGTCGAAGCGCTCCCTGGCCGAGCAGCGGGCCGCGGTCCCGGGCGAGCCGGGGAAGAAGCCCACCAAGGCGATGATCACGATCTCCACCTGTGCCACGCCCGAGGACAACGCCTCCGGCAATTTCTGGCGCGACGACCGCGGCAATCCCGAGCACCGCATCGACAAGATCGGCGCCTTGGTCTCCTCACGGCCCGCAGCCGACGCACCGAACGCATCCTGACAGTGGTGTTCCCTAACCTGTCGCTATGACCTGCCCCGGCGGTAGCCGGGCAACGGCGGACAAGGGGGAGTCGTGGCAGTCGTGCGCACACCGGTCGGGGGCAACGTCCACGTCCACTACGGCCAGATCTACGTCGAGAGCGATCCGGACGGCCGGGGCCCGGATCTCACGGAGGCGTTCGCGGGTCAGAGCACCGGCCTGTGTGGGGCGGCCATCCCCGGCACGCTGTGGTTGACGACCGGCCTCCACACGGGCAACGTCGGTTTCACCGTCGAGGTCCATGACCAGGCCCCGCCCCTGGACACGATGTGGGAGGAGATCGTGGAGGTGTCCTTCCGCCCGCTGTCGGAGAGCAGCTCGCTCGTGCAGTGGGCGGGCGAGGCCACCTGGGACCTGGACCTGGAGGAGACCGACTACCGGGTGCGCTACTGCGCCCAGGGCATGGACGAGGCCCGCGAGGAGGACACCCGTCTCGACGGCGAACCCCAGCTGGACTGCTACCTGCTGCAGTTCTGGCCCGCCCCGCCCGCCCCGGACCACCTGCTGCGGCAGACCTCGGACATCGCTGCCTGCTGTCACGACTACGCCCGCCGGCTCCCGCCCCCGCCCACCCCGGCCGAACGGGCGGAAGCCGAACGCCTCGCCCGCCAGGCCCGGGAACAGGCCGAGCGCGAGAGGGAGCTCGCGTACGAACGGTGGCAGTGGGGCGGGCAGCTGCCGAGCCCGGCCCTGCGCAGCGTCGGCGGCAACGTGAGCGGTGTGCTTCAATTCGATCCGGCCCTCGCCCACGCCATCGACGCCGCCGGCCCGGAGATCCAACGCGCGGTGGCCGTACTGGCGGCGCACCGCGCCTGCGAAGCGGCCGGGCTGGCCGCACTCGACTGGATCGCCGCGGGACTTGCCGCCCTGGCCGACGGACGCCCGTTGCCGCCACCCCTCCATGACGCGCAACACGCCTGGCAGGCCCTCGAAGCAGACCCACGTGTCCCGGACCGGTCGGTCGGCGAGGCCGTTCCCCCGGACCGCCCGCCCCTGGCACCCATACCGGAGCCCGAGCGGACGCCGCCGGCCGAGCAATGGTTCGTGGGCCCCGCCGCCGCGTACGCGGTCCTGCACATGTCACCGGGACCGGCCGCCCCACCGCCCCCACCCCTGCGGATGTCCCAGCCGCACATGGCCCTTCCCGCTCTCCTCGACGCCGCCGGCCCCGACCCGCTCCAGGCGGCCCTGGATGCGGTGTACGCGGCCGTGGTCACGTACGGCGAGGACTACCCGGCGCTGCTGAGGCAGGCCTGGTCCGCCTTGTGAAGGTCTCAGGCCGTGGCGGTGGGTGCCGCGGTCTGGGGAGACTCCGGGGACTCCGCGGGCACTGCGGCCCCGGTCCCGGTTTCGGCGTCAGGGCCGGGGATGCGGTGCAGCCCCCTGTGGTCGTAGAAGCGGGTGATGGCGAAGCCGAAGATCAGCGCGGCGACCAGGGCGACACCCATCGACACCCACGCGCGGGTCAGGCCCGCGTCGGCCTGGGCTCCGTAGTAGAGCAGGGAGCGCATCCCCTCGGTGATCTGGCGCAGCGGCTCGAACTCGGCGAGGCCGCGGAAGAACCCGGGCAGCGCCTGGACGGGCACGGTGGCGCCGGAGGAGGGGACGGCCATCGCGACGAAGACGATGGTGGCCAGCAGCATGCCGGGGGTGCCGAAGGCGGCGAACAGGGCCAGGCTGCCGATGCCGACGACCGCGATGGTGGCGACCGAGTAGAGCCACAGCAGGCCGAGGTGGGAGGCGTCCATGTCGAGGATGCCGACCGTGGCGACCTCGACCAGGGTGCCCATGACCAGCGACAGGCCGAGCATGAGCGTCATGCCGATGGCCAGGGTGCGGACGCGGCTGGTGTGCTGTACGGGTTCCCGCTTGCGGATGGGACCGTAATCGGCGTGCAGGTAGCCGAGCGCGGTGTCGAGCTGGGAGTTGACCACGTTGGCGCCGAGCATGCCGCAGACGACCAGGACCAGCGCGTAGTAGAAGGCGCTCAGGCCCATGGCGCTGCGGTCGCCGACGGGGTGGCCGTCGGCGATCTTCACGGTCACCGGGTCGGCCAGCTTGAGCTGGGCAGCCGTCGGGAGCGGGGTCTTCTGGGAGCCGGCCTGCTTGAGGAGCTCCTGGCCGAGCTGGGCGGAGGCGGCGTGGGCGGCCTTCTGGGCGGCCTGGGAGGACATGGAGGAGCCGATGCTGCCGGCGGCCTGGTTGGTCAGCACGGTCAGGGTCGGCGGGGCGGCCTTGCCCTGGCGCGCGGACTGCGCGGACTGCGGGGCGGTGAGCCCGGTCACCGTGGCGGAGAAGTCCTCGGGTATGACGAGGGCGCCGAAGACCTTGCCCCGGCCCAGCCGCTTGTCGGCCTCCTCGCGGCTGACCACCTGCCAGTCGATGCTCTTGTCGCCCTTGGCCGCCTTCTGAATCCCCGAGACGACCTGCTCGCCCAGGTTGACGCGTCGGCCGCCCGCATCGGCCCCGCTGTCGGTGTTGACCAGGGCCACGGGCAGGTCGCGCAGGTTGCCCTTGGGGTTGACGTTGCCACCGACGTAGAGCAGGGCGAACAACATCGACACCACTGCGGCGATGAGTCCCGTTCCGATCCACAGCTGGGGTCGGCGGAGCACGGAGGGGGGCGTGGGCTGAGGCATCGATTCTCCGGTGCGGCTGCGTTTCAGTAGCTGGCCAGTAGCTGGATACTTAAGGTATCCAGCTACTGGATAGTGGCAGTATCTTGTTGTGGTGTCCAATCGCCGACGACGGATACCGGCCATATGACCAGCAGGGAAGCCGAATGAAGATCTCGGAGCTCAGCCGGCGGACCGGCGTGCCGGTCGCCAGCATCAAGTACTTCCTGCGGCAGGGACTGCTGCCCGCAGGGCGGGCGACCGCCGCGACCTTGGCCGAATACGGGGAGGAGCACGCGCAGCGGCTGCGGCTGATCAAGGCACTGACCACGCTCGCCGGGCTGTCCATCGCCGCCACCGGTGAGGTGCTCGGAGCCGTCGACCAGGCCCGCAGCTCCGAGGGCGCCCTCGGAGCGGTCAGCTACGCCCTGCCGGTTCCGCTGACGGCCCAGCGCGCCGCAGACCAGGAGGAGGAGGCCGAGGCCGACGCGACCGCCGCGGCCGAGGTGGCGGAGCTGCTCGCGGTTCTGGACTGGCAGGCGCCCGGCACATCACCGCACGTGAAGGGGCTGACGGCGGCGCTGAAGGAGCTGCGGCGGCTGGACGCGCAGTACGCCCCGGGCGAGCTCGCCGCCTACGCGAGGCTGGCCGAGTCGGTGGCCCGGCTGGACCTGGAGCGCGCGGCCGGCCTCGACGACCCGGTGGCTCTGGCCGAGCGGGCGGTCATCGTCTTCGCGATCTGCGCCCCGGTGTTCGAGCTGCTGCGGCGTCTCGCCCAGGAGGACCAGGTCCGGCGCCGGGTCGCGGGCGACAGTGCCGAGTCCGTAGCGCCCCGGCAGCGCCCGTAGGGAAGGCGGCCGGACCGGCTGACGGTGGCCCGGGTCGCCCCGCGGCGTGCCGCACCACAGGATGGAGCGGTGATGACGGTGATGGTCGTCGGCGTGCCGGACGGCGAGCAGCTGGAGCTGCTGCGCTCAGGTATCCAGCGCAACCCGCACTTCCAGGTTGTGTCGCACGCCCATGATCCCGAGGTCGCTCTCGCGCACGCCCGTGTCCTTCTGCCGGACATCACCGTCCTGTCCCTGTCCGCCGGGCTCGACAGCCTCGACGCGGACCCGGACGCCCTCCGCGTGTTCCACGGGGTGCGTGCCCTGGACCCGCCGAGCGGAGTGGTGCTGCGGACCGCCGCCACCCGCGTGCCCCGTGCGATGTCCGGCCTCGCGGTCGAGGGGGCCGTCCACGTCGTACGCGAGGGAGACTCCGACGCCCTGATGCGCGCCCTGCGCACGATCGGGCTGCGCCGGGCCAGCTGCGACCCCGACGTGATGCCCTGACCCTCCTGCTGGTGTGGAAGCCGCCGATAACGCTCGGTGAGATTCGGCCGCCCCTGAGGTGACTCGCCCCATAGGGCCCACATCACATACGAATCGGGCTAGTAGCCCTCAACGGCCCGAGAGGGCCCGCCGGAGGTTCGTCGGTCCCCGCCTGCGAGGAGTCCTAGTAGGAGGGGTCGTTGCCAGGCCGTCGGGGCGTCGGTAGAACTGGATGAGTCGCAAGGCGGCACGGGTACTCACCCGCCGCCAGGACGAACCCCTCTCCACCGCGTGAGTGGCTCACGCATGTCTTCGGCATGCCGCGACTGCCCTTGTCCCCTTCGGAAGGCTCATCCGTGTCCATCTCTGTCATCCGCCGCATCGCCACCTCCAAGAAGACCTTTGCTGGCACTGTCGTCGGTCTCGCCGCCGCCGGTTCCATGCTGGCCGCCACGGTTCCGGCCCAGGCCGCGCCGACGAGCGCCAAGGCGATCGCGCAGCAGATGAT
>NZ_JBEOXT010000023.1:0-147584 GCF_040296685.1 Streptomyces sp. NPDC002054
CCCCCACGCCACGCAGAACCGTCTCGTCCTGGGCGGTCAGGCCCTTGAGGCGGTCGCGTATCGCCACACCGGACGGGCCGAGCGCCACGAACGGCACCTCGATGGTGCGCAGCTGCCGCTTCTTCGGCTGCTCAGTCATCGGCAGCCGCCGCTATTCACCAGGACCACGCGCGTCCCGGCCTCTGGGCCGGCACCGGCAAAGTGCCCTCACGGGACCAGCGATACGCAGTCTGCGGATGCACACCCTGCGCCTTCGCCCACTCCCTTGAGGTTCATACACGCGACGGTAACGACCCTCGCCAAAACGCGCCATAACTCACAAGAGTGAACCAACAAGGCAGCAGCCCACCACCCTCCTGGACGGGTGACCCCACCGCGTCCGCCCCCGCCGGGCGGCCCGGGGCCGGCTAGACCACGTTCACCGGGACGAGGAGTGCGAAGGCCACGCCCATCTCCACGGCGTAGCCGTACATCGAGGGGTGGGGGACGGGGGCGGCCATGATGACCATGCTCTGCTGGGTGGCCGCTGCCGCGATCCATGCGGCGGGGGCGCCGATGGTGCCCTGGTACCAGCCCTCGCAGGCGCCCGGGCCGCTGACCAGCAGGACGTCGTCGTGGCGGCGGTATTCGGCGAGCCAGCCGGGGGCGGTCTGGGACCAGCCGTCGTAATCGGTGAAGTGGGCCCAGCCGCCGTCCCGGATGGCGCTGTCGAAGAGCCAGACGGGCTGTCCGTCAGGGGTGGTTTCGCTGCCCGACTGTTCTTCGGTGGTGAAGTGGACCATCGGCAGAGCGTCGGGCCCATCGGCGGTGCTGGGCCAGGCGTACATGGTGATCATGATCTGATTCTGTCCTGCTCGATGTAGGCGCTGTGTTACTGCGCTGTGTTGCCGCGCTGTGTTGCTGCACCCCCGTCAGCGGGGTGCCGGGCTGCCGTTCTCCAGTTCCGCGGTGCCTTCGCCCGACTCCAGGATCCGGTAGGCCTCTTGGATGCGGCGGCCGAGCGATCCGGGGAGGTGGGCGGTGAGTTCGGCGGGCTCGACGAGCTTCCAGGAGATGAGCTCCTCCTCCTGGAGCTTGATGGAGCCGAGCTGCGCCTCGTCGAGTACGCCGCCGTCGTAGACGTACGCGACCAGCGGCGGGCGCGCGGTGCCGAGGACCCAGTCGACGGCGAGCAGGCGGCCGAGCGGAAGGTCGAGGCCGATCTCCTCGGCGCTCTCGCGGCGGGCCGCGGTGCGCGGGGACTCGCCCTGATCGGACTCGATGGTGCCGCCGGGGAGGGCCCAGCCTTCGCGGTAGTTGGGTTCCACGAGCAGGACCCGCCCGTCGGCGTCGCGGAAGAGCGCGGCGGCGCCGGCCAGCACCCGGGGCAGGCTCGCGATGTAGGTGGCGTAGGCGTCTGTGGTGGTCACGCCGCCACCCTACCGAGGTGGGCCGGACACCCGTCGGCCAGCCAGGGCGAGCAGAAGTTGAGAATTGTTCACTTTCCATTGACAGGGCGGGCCGGGGAACCCGAAAGTGCCGTGAGCAACGCATCCGACCGCGCCCCCGCGCCCCCGCGCTCCCTTCGGGGTGCGTACCGCCCATCGAGCGAAGCGAGTCCGCATGTCAGCGCCCGTACCGCCCGTACCCGAGTTCCCGCCCGGCTTCACCTGGGGAGTCTCTGCCTCCGCCTTCCAGATCGAGGGATCGCTCACCGCCGACGGCCGGGGTCCCTCCTCCTGGGACGCCTTCACCGGGGAGCCCGGACGCATCAAGGACGGCTCGCATGCGGACGTCGCCACCGACCACTACCGGCGTTACCGCGAGGACGTGGCGCTGATGGCCGAACTCGGCGTCGGCGCCTACCGGTTCTCGGTCTCCTGGTCCCGCGTCCTGCCCGACGGCCATGGCCGGGTCAACGAAAGGGGGCTGGACTTCTACGACCGGCTCGTCGACGAGCTGTGCGCCCGCGGTATAGCCCCGGCGCCCACCCTCTTCCACTGGGACACCCCGCTCGCCCTGGAGGAACGGGGCGGCTGGCTCAACCGCGACACCGCCGAACGGTTCGCGGAGTACGCGTCGGTGGTCGCGCGGCGCCTCGCCGACCGCGTGCCCATGTGGATCACCATCAACGAACCGGCCGAGGTCACCCTGCTCGGCTACGGCCTCGGCGAGCACGCCCCCGGCAAACGCCTCACCTTCGACGCCCTGCCCGTGGCCCACCACCTGCTCCTGGCGCACGGCCTGGGCGTACAGGCCCTGCGTGCCGCCGGAGCCGGCCGGATCGGCATCGCCGCCTCCCACAGCCCCGTCTGGGCGGCCGGCGAGAACACGGCCGACCGGGAGGCCGCCGAGTTGTACGACACCCTCACGAACCGGCTCTTCGCCGATCCCGTCCTGACCGGCGCCTACCCGGACGAGGGCCTGGCCTCACTGCTCCCCGGCCCGGTGGCCGAGGACCTCAAGACGATCTCGGCCCCGCTGGACTGGTACGGGATCAACTACTACAACCCGATGCTGGTCGGCGCCCCGCAGCCGGCCGCTGCCGGCGGATCGGCCTTCGGCGGCATCGAGATACCGTCGGATCTCCCCTTCGCGATCCGGCAGATCGCCGGGCGCGACCTCACCGACTTCGGCTGGCCCGTGGTCCCGGACGGACTGCGCGAACTGCTCGCCACCCTGCGCGAGCGGTACGGCGACCGGCTGCCGCCGCTGTACATCACCGAGAACGGCTGCTCGTACGCCGACGAGCCGGACCCGGCGACGGGGCGGATCGCCGACGCGCGCCGGATCGCCTACCACGACGGCCATATACGGGCCCTGCACGAGGCGATGGCGGAAGGGGCCGATGTCCGCGGCTACTTCATCTGGTCGATCCTCGACAACTTCGAGTGGGCGGAGGGCTACCGCCAGCGGTTCGGGCTCGTCCACGTCGACTACGAGACGCTGGCGCGGACGCCCAAGGAGTCGTACGCCTGGTACCGCGACCTGATCAAGAGCAGCAGTTGACCGCCGAGGCCTCCGCCCGGGTCGCAGGGCGGTGGGTGGGCGCTCTGTCCCTCGCGAACCTCGGGGTCTGGGCCGGCTGGTTCGGCCCGCTGCAACTGCTCCTGGCCCGCCAGGCCGAACATCTCACCCCCGACCACAAAGCGTCCACCCTCGCCGTGGTGACGGGTGTGGGAGCCGCCGTGTCCATGGTCGCCAACCCCGTCTTCGGTGCGCTCTCCGACCGCACGACGGCGTCCGTGGGCCGCCGCATCCCCTGGGTGGTCGCCGGAGTGGCGGGCGGGGCCGCGGGACTGCTGGTCCTCTCCCGGGCACCGGACGTCACCACCGTGATCGCGGGCTGGTGCCTGGTCCAGCTCGCGCTCAACGCGGCGTTCGCCGCCCTCACGGCGGCCGTCCCCGACCAGGTACCGCCCCGGCAGCGCGGCTTGGTCGGCGGGTGGCTCGGCGTCTCCCAGGTCGGCGGCGTACTGGCGGGAACGGCACTGGCCGCGGCAGCAGGCGGAATCGGCGCCGGGTACCTCGCCTGCGCGGTCTTCTCGGTGCTCGCAGCCGTCCCGTACGTGCTGATGCGGCGCGACACCGCGCTGTCCCCCGCCGCCCGGCCGCCGTTGCAGTGGCGGACGTTCCTGGCCGGCTTCTGGGTGGACCCGCGCCGCCATCCCGACTTCGCGTGGGCCTGGCTGACCCGGTTCCTGATGAACCTCTCGTACTCCATCAGCACGATGTACCTGCTCTACTACCTGACCGAGGCCGTGCACTACGGGGGCGACCCGGACACCGGGGTGCTGATCCTGACCGCGCTCAACGCGCTGACCCTGCTCTGCACGGTGGTGGTCAGCGGAATCCGGTCGGACCGCAGTGGCCGCCGCAAGTCCTACGTCATCCGCTCGGGGCTGGTGATCTCCGCGGCCACCCTGCTGCTCGCCGTCTGGCAGACCTGGACCGGCGCGGTCGTCGCCTCGCTCATCCTCGGCCTGGGCTACGGCGTGTACACCTCGGTGGACTTCGCCCTGCTCACGGACGTGCTGCCGAGTGCGGAGGACCGCGGCAGGGACCTGGGCGTCATCAATATCGCCAGTGCGCTCCCCCAGGTGCTGGCCCCGGCGGTCGCCGCCCCGATCGTGACCCACTTCGGTGGGTACACGGCCCTGTACGCGCTCGCGGGCGCTCTCGCCCTGGCGGGGTCGGTGCTGGTCGGCCGGATTCGCTCGGTGCCCTGAGGCCGGTCTCCCCAGCCCGCTTGGTCAGCCGGCCCCGTCCTGCGGGCCCGGGCCGCCGTCCTCGCGGTCGCGGCTGCGGGATTCGGCGGCGCGGCGGAGCCGGAAGTGGTGGGCCGGGCCCTGTTCGGTGAGGGCGTCGCCGACCATGGCGCGGACGGCGTCCCGCATGCCGTGCAGGGCGTGGTGCCGGGCGGGCCCGGCGCCGGGGTCGGTGCGGAGTTCCTTCACCAAGGCCCAGCAGAGGAGCAGCATCACGATCACGAAGGGCAGTGCGACCAGGATGGTGGCGGTCTGGAGGGATTTGAGGCCGCCGGCGACCAGCAGGACGGCGGCCACGGCGGCCATCAGCACGCCCCAGGTGACCACCAGCCAGGTGGGCGGGTGCAGGGAGCCGCGGCTGGTGAGGGAGCCCATCACGAGAGAGGCGGAGTCCGCGCTGGTCACGAAGTAGGTCATGACCAGGAGCATGGCGACGTACGAGGTGACGGTGCCCAGGGGCAGGGCGTCGAGCATGGCGAAGAGGGAGGCCTCGGCGCCGTCCTTGACCTTGGCGGTGAGGTCGGCGGCGCCGGTGGAGTCCAGGCGGATGGCGGTGCCGCCCATCACGCAGAACCAGACGACGGTGGCGCCGGAGGGGACGAGGAGGACTCCGATGAGGAATTCGCGGATGGTGCGGCCGTGTGAGATGCGGGCGATGAAGGTGCCGACGAAGGGCGCCCAGGAGAGCCACCAGGCCCAGTAGAAGATGGTCCAGGCGCCCAGCCAGGCGCTGTCGGTGAAGGCGCCGGTGCGGGTGGCCATGGGCAGCAGTTCGTGCAGGTAGCTGCCGATGCTGGCGGGGATCACGTCAAGGATGTAGACGGTCGGGCCGAGCAGGAAGACGAAGGTCATCAGGGAGGCTGCCAGCACGATGTTGACGGTGCTGAGCCATTTCACGCCCTTGTGCAGGCCGGAGAAGGCGGAGACCACGAAGGCGGCGGAGAGCGAGGCGATGATGATCAGCTGGAGGGTGGTGGAGTTCTCGACCCCGGTGGTGATGTCGAGGCCCTCGGCGACCTGGAGTGCGCCGAGGCCGAGGCTGGTCGCGGTGCCGAAGACGGTGGCGAAGACGGCGAGCAGGTCGATGGCCTGACCGGGCCGGCCGTTGGCGCGGCGTTCGCCGATGAGGGGGACGAAGGCGGAGCTGAGCCGGTTGCCGCGGCGCTTGCGGAAGGTGGAGTAGGCGAGGGCGAGGCCGGCGATGCCGTAGATCGCCCAGGGGGTGAGGGTCCAGTGGAAGAAGGAGTAGTCGAGGGAGGCCTGGGCGGCGGCAGGGCTCTGCGGGGCGGCGCCGGAGGCGGGCGGCGGGTCGAGGTAGTGGGTGAGGGGCTCGCCGACGCCGTAGAACATGAGGCCGATGCCCATGCCGGCGCTGAACATCATCGCGATCCACGCGAGGTTGGTGAACTCGGGTTCGGAGTCGTCGGCGCCGAGCCGGATCCGGCCGAATCGGCTGATCGCCAGGACCACGCACATGACCAGGAAGACGTCCGCGGCGATCACGAACAGCCAGGCGAAATTGGCCAGGACCCAGGCGAGGGCGGTGCTCGACGCGCTGTCGAAGGAGTCCTTGGCGAGGGCCGCCCAGGCGACCACGGCCAGTACGGCGATCACTCCGACGGTGACCACGGTGCGGTCGGGAGCACTGCCCCCGGGAGGGTCCCCGGGGAGGTCCGGGCGTGGCTGTTCCAGTGAATCCGTACTCATGCGGCCCCACTATGGGGAGGAAAATCACCTTTTTGCGGTATGGCGCGCCGGGTGCGGGCGTGGTGTGAGCCAGGCCACCCATGGGCATAGGAGGATCCTCCGGATAGGCTCGGGGTGGCGCGACTGCACGTTCGATAGCAAGGGATCAAGCAAGGTGACGGACGGAGCAGTAACTGAGGCCGCGCGCGTTCTCATCGCCGCGGACAAATTCAAGGGCTCGCTCACGGCCGTACAGGTCGCGGAGCGGGTGACGGCGGGCCTTCGCAAGGCCGTACCGGGCGTGGAGGTCGAGACCCTCCCCGTCGCGGACGGCGGCGACGGGACCGTGGCGGCTGCCGTGGCCGCCGGTTTCGAACGCCGGGAGGTACGGGTCACCGGCCCCCTCGGCGAGCAGGTCACGGCGGCTTTCGCGCTGCGCGACGGTACCGCGGTGGTCGAGATGGCGGAGGCCTCCGGGCTGCAGCTGCTGCCGGCGGGCGTCTTCGCCCCGCTGACGGCGACCACGTACGGCTCGGGTGAGCTGCTGAAGGCCGCGCTGGACGCGGGGGCGCGCTCGATCGTCTTCGGGGTCGGCGGCAGCGCCACCACCGACGGCGGTGCGGGCATGCTGGCCGCGCTGGGCGCGGTGTTCCTGGACGCCGACGGCGAGCCGGTCGGTCCGGGCGGTGGCGCGCTGGCGTCTCTGGCCTCGGCGGACCTGTCGGGCATCGATGCGCGCTTCGCGGAGGTCGACTTCGTCCTCGCGAGCGACGTGGACAACCCGCTGACCGGCCCGAAGGGCGCGCCGGCGGTGTACGGCCCGCAGAAGGGGGCCTCGCCGGAGGACGTGGCGACGCTGGATGCGGCGCTGGCGCACTATGCGCTGGTCCTGGAGAAGGCGATCGGGCCGAAGGCCACCGAGCTGGCGGCTTCCCCGGGTGCGGGCGGCGCGGGCGGCATCGGCTACGGCGCGCTGATTTTGGGTGCGGGCTTCCGTCCCGGTATCGAGCTGATGCTGGACGTGCTGGGCTTCGCTCCCGCGCTGGAGCGGGCCACGCTGGTGATCACCGGTGAGGGCTCGCTGGACGAGCAGACCCTGCACGGCAAGGCGCCGGCGGGCGTGGCCGCGGCGGCGCGGGCGGCGGGCAAGCCGGTGGTGGCGGTGTGCGGGCGGCTGCTGCTGGAGCAGGAGGCGCTGCAGGCGGCGGGCATCCGCCGCGCCTACCCGCTGACCGAGGTCGAGCCGGACACCGCGAAGTGCATCGCGAACGCGGGGCCGCTGCTGGAGCAGGTCGCGGCGAAGATCGCGGCCGACGTGCTCTGACCGTACGCCGTGCGCTGTACGTGAAGGCCCCTGGTCCCGGGATTCCGGGGCCAGGGGCCTTTTACGGATCGCTACGGGGCGCCGAGCTGTGCGGCGAAGGACTCGTAGGCGCGGTCGTCGAAGAGGACGAAGCGGATCTCTTCCACCGGGGCCAGGGCTGCCGTGCGGGCCGTCTCCACCGCGATGCGGGCGCCGTCGTCCATGGGCCAGCCGTAGATGCCGGTGGAGATGGCCGGGAAGGCCACCGTACGGGCGCCCAGTTCGGCGGCGATCCGCAGGGACTCGCGGTAGCAGGAGGCCAGCAGCGCGGAGCGGTCCTCCTCCCGCGACCAGACCGGGCCGACCGTGTGGATCACATGGGTGGCGGACAGCCGGCCGGCCGTGGTGGCGACGGCCTGGCCGGTGGCGAGGCCCTTGCCGTAGTGGGAGGCGCGCAGCGCCCGGCAGGCGGCCAGGATCTCGGGGCCGCCGCGGCGGTGGATGGCGCCGTCGACCCCGCCGCCGCCGAGGAGGGAGGAGTTCGCCGCGTTGACGATCGCGTCGGCCGTCTCGGACGTGATGTCGCCCTGGACCAGGGTGATGCGCACCATCGGGATCAGCGGGCCTTTCTGAGGTGGCGCCAGACCGCCTTCGCCGCGTTGTGCCCGGACATGCCGTGGACGCCGGGGCCCGGCGGGGTGGCCGAGGAGCAGAGGTACACGGCCGGGTGGGCCGTGGCGTAGGGGAACAGGGAGAGTTTGGGGCGCAGCAGCAGCTGGAGGCCGGAGGCCGCGCCGCAGGCGATGTCGCCGCCGATGTAGTTGGGGTTGCGGGCGGCGAGCTGGGGCGGGCCGGCCGTGGCGCGGGCGAGGACCAGGTCGCGGAAGCCGGGGGCGAAGCGCTCCAGCTGCCGTTCGACGGCGTCGGTGAGGTCTCCGTCCCAGCCGTGCGGGACGTGGCCGTAGGCCCAGAAGACGTGTTTGCCCTCGGGGGCCCGGGAGGGGTCGACCAGGCTGGGCTGGGCGGTGATCAGGAACGGGGCGCGGGGGGCGCGGCCGGAGGTGGCGAGTTGCAGGGCTGCGTCGATGTCGCGGGTGCGGGGGCCGATCTGGACGGTGCCGGCCCGGCGGGCGGCTTCGGCGGTCCACGGGACCGGTCCGGACAGCGCGTAGTCGAGTTTGAAGGCGGCAGCGCCGTAGCGGTAGCCGTGGTAGGCATCCCCCAGGCCGGCGATCCGGGCCAGGGCGGTGGGCGAGGTGTCGAAGATGTAGGCGCGGGCCGGGGGGAGGTCGTCGAGGTGTTTGACCTCGAAGCCGGTGTGTACGGTGCCGCCGAGCTCGCGCAGGTAGCCGGCGAGGGCGTCGGGGATGGCCTGGGAGCCGCCGCGCGGCATGGGCCAGCCGTTCGCGTGGGCGGCGAGGGCGAAGACCAGGCCGACGGCGCCGGTGGCGATCCCGCCCAGCGGGGCGATGACGTGCGCGACCAGGCCGGCGAACAGGGCCCGGGCCCGCTCGTCGTGGAAGCGGCTGAGCAGCCAGGTGGCCGGCGGCAGCCCGGCGAGGCCGAACCGGGCCAGGGTCACCGGGTCCCGGGGCAGCGCGGTGGAGGGCAGGGACATGAAGTCCCGGGCGAGGGTGTCCCAGCGGCCGAGGAAGGGCTCGACCAGGCGCCGGTAGGTGCCGGCGTCGCGCGGTCCGAGGGAGGCTGCGGTCTCGGCCACCGAGCGGGACAGCACGGCGGCCGTCCCGTCGTCGAAGGGGTGCGCCATGGGGAGGGGGGCGTGCAGCCACTCCAGGCCGTGGCGGGCCAGCGGCATCGTCGCGAAGACGGGGGATCCGGCGGCCAGCGGGTGTACCGCCGAACAGGGGTCGTGCCGGAAGCCGGGCAGGGTCAGCTCCTCGGTTCTGGCTCCGCCGCCGATGGTGTCCGCCGCTTCGAACACGGCGACCGAGAATCCGCGCCGGGCGAGTTCGACGGCGGCCGTCAGCCCGTTGGGCCCTGCTCCCACGACGACCGCGTCGAGAATCGACGGCACCATGCGACTCCTTCGTCTGCCTGCGGCACTGTCCCTGAAGGGCCAGGGTATTACCGGTCGCCGCGGAGCAAACCCCTGATCCGTACGGTGGTGGGCTCGTCGCGGGCGACGACGAACGGCAGGGCGTTGTCCCGGTCGATCCGGAACGGCTCGCCCGCCACGGTGCTCTGGGCCCCGCCGGCCTCGTCGACGAGCAGCAGTCCGGCCGCATGGTCCCAGGCCGAGGGCCAGTTGAAGGCGAGGGCGTCCATCTCGCCTCGGGCCACCTTCAGGTACTCCAGGCCGGCCGATCCGCAGGGGCGGGACACCACTCCGGGGACATCGAGCCGGGCCAGGATTCTTTTGTCATGTTCGCTGGTGTAGAGGGGGTGCGCGGTGGCCACGCGCAGGTCGGCGCCGGGCTCCGGGGAGCCGCAGCGGATGGTTTCCCCGTCGACCTGGGCGCCCTGGCCGCGGACGGCCATGGCGAGGGTCTCCAGGGCGGGGGCGTAGGTCCAGGAGGCGTGGATCACGCCATGCTGGGCGAGGGCGACCAGGGTGCAGAAGGCCGCTTCGCCGTTGACGAACTGCCGGGTGCCGTCGACCGGGTCGACGATCCAGACGGGCGCGTCGCCGCGCAGCGCCTCGTACACGGTGGGGTCGGCGTGCACGGCCTCCTCGCCGACCACCACCGAGCCGGGCAGCAGCTTGGTGAGGGAGGCGGTGAGGTGCTCCTCGGCCATCCGGTCGGCGACGGTCACCAGGTCGTGCGGGCCGCTCTTCTGGTCGACCTCGTGCTCGGCGAGCTGCCGGAATCTCGGCATGATCTCGACTGCTGCGGCCTTGCGGACGGCTTCTTCGACATCGGGCAGGTGGCGTGCCAGGAACTCATCGATCATGCCGTCCATCACACCACGCCCGGCCGACAATCCCCACCGAGATGGGTGACGCCCGGATGAACCCCGCTAGCCTGCACGGATGACCGAGACCACCCCGGCCGCCTGACGGCGCGGGCCGAGTGCCCGACACGCGCGGATCGTGAACTCTATGAACGAAAGGGTGACCGGGGTGCCCGTGCCGGGCGATAATCGGGCCCGGCTCGCGATTGCAATTGGCCGACCGCGCCCTCGAGAGAGGCGCTCACAGGCTTTATTTATATTTCCGTTAACACGGTCGGCGCGGATAGCGGCGGAATGGTGAACGGCGGCCCCGGGCAGCTGGAAAATCGGTAATAGCGTAGGGCCGCGCCGAGTGGCTCCGCGACCCCCGGTGTGTTTCGCCCGGGTTAATTTACGATGCGGCGGGCGTGGCCGGACGCTCACACATCGGCCACGCCCGCGGCGGCGGCTACTGCGCCATGCCCCAGCGGACCGGGGCGATCTGCTTGGACATGATCGTAATCAGCTCGTAGGCGGCATGCGAGGCCGCGATCGAGGTGATGCCGGCGTGGTCGTACGCCGGTGCGACCTCCACGATGTCGGCGGAGACCAGGTGGCAGTCGGCGAGGCCGCGCAGGATCTCCAGCAGCTCGCGGGAGGTCATGCCGCCGGCCTCGGGCGTGCCGGTGCCTGGGGCGTGCGCCGGGTCCAGGACGTCGATGTCGATGGAGATGTAGAGGGGCCGGTTGCCGACCCGCTCGCGCAACTGCTGGGCTATCTCGTCCACCCCGCGTCGCATCACATCCGCCGAGGTCACGATGCCGAAGCCGAGCTTGGCGTCCTCGTCGAGGTCCTTCTTGCCGTAGATCGGGCCGCGGGTCCCGACGTGGCTGAGGGCGGAGGTGTCGATGATGCCCTCCTCCACAGCCCGGCGGAACGGCATCCCGTGGGTGTACTGCTGGCCGAAGTAGTCGTCCCAGGTGTCCAGGTGCGCGTCGAAGTGCAGGACCGCCACCGGACCGTGCTTCTTGGCCACGGAACGCAGCAGCGGCAGCGCGATGGTGTGGTCGCCGCCCAGCGTCATCAGCCGGGCCCCGCCGGAAAGCAGGTCGTCGGCGGCGGCCTCGATCGTCTCCACCGCCTCGTTGGTGTTGAACGGGTTGGCGCTGATGTCGCCGGCGTCCGCCACCTGGCTGAAGTGGAAGGGGTACACGTCCTGCGCCGGGTTGTAGGGGCGCAGCGTGCGGGATGCCTCGCGGATGGCGTTGCCGCCGAAGCGGGCTCCGGGCCGGTAGGTGACGCCGCCGTCGAACGGGACCCCGACCACGGCGATGTCCGCCTTCTCCACCTGGTCGAGGCGGGGGATGCGGCCGAAGGTGGCCGGACCGGCGAAGTGCAGCGTCCTGTCGGTCTCGGTCGGCGGCAGCGGCGGGGTCACGCCGTTGGGCTGGTCGGTCATGGTGCGATCTGCGCCTTTCCAGGGGTCACTGCGGCGGGTTGCCGTGCTTGCGGGAGGGGAGGTCGGCGTGCTTGTTGCGGAGCATCGCGAGGGCGCTGATCAGCGTCTCGCGGGTTTCGGCGGGGTCGATCACGTCGTCGACGAGACCGCGCTCGGCCGCGTAGTACGGGTGCATCAGCTCGGCCTTGTACTCCTTGACCATCCGGGCGCGCATGGCCTCGGGGTCTTCGGCGTCGGCGATCTGGCGGCGGAAGATGACGTTGGCCGCGCCCTCCGCGCCCATCACCGCGATCTCGTTGGTGGGCCAGGCATAGGTCAGGTCGGCGCCGATGGACTGGGAGTCCATGACGATGTAGGCGCCGCCGTAGGCCTTGCGCAGGATCAGGCTGATGCGGGGCACGGTGGCGTTGCAGTACGCGTAGAGCAGCTTGGCGCCGTGCCGGATGATGCCGCCGTGCTCCTGGTCGACGCCCGGCAGGAAGCCGGGCACGTCCAGCAGGGTCACGATCGGGATGTTGAAGGCGTCGCACATCTGGACGAAGCGCGCGGCCTTCTCGGAGGCCTCGATGTCGAGGACACCGGCCAGCGTCTGCGGCTGGTTGGCGACGATGCCGACGACCTGGCCGTCCATCCGGGCGAGCGCGCAGATGATGTTGCGGGCCCAGCGCTCGTGGACCTCCAGCACATCGCCGTCGTCGACGAGCTCCTCGATGACCTTGAGCATGTCGTACGGGCGGTTGCCGTCGGCGGGCACCAGCTCGAGCAGGACGTCCGAGCGGCGGTCCGCGGGGTCGGTGCTCCCGTAGTGAGGCGGGTTCTCGCGGTTGTTCGACGGGAGCATGGAGATCAGGTACCGCACCTCGGCGATGCAGGTCTCCTCGTCGTCGTACGCGAAGTGCGCCACGCCCGAGGTCTCGGCGTGCACATCGGCCCCGCCGAGGCCGTTCTGGCTGATCTCCTCGCCCGTCACCGCACGGACCACGTCCGGGCCGGTGATGAACATCTGCGAGGTCTCGCGAACCATGAACACGAAGTCCGTCAGGGCGGGGCTGTAGGCCGCGCCGCCGGCGCAGGGGCCGAGCATGACGGAGATCTGCGGGATGACGCCCGAGGCGCGGGTGTTGCGCTGGAAGATGCCGCCGTAACCGGCCAGGGCGCTGACGCCCTCCTGGATACGGGCACCCGCACCGTCGTTGAGGGAGACCAGCGGGGCACCGGCCGCGATGGCCATGTCCATGATCTTGTGGATCTTCGCGGCATGGGCTTCACCCAGCGCGCCGCCGAAGATGCGGAAGTCATGGGCGTAGACGAAGACCGTCCGCCCCTCCACCGTGCCCCAGCCGGTGATCACACCGTCCGTGTAAGGCTTCTTGGCCTCCAGGCCGAAGCCGGTCGCCCGGTGCCGGCGCAGCTGCTCGACCTCCCGGAAGGACCCTTCGTCCAGCAGGAGGGCGATGCGCTCGCGGGCGGTCAGCTTGCCCTTGGCGTGCTGGGCTTCGGTCGCACGGTCGCTGGGGCCGCGCCGCGCCTGCTCGCGCAGGTCGTGCAGCTCGGCCACTTTCCCGGTGAGGTTCGTCGTCATGCTGCCCTCTCGACCCCGGCTCCGCGATGCGGGCGGCTCATCGGTTCCCGCGGACCTCCCAGGCCCGCTTCCAGCCATTAAACGAGCGGCCACCGCGACTTCTCCACCGCCTCCTACCCCTAATCTCCGCGCAACCACCCCTAGAGCGGAATCTGTTGAAAGGCCAAGCGTTTGAGGTTTCCTTGAGGTTTCCGTCGTGACTGCACGTATCCCACGCCGATTTGGTTCAACACGAGGTCACTTGGTTACACAGATCATTCCAAAGGAGCTCAGATAGCTGACCGGCCAAAAGTTGGTACAGTTCAAACCGATCCTGCACAACGGGATGAGCGTGCCCGCCGTTTGACCAACCGTGAGCGCCTATTCGCGTGCGCTCGTCCGGCACTGCCTTCCCGTTCGCGCAGGAACTCCAGGGAATAGCCATGTCATGCCATGAGACCGACATGCGACGTTTCGTATCTCATCGGGGAGGCTTCCAGCCATGTTGGTGGAACGGGATGAACAGATCGCCAAGCTGACCTCCTGGGTGACCAAAGTCGCCGGGTCCCACCTCACCGCGCACGGAGCCAGGTACACCAGCGCGAACGGCAACGCCCCCGATGTCCCTTCCAGACCCGGCCGGATCTCCGTGATCAGCGGCCCGGTGGCGTGCGGTAAGACGGCTCTGCTCCACCGCGCGCTGGAACGGGCGGCCGACTCGGGCATCCGGCTCCTCAGCGCCGTGACCTCCGCCGCCGAACAGGACATCCCCTTCGGTGTGGTGGAGGAACTGCTGCGCGACACCCCCGGCGCCACAGGCCCCCTGTCGCTCCACGGACCGGCCGGCGCCGAGGACCTCGTCCCCGCGCAGACGCTCATGGCATTCCACGCCCGGCTCGCCGGCCTCGCCGCGTGCGGGCCCGTCCTGATCGCCATCGACGACGTGCAGTACGCCGATCCGCAGTCCCTGCACTGCCTCCTGTATGCCCTGGGCCGGGCGCGCACCGCGGGAGCGGCCCTCTCGCTGGTGGTCACCCGCGGCCCCGACGCGGGCGCGACCCCGCCGCGCGTCCTGGAGGAACTGCTCCGCCAGGCCGAGGGACTGCACCTGCGGCTGGGCCCGCTCAGCGCGCAGGGAGTGGAGGCGCTGCTGGCCCACCAGGCCCACCGGACACACGACACCGCCCGTACGACCGGTATGGCCGCCTCCCTGCACAAGGCCACCGGCGGCAACCCGCTGCTGGTCCGCAGCCTCCTGGACGACCACACTCCTCGGCAGCGGGGCGCGGAGACGGCCGACGGACCGTTGCACGGGGGTGAGCACTTCCTGCAGAACGCGCTGATCTGTGTACACCGTACGGGTACCGACGGCCTGCGGGTCGCCCAGGGCATCGCGCTGCTGGGCAGCGCCGGTTCGCTGCCGCTGCTGGCCCGGCTGGTGAATGCCGAGGAGCGGACGGTGGAACAGGTGGTGGCCGCTCTCGGCGATGCGGGCATCCTCCAGGGGGAGCGCTTCCGGCACGGCGCCGTACGCACGGCGGTGCTGGAGAGCCTGGACGACGACACCGTGGCCCGGCTGCGCCGGCGCGCGGCGCGGCTGTTGTACGAGGCCGGGGCGGCGCCGCTGGTCGTCGCCGCGCACCTGCTGGGCCACGGGCCGGGCGGCGTTCTCGACGAGGAGTGGGTGCCGCGGGTGCTGAGTGACGCCGCGCACTCGGCGCTGGCCTCCCAGCGGGTCGGGTTCGCGGTGCGCTGCCTGCGGTTGGCGGAGCAGTGCTCCCGGGACGAGCGGGAGCGGCTCCAGCTCCGGGCGAGCATGGCCAAGTTCATATGGCGGGTGAACCCGTCGGCCTGGGCGCATGAACTCCGGCCGCTGAACGCGGCGTTGCACCAGGGCACCCTGCCGGTCAGTGACTCCCTGCGGCTGGTCGGCGACCTGTTGTGGAACGGCTGGATCGACGATGCGGCGACGGCGATCCAGCACGCCGTCGAGGGCATGTCGGACACCCCCGACCCGGCTCTCAGCACCGAACTGCGCGGCGTCCGGATGGTGTTGGCCTCCACCTACCCCACGCTGCTGGACGTACTGGACGGTGCGCTCGGCCCGTCGTTGGACGGCGCGGCACACCCGGCGGGTGCCCAGGAGGACGGCTTGACGGCCGCGATGGGATTGCTCCACGGGGTCCTGAGCGCGGGCGGTGGCCCGGCTGCCGGCCGACGGGACCGGGGCGCGGAGGACGAGGAGTTCACCGAGACCGCCGAGCGGATCCTGGCCGGCAGCCGCCTCACGGAGGAGACCCACGTCACGGTACGGGCCTGCCTGCTGGCCCTGCTGTACGCGGACCGGCTGGGCCCGGCGACCCTGTGGGCCGACCGGCTGCTGGAGGAGGCGGCCGAGCGCGGCGCACCCGGCTGGACCTCGGTCATGCAGGCGATGCGTGCGCACATGGCGCTGCGCCGCGGCGAACTGGCGCAGGCGCGGCATCTGGCGGAACAGGCTCTGGAACAACTCCCGCCGCACGGCTGGGGTGTGGGCATCGGCATGCCGCTTGCCGCCCTGATCGAGGCGCGGACGGCCATGGGCGACCACGAGGCGGCGGCGGCCCTGCTGGACCACCCGGTGCCCGAGCAGATGCTGCTGACGCGCTACGGGCTGCACTACATCTACGCGCGTGGCAGGCACCAGCTCGCCACCGGACGGCATCACGCGGCGCTCCGGGACTTCATGACCTGCGGGAAGCTGATGCGCGACTGGAACATGGACCGGGCGGGGCTGGCGCCCTGGCGCGTCGGGGTCGCGGAGGCATCGCTGGCCCTCGGCAACCGCGAACCGGCCGAGGCTTTCGCCAGGGAGCAGCTCGCCGAGGACGCCGGGCCGCGGGTGAGCGGCCTGGCCCTGCGCGTCCTGGCGGGCGCCCGGCCGCCGGCCGAGCGGCCCGCCCTGCTGGACCGTGCCGTGGCCCTGCTCCAGGAAGAGGGCGACTCCCACGAGTTGGCCCGGGCGCTGACCGACCTCGGAGCTGCGTACGAGCGGCTCGGCGACGCGGCCCAGGGCAAGACCTGCACCCGTCGGGCGTGGCGGATCGCCGAGGCGTGCGGCGCCCGGGACCTCTCCCACCGCCTCCAGACCGACCAGCCCCCGCAGAGCGCACCGCCGCGGCCTGTGGCCGCACCGGCGCCGAGCCCCGCGCAGCCGCAGTCGGCCGCGGTGTCCACGCTGACGGACGCCGAACGCCGGGTGGCTACGCTGGCCGCGCACGGATACACGAACCGGGAGATCGGATCCAAGCTGTTCATCACCGTCAGCACCGTGGAACAGCATCTGACCCGCGTCTACCGAAAGATCAACATTTCGCGCCGCCAAGACCTGCCGGTCAGTTGGGACACCGATGTCGCACATAGTGCCTGAGTCCGCCGCCCAGCCCGCTCCCGCCGCCGGGCCCCGGCTGCTCGCGGTGAGCGATCTGCACATCGGGATGGCCGACAACCGGCCCATCACCGAATCCCTGCGGCCGACCCACCCGGACGACTGGCTGATCGTCGCCGGCGATGTCGGCGAGCTGACCGAGGACATCGAGTGGGCGCTGCGCCTGCTGGCCGGACGCTTCGCCAAGGTGGTGTGGGCTCCGGGCAACCACGAGCTGTGGACCCCGCGCGAGGACCCGATGCAGGCACGCGGCGAGCAGCGCTACTTGTACCTGGTGGAGATGTGCCGGCGGTTGGGCGTGGTCACCCCGGAGGACCCCTGGCCGGTCTGGGCAGGGCCCGGCGGCCCGGTCGCCGTCGCCCCCCTGTTCCTGCTGTACGACTACAGCTTCCGGGTGGCGGGCACCTCGACCAAGGAGGAGTCGCTGGCCCGGGCGCACGAGGCCGGTGTCGTCTGCACGGACGAGTACCTCCTGCACCCCGACCCGTACCCGAGCCGGGACGCCTGGTGCCGGGCCCGGGTCGAGCAGACCCTGCGCCGGCTGGAGGCGCACGACCCGGCGGTGCCGCTGGTCCTGGTCAACCACTTCCCGCTGGTCCGCCAGCCCACGGACGTGCTGTGGCACCCGGAGTTCGCCCAGTGGTGCGGCACCGTGCTGACCGCCGACTGGCACCGCCGGTTCCGTACGGCCGCCGTGGTCTACGGACACCTGCACATCCCCCGGACCACCTGGTACGACGGGGTGCGCCACGAGGAGGTGTCGATCGGCTACCCGCGCGAGTGGCGGCGGCGCGGCCACCCCAAGGGCCTGCTGCGGCAGATCCTGCCCCACACCGGACGGCCCGAGGCCGGGGAGGACCGGACGTGATCGAGAGCCTGCTGCCCGAAGCGGTGTGCGCGAGCGAGGCCTTCGGGCCGGACGGCTCCGCGGTCCTCTACCCCGAAGAGGCCGCCCTGGTCGCCGCCGCGCCGGAGGAACGGCGCGAGGAGTTCACCACCGTACGGGGCTGCGCCCGCCGCGCGTTGGCCGCGCTCGGGCTGCCGCCGGCACCCGTCCTGCCCGGCAAGCGCAATGTGCCGCAGTGGCCCGTCGGGGTGGTGGGCAGCATGACCCACTGCGCCGGCTACCGGGCCGCCGTCCTCGCCCGGGACACCGATCTGGCGGCGGTCGGCATCGATGCCGAGCCCGACCGGCCGCTGCCCCCGGGGGTGCTGGAGTCGATCGCCCTCCCCCAGGAGCTCGCCTGGGCCCGCACCCCGGTGGCCGGGGCGGCCCGGCTGTGCCGGGACCGGCTGCTGTTCAGCGCCAAGGAGGCGGTGTACAAGACCTGGTACCCGCTGGTGGGCACCGAGCTGGACTTCGACGACGCGGCCCTCTCCTTCCGCGCGGACGAGGACGGCCCCGGCGGCTCGCGGCGCGGCACGTTCCGGGCCCGCATCCTGCGTCCGGGGGCCGGCCCCGACGGACGGCCGGTGACGGCGTTCACCGGCCGCTGGCTCGCCGACCGGGGTCTGGTCGTCACGGCGATCACCGTGCCCGCCCACCGGGTGGCACCGGCCCTGGGCGGGATCGCGGGCGGGGTCGGTCACCCGGGTCGATAGGGGTTGTCCGGCTCCGGGGCCGCTGCATAGCGTGCGAGGACCGGACCGACTGTGCACGGCGTACGGCGCGTGGATCTCCCGCCGTCCGGGCCCGCTCCGGCGCCGCGTTCCCGGCTGCGCCCGGCTCGTCTCCGGTTCCCCCTGGACGCGTTTGCCGGACCGGCCCGAGAGGTACTCCCGATGACATCAGCAAGCCCGGCCCCCACCACCATGCTCGTGCCGGACTTCCCGTTCTCCTACGACGGCTGGCTGCGCCACCCGGCCGGCCTGGGCTCCCTGCCGCCCGGGCGGGCCGGGACGCCCGTGGCCGTGGTGGGCGGCGGGATGGCGGGGCTGACCGCCGCCTACGAGCTGATGCGGCTGGGCCTGCGCCCGGTCGTCTACGAGCCGGGCCAACTGGGCGGCAGGATGCGCTCGGTGCCCTTCCCGGGGCAGCCCGACCGGGTGGCGGAGATGGGTGCGATGCGCTTCCCGCTGTCGGCCCGCGCCCTGTTCCACTACATCGACCTGCTGGGGCTGCCCACCAGCCCCTTCCCCAACCCCCTTGCCGCGCACACCCCGAGCACGCTCATCGACCTGGGCGGCGTACGCCACACCGTGCGGAGCGCGGAGCAACTGCCCGACGTCTACCAGGAGGTGGCCGCCGCCTGGGAGAAGGCGCTCCAGGAGCGGGCCGAGCTGGCCACCATGCGCGACGCCGTCCGGCGGCGCGACGTGGAGACGCTCAAGCACGTCTGGGACCGGCTGGTCCGGGAGTTCGACGACCAGTCCTTCTACGGCTTCCTGGCCACCAGTGCCGCGTTCCGGTCCTTCCGGCACCGGGAGATCTTCGGCCAGGTGGGTTTCGGGACCGGCGGCTGGGACACCGACTTCCCCAACTCGCTCCTGGAGATCCTGCGCGTGGTCTACACCGAGGCCGACGACCACCAGGTGGCCATCCTCGGCGGCTCCCAGCAGGTGCCGCGGGGGCTGTGGCAGCACCGGCCGCAGGACTGCGCGCACTGGCCGGCGGGCACCTCGCTGGCCTCCCTGCACGACGGGCCCCCCCGGCCCGGGGTCCGTTCCGTCACGCGCGACGGAACCTCGTTCACCGTCACCGACACCGACGGACGGCAGGACCGGTTCGCCGCCGTGGTCTACACCCCGCACGTGTGGACGCTGCTGAACCGCGTGGAGGCCGATCCGGCGCTGCTGAGCGCGCCGTTGTGGACGGCGGTCGAGCGGACCCACTACATGGGCTCGTCCAAGCTGTTCGTGCTGACCGACCGGCCGTTCTGGCGCGATGTGGATCCGGACACCGGGCTGCCGGTGATGAGCATGACGCTCACCGACCGGATGCCGCGCGGGGTCTACCTCTTCGACGAGGGACCGGACCGCCCGGGGGTGATGTGCCTGTCGTACACGTGGAACGACGACTCCCTGAAGATGGCGACGCTGAGCGCACGGGAGCGGCTGGACGTGCTGCTGGGGAAGCTCGCGGAGATCTACCCCGGGCTGGACATCCGCTCGCATGTGATCGGTGATCCGCTGACCGTCACCTGGGAGACCGAGCCGGACTTCATGGGCGCCTTCAAGTCGAACCTGCCGGGCCAGTACCGCTATCAGCGGCGGCTGTTCACGCAGTTCATGCAGCGCGGGCTGCCCGACGGGCAGCGCGGCTTCTTCCTGTGCGGGGACGACGTGTCGTGGACCGCCGGATTCGCGGAGGGTGCCGTCACCACGGCACTGAACGCGGTGTGGGGCGTGGTGGACCACCTGGGCGGGGCGACCCACCCCGATAACCCCGGCCCCGGTGACCTCTTCGAGGCGCTGGCGCCCGTCGAACTGCCCTACGACGACTGACCGAGGGAACGTGAAGGCGCCCCCGCCGCAGGGCGGGGGCGCCTCACGGTGCCGTCGGGGTCACGCCTGTGCGGTGGCCAGCTCCGTCAGCGCCTTCTTGTCGGGCTTGCCGTTGCGGTTGAGCGGGAACCGCTCCAGGACCACGACCTTATTGGGCTGTTCGAAGGCCGGCAGCAGGTCGCACAGCCGCTCCCGCCAGTGCCGGGCGTCCTGCATCTCCTCGTCCTCGACGAAGAAGACCAGCTGCGAGCCGCGCAGTTCATCGGGCAGCGGCACGATCCGGACGGGGCAGCCCTGGGCTGCTGCCTTCCGTTCGATGAGCTCGGGGTAGAGGGTGTAACCCATGCGGTGGACGGCGAACTTGCGCCCCAGGACGTGCAGGTTCCCGTCGGCGTCGAGGTGGCCGAGGTCGCCGGTGGCCTGCCAGCCGGTGGCGTGGGCCCAGATGATGCTGCCGTCCTCGGCCACCTGCCCTTCGAGGGCGTCGGGGGTGTCGACCTCGATCTCTCCCGTCTCCCCCGCGGGCAGCTCGCGGCCGTCCTCGTCGGTGATCCGCAGGCGGATGCCCTCCATGGCCCGGCCGCAGGCGACCGGGTTGTCGAGGGTGGCGAAGGAGATGTTGCCGAGCTCCGTGGAGCCGTAGCTGTCGAGCAGCGGAAGCCCGAACTCGGCCACGTACTGGTCCACGAGCGGTGCGTCGAGGGGCGCCGCGCCGACGCAGAACATCCGGGTCTCGGACAGGTGGGCGCGCAGCGCCGGCTTACGGGTGACCAGGCTGAGGATGCTGCGGTAGCTGGAGGGGGTCGCGTCGATGACCGTGGCCCCGGCATCACGGGCCATGCGCAGGGCGCGGTCGAGACGGCGGTAGGGGGCGATCACCAGGGAGCAGCGGGTGAGCCAGGCGATGAGCACCATCGACAGGCCGTACTGGTGGGCGAAGGGCAGCAGCGGCATCAGGACGTCGTCGGCCCGGTGCCCGACCTGGTCGGCGTTGCGCTGCAGATTGCGGAGGAACGAGGCGCCGGACTTCACCACGCCCTTGGGGGATCCGGTGGAGCCGGAGGTCCACATGATGAGGCCGTCGGGGAGCTCGCCCCAGGCGTCGAAGGACAGGGCTGCGGCGGTGGGCTCGTGGTCCGCGACGGCGACCATGAGCTCGTACAGGTGGATGGGGTCGGCATCGGGGTAGATGGGGGTCTCGTCGTCGACGAAGGTGACCTTGACGCCGGTGCGCAGGGCGATGCGGCGGGTCTCCTCCGCGTGCTCCTGCTGGTCGACGAGGACGATCGAGGCGCCGACGTGCATGAGTGCGTACAGCACGCACACGTAGCTCGCCGAGTTGCCGGCCTTGAGCATGACCCGGTCGCCGAGGCCGACGCCGCGTTCGCGGATCGCCTCGGCCACCCGGAGGGCGTCCTGTTCGAACTCGTCGATGGGCCGTACCGAGTCGGCTGCAAGTATCTTCGCGGTCATCGGTCGCACAATGTCCTTCCTCTGGGCCGTGACACGGCCGGGTCGGGATTCGCGGGATTGGCGGGTGGGTCCGTGGACACGGGTCTCCAACTCCGCACGCTAGGCAGCGGTCCGGGGGGCGGGTACCCCTGAACGACCCCTTCGGGCCCCTCAGTCCGATCAGTCCGAGTCCGGTTCACCGAGCGAGATCAGCTGGTCGTGGACGATGTTGACCACCTCCCGGCGGTACGACTTCAGGTATCCCTGGGCACCGGGGAAGACCTCCAGGTCGAACCGGCCGGAGGTGCACCGCCGCCAGGCGCGGACGCCGGCGAGCGTGGCGCGCGGGTCGTGGTCGGCCGTCAGGGCGACGACCCGGCAGTCGAGCGCGGGCGGGCCGAGGCTGCCGCGGTGGGCGGGGGCCGACCGCCCGGAGACGAAGAGGGTCAGCGGTGCCACGTAGGTCTCCTGCTCCAGCCGGCAGCCGACCGCATAGGCCAGTTCGGCCCCCAGGCGGTGCCCGAAGAGGGCGAACGGGCGGTCGGCCCAGCCCCGTACCGCCTCGAAGACCTTGTCGGCGAGTTCCGCGCCCGCCGCCGCGTCGAAGTCCTCCTCGGAGGGCATGGACGGGTACTGGACGATGAGCAGCTCCACGGTGGGCAGCAGCAGCTCGGCCATGGCGAGGTAACAGAGCGGGGAGTTCCGCGAGTTCGGGAAGCAGATCATGCGGTAGCTGCTCGGGATCGCGGGCTGCCGGATCTGGATCAGGCTGACCTCGTCGGGGGCGGTCTCCCCGGCGGGGAGGCGGCTGTGCGCATGGGTCATGCTCCCTGGAACTCCGCTTCGGGTGGTGTCTCCAACTCGTGGTCGGGCAGGTGACCGGCGGTGCCGGAGACGACTTCCAGGCCCTGGTCGGCCAGCCAGCGCAGGATGTCCGCGATCTCCGGCCCGTCGCCGGTGGCGGGCCGGACGGCGTCGACGGCGGCCACGGCCTGGTGCACGGCGTCCGTGAAGAAGTACATCCCGGCCCGGCCCGGCACGACCTGCGCCGCCGGGCGGCGGCTGCGGAACTCCTCCATCTGCTCGCCGATGCCGCGCGGGACGAAGGTGTCGCCCGGGTGCGTGACGAAGTCGTCCTCGCCCAGCCAGTCCCGTGCGGTGCGCACGGCGTGGGCCGGGCCCTGCGGCCGGCCCTGGGGGAGGTAGGTGACGCTCACGCCGAAGCGGGCGCCGTCGCCGACGGCCGCCCGGACCTCGTCGGCGGTGTCCCCGAGGACAATGCCGACATCGGTGATGCCCACGCCGGCGATCCCGTCGAGGACGTCGAAGAGGACGGGCTGTTCGGCGGAGGTGGTGGGCTGGGGACGCAGACGAGTGCCGGATCCCCCCGACAGGACGAGTGCTTTCACGGGGTCTCCTCGCGGAATGGTGAGGCGATCGGAAATGATCCGGCTCGGTCGCCTGGCGATGCTACGAAGATATTCGGCACGACCGCAATACGTGATCACCCCTATGCCCCCCTAAGGATTTCCCCATTCCCCCTAGGCGCGGGCCCGGTTGGACCACGGCAGTCTCCCGCGTGCTAGACATGGCACGCATCACTTCTGTGTCCTATTCAGTCGGCGCCGGCCGCCGTTGCCGCGTCCCGCTTGATTGCCAGGCATACATGACACCTGAACGACCCGTGGATTGCGCTGTCGTGGTCGACGGACTGGTCAAGAAGTACCGGGATCGTGACCGACCGGCGGTGGACGGCTTGAGTTTCTCGGTCCGCCGGGGTGAGGTTTTCGGATTCCTGGGTCCCAACGGAGCCGGCAAGACGACCACCATCGGCATCCTCACCACCCGCGTGGCCCCCACGGCGGGGCGCGCCTTCGTACAGGGCGTCGACGTCGTGGCCCATCCCGCCCAGGCGCGCCGGGCCATCGCCGTCGTACCCCAGCGCAACAATCTCGACCAGTCGCTCACCCTGCGGCAGAACCTGACCTTCCATGCCGGCTACCACGGCATGGGCCGGGCCGAACGGCGCCGGCTCGCGGACGAGTGCCTGGAATGGGTGGGGCTCGCCGACCGCGGCAAGGACCGCGGGGACGAGCTCTCCGGCGGCCAGGCCCAGCGCGTGATGATCGCCCGGGCCCTGATGCACCGGCCCGACGTGCTCTTCCTGGACGAGCCGGCCAACGGACTCGACCCGCAGGCACGGCTGTTCATCCACGAGCGGGTGGCCGAGCTGAGCGGGCGCGGTGTGACCACCGTGCTCACCACCCACGACATGGACGAGGCCGCCCGGCTCTGTGATCGCGTCGGCATCGTGGACCACGGGCGGCTGCTCGCCCTGGACACCCCGCAGGCGCTCATGGACACCCTGAGCGGCACCGCCCTCACCCTCACGATCCGGCCGGCGGAGTCCGGTGCGCTGGAAGCCGTCCGCCAGCTGGAGAAGATCGACGCGGTGACGCGGGTCGAACCGATCGAGCAGGACGACGCCGACGCGCCCGTACGGCTCCGCCTCTACAGCGACGCGCCGCCCGGCGTGGTGCTTCCGGCCGCCATCACCACCCTGACGGCGGCGAGCTGCGACATCAAGGACATCAAAGTGGGCACCGCGACCCTGGAGGACGTCTTCATCGAGCTGACCGGCCGGGAGCTGAGATGAGCACCGCCACCGCACCTGCACCCGCACCCGCACCCGACCCGGTCGCCGGCTTCCCCCCGGAGCTGCGGCCCGCGCCCACCGGCATCCGCTCGGTGACCCGTACGTTCTTCTTCATCCTCTGGCGGGACATCTTCGTCACCGGACGCGAGGTGGGAACCTTCCTCGCCCAGGTGCTCGTCGAGCCCTTCTTCATCCTCTTCGTCTTCGGCAAGGTCCTCGGCGAACTCGGCTACACCGGCGGCAACTTCCAGCAGGTCCTGCTGCCCGGTGTGGTGGCGCTCAACGCCTTCCTGGTGAGCCTGCAGAACACGGCGCTCCCGCTGATCATCGACTTCTCCTGGAGCAAGGAGATCGAGGACCGGCTGCTCGCCCCGATCCCCACCACCCTGGTGGCCGTCGAGAAGCTGGTCTTCGGCATGCTGCGCGGCATCATCGCCTCGCTGCTGATGATCCCGATGGGCTTCCTGATCCTCGAGAACGCGTCCTGGCCCATGGAGCAGTTCCCGGCCACGGTGGGCGTGCTGCTGATGGGCGCGCTGGCCGGCAGCACGGTCGGCCTGACCATCGGCACGCTGGCCCCGCCGCGGCACATCAGCATCGTCTTCGCGGTGACGCTGACCCCGCTGATGTTCACCGGCTGCACGCAGTTCCCGTGGCACGGCCTGGCGGATGTCCGGTGGTTCCAGGTGCTGTGCGCGTTCAACCCGCTGACCTACGTCAGCGAGGGGCTCCGCGCGCTGCTGCTGCCACCCGGCGGGCCCGGCTCGATCCCGCTGTGGGTGTGCCTGCCGGCGCTGATTGCGGCGATCCTGATCTTCGGTGCGATCGGGATCAAGGGCTTCCACCGCAGGGCCCAGGACTGACCCTGTTCCACCGCTTCTCCCCCGGCCTCGTGCCCGGACCGGCGCACCCGCGCCCGGCCGGGTACGGGGCCATTTTCACGTCGACGGAAACAAAGGTATTCACGGATCATGACTCATTCTTCTGATTCCCGGACCGGGACCGCGATTGCATTCCCCGGCATGGGCCCCGCGTCCTTCGCCGAAGTCGGCAAATTCCTGCTGCTGGACCCCTATGCACGGATCCGCCTCGCGGAGGCCGACGAGGCCCTCGGCTATTCGGTGTTCGACCGTTTCCGTGACGCCGAGGAAGATTATTCGGTCTATTACCAGCTCGCGTTCCTGGTGAATTCGATGGCGTTGGCGGACCGGGCCGTGGACACCCTCGGCATCTCCCCCACCGTCTGTGCCGGACCGAGCTTCGGCCAGAAGGCGACCGCCGCCTTCACCGGGTCGCTGTCCTTCCCCGATGTCGTCCGGCTGACCGCGGAGCTGGCCCGCTGCGAGGAGGAGTACTTCTCCGGCGCGTACGAGGACGTGGTCACCCACTGCTTCGTCCGCACCCCGCAGGACCGCCTGGACGAGATCCTCGCCGGATTCGACGACCGGGGCGCCTGGTACGACTTCTCCGGCCGGCTCGACGCCGGCTTCCACATGCTGTCCGTACGGGAGAAGGAGCTCGACACCCTGACGGCCGGCATCAGTGCGGCGGGCGGCTACTCCATGTACTCGATGCGGCCTCCCGTGCACGCGGCGGCGTTCTCGGCACTGCGCCGCAAGGCGGAGGAGGAGGTCTTCGGCGCGTACGAGCTCGCCGACCCCGCCCTTCCCGTGGTCGTCGACCACGACGGCACGGTCGTCCGGGACGCCGCCGGGATGCGCACGATGATGCTGGACACCTTCGACCGGCCGATCGACTGGCCGAGCATGGTGGAGTCCCTCAAGGAGCTCGGTGTGGGGACGCTGTGCGTGACCGGCCCCGACAGCCTTTTCCACCGGCTGGACATCACCAAGGCGAACTTCGAGGTCCTCGCGGTGGGCCTGCCGAAGAAGCGGGCCCGGGAACGCGAGCGGGAGCGTGCGCTCGAGCAGTCCCGGGCGACGCGGGCCGGCCGCGTCTCCCCGGGGCCCGTAACTGCCTGAATCTCCGGGAGCGAGTGAAACGGGGCCGGGCCCCACCCCCGCGGGGGTGGGGCCCAGCCCCGTTCGCGTCACCGGTCCGGCCTCAGCGCCCTCAGCTGCGGGCGTCCAGCCACTCCTCGACGGCTCGCGCAGTCGTCGGAGCGTGCTGCTCCATCATGGTGAAGTGGTTGCCGGCCACGTGGACGGCGGTGTGGTCCAGGTCCCAGTAGGAACGCCAGTCGCCGTCCGTGGCGCGGGTCCAGTCGAAGAACTGCTCCTGCGCCCGGACCAGCAGGGTGGGCGTCTTCACCGTTTCCGGCTTCCAGCCGGCGAACAGCCGGAAGTAGGCGCCCATCGCCAGCAGCCGGTTGTCGTCGACCGGCACGTAGGTGTCCTGCCGCTCGTCCACCCCTGCCGACAGGCCCGGCTGGATGCCGAGGATGGCGTCGTCGTCGTGCGAGTAGATGTCGATCAGGACCACGGCCTCCGGGAAGACCCCCGCCTCTTCCAGCTTCCCGGCCACCGCGTGGGCGAAGATGCCGCCCGAGGAGTGGCCGAGGAGCACGAACGGCGCCCCGCCCGCGTGCCTCAGCACGGCCTCGGCCTTCGCCTCGATGACCGCCTCGGTGGTCGAGGGCAGCTGCTCGCCGCGTACGAAGCCGGGCGCGGCCATCGCGTGGACGTCCCGCCGGCCGCGGAACGCGGACGCGAACCGGGCGTACTGGTGCGGCCCGGAGATGGACAGGATCGAGGAGAAGCAGATCAGGCCGGCACCCGTCTCGCCGCGGGAGAGCCGTACCAGGCCGGGGGCCTTGCGCAGCTCGGCCGGCGAGGCGAACGACGGCCGGAACCGCGACGCCTGCATCAGCAGGTCCATGAACGGGCCGGACGCGCCCTGCGTTCCGGCTTCCCGGAGCATCGCCCCGAGGACCCCGGAGTCCTCCTCCTCGCCCTGCTCCGCGGCGCTGTCCGGCCCGGCGCCGCCGCCGGGGAACCCGGCGAGCTCGATGCGCAGCCGCTGGGCGACCAGCAGCGGGGTCGGGTGGTCGAACAGCAGGGTGGCGGGCAGCCGCAGACCGGTCGCCGCGTTCAGCTGGTTGCGCAGCTCGACGGCGGTCAGCGAGTCCAGGCCCAGCTCCAGGAACTCCTGGGACTCCCCGATCGCGTCGGGCGAGGGGTAGGCGAGTACCGCGGCGGCCTGGGCGCGCACGAGGTCCAGCAGCACCCGCTCCTGCTCCTCCTCCGGCAGCCCGGACAGGCCCTGGAGCTGCCGTGCGGCGGCGGACACCGCCGCGCCGGCGGGACCGGAGGCGGCCTTGCGCAGTCCGCCGCGCACCAGACCGCGGAAGAGCGGCGGGAGAGCGCCGGCCTCCGCCTGGGCCCGCAGCGGCGCCGTGTCGAGGTGCATGGCGACGAACACGCTGCCGCCGGTCAGGGCGGACGCCGTATCGAAGAGGGCCAGGCCCTCCTCGGAGGAGAGCGGGGCCAGTCCGGCGCGCGCCATCCGCTGGACGTCGGCGTCGGTGAGGTCGCCGGTCATCTCGCTGCGCTGCTCCCACAGCCCCCAGGCCAGCGACACCGCGGGCAGTCCCGCCGCGCGCCGACGCTGGGCCAGGGCGTCGAGGAAGGCGTTCGCCGCCGCGTAGTTGGCCTGCCCGGGGCTGCCGAGCGTACCGGCCGCCGAGGAGAACAGGACGAAGGCGGAGAGGTCCAGGTCCCGGGTCAGCTCGTGCAGGTGGAGGGCGGCGTCGACCTTGGGCCGCAGCACCGCGTCGATGCGCTCCGGGGTCAGGGACGGTACGAGCCCGTCGTCGAGGTGGCCCGCCGTGTGGACGACGGCGGTCAGCGGGTGCTCGGCCGGGATGCCGGCCAGCAGCGCGGCCAACGCCTCCCGGTCGGACGCGTCGCAGGCGACGACGGCCGCCTCGGCGCCCAGCGCGGCGAGCTCCGCGACGAGCTCCGCGGCACCGGCGGCCCTGGGGCCGCGCCGGCTGGTCAGCAGCAGATGCCGTACGCCCCGCTCGGTCACCAGATGCCGTGCCAGCAGGCTGCCGAGCACGCCGGTGCCGCCGGTGATGAGGACGGTACCGTCCGGGTCCAGCGCGGGACCGTCCGGTGCACGGTCGGCCGCCGTCCCGCCGCCGGTCTCGGCGGCCCCTTCCGGCGCTTCCCGCGTTTCCGGCTCTTCCGGCGCGGGGCGGACCGCGGGCACCTTCGCCAGCCTGGCGGCGTGCAGGGCCCCGCCGCGGACGGCGAGCTGCGGTTCGCCGCTCGCCACGGCGGCTGCGACCAGCGCGCCGAGGCCCGCCGGGGCGTCCTCGGTGCCGTCGCCCTCGCGGTCCGCGTCAAGGTCGAGGATCTGGAACCGGCCGGGGTTCTCCGACTGGGCGGACCTCAGCAGACCCCACACCGAGGCGTGCGCCAGGTCCGTGACCCCTTCGCCCGGCCGCACCTCGACCGCGCCACGGGTGACCACGGCGAGGCGGGCCTCGGCGAAGGTCTCCTCGGCGAGCCAGCCCTGGACGAGCGCCAGGGCCTCCCGGGCGGCCCGCCGGGTGTCCGCGGCGATGGCTCCGGCGGTGTCCGCGGCCGGTACGGCTGCGCCGTACGAGACGAGCACGGTGCCGGGCAGCGGCTTGCCGGCGACCACCACGCCCGCGAGGGCGTCCAGGTCGGCGTAGATGTCGGCCGTGATGCCCGCCTCGCGCAGCGCGGCCTCGATTCCGAGGGCGTCGGTCCCGACCACGGCCCAGTGTCCGCTCGGAGCAGCGGAGTCGGCGGGCAGGACCGGCCACTCCAGCCGGAACAGCGACTCGTGGAAGGCGGGCCGGGCCGACTGCATGCGGGCCGGGTCGAGCTCCCGCAGCAGCAGCGACTCCACCGACACGACCGGTTCGCCCTGCTCGTCGAAGGCCGTGAGGGACACGGCACCCGACCCGGCCGGGGCGAGCCGCACCCGCAGCGCGCCGGCGCCGACGGCGTGCAGGCCGACGCCGGTGAAGGAGAAGGGCAGCCGCATCCGGACGTCCCCGCCCGCCGCCTCGTCCTGCGCGGCGAAGAAGGAGCCGAGTGCGAGGCCGTGCAGCCCCGCGTCCAGCAGCGCCGGGTGCACGCCGAAGTGCGCGGCGTCGGCCCGGGGGCCGTCGGCGAGCGCGAGTTCGGCGAACAGCTCGTCGCCGTGCCGCCACGCGGACCGCAGGTTGCGGAAGGCCGGGCCGTACGCGTAGCCGGCGGCGGCGAACAGCTCGTACAGGTCGGCCACGTCGAGCTGCTCGGCCCCGGCGGGAGGCCAGGCCTCCGGGCCGGCGGCCGGCGACGCGGGCGGGGCGTCCGACGCGCCGAGCACACCAGTGGCGTGCCGCGTCCACGGCTCGTCCTGGCCGTGCCCGCCCTCGTCGGCCGCGGTCTCGGTCCGCGAGTGCACCTGGAGGGTGCGCCGGCCCGTGTCGTCGGGCGCGGCCACCGAGACCCGGAGCTGGAGCGCGCCCTGCTCGGGCAGCACCAGCGGCGCCTCCAGGGTCAGCTCCTCGAGGAGGGTGGTGCCGGCCCGCTGGCCGGCGTGCAGCGCGAGCTCCACGAAGGCGGTACCGGGCAGCATGACGGTGTCCGCCGCCCGGTGGTCGGCCAGCCAGGGGTGGCTCTGGAGCGACAGGCGCCCCGTGAACAGGAAGCCGTCCGAGTCGGGCAGTTCCACGGCCGCACCGAGCAGCGGGTGCCCGGCCGACCCGAGCCCGGCCGAGGCCACGTCGCCGACCTGGCCGGCCGGCACGTCGATCCAGTAGCGGTCGCGCTGGAAGGCGTAGGTGGGGAGGTCGACGCGCTGGGCGCCGGTACCGGCGAAGACGGCGTCCCAGTCGACGGTCACGCCGCGGACGTAGGCCTCGCCGAGGGAGAGCCAGAAGCGTTCCAGGCCGCCCTCGTTGCGGCGCAGGGAACCGAGCACGGCGGCCTCGCGGCCGGCGTCCTCGGCCGTCTCCTGCATGCCGACGGTCAGCACCGGGTGCGGGCTCGACTCGACGAAGACGCCGAAGCCGTGGTCGAGGAGGGTGCGGGTGGCCTGCTCCAGCTCGACGGTCTGGCGCAGGTTGCGGAACCAGTAGCCGGCGTCCAGCTCCGGCCCCTCGACCCATTCACCGGTGACGGTCGACAGGAACGGGACTTCGGCGGTGCGCGGGGCGATCGGGGTGAGGAGCTCGGCGAGCTCGTCCCGCAGCAGTTCCACCTGTGCGGAGTGCGAGGCGTAGTCCACGGCGATCCGCTTGGCACGGATCCCGTCGGCCTCGCACGCGGCGAGCAGCTCGTCCAGGGCCTGGACCTCGCCGGACACGACCACCGAGGAGGGGCCGTTGGCCGCGGCGACCGAGATCCGCTGCTCGCCCCAGGGGGCGATGCGGTCACGGACCGCGGCGGCCGGCAGCGGTACGGACACCATTCCGCCCAGACCGGCCAGCACGCGGCCGATGGCCTGGCTCCGCAGGGCCACGACCCGGGACGCGTCCTCGAGGGAGAGGATCCCGGCCACACACGCCGCCGCGATCTCGCCCTGTGAGTGCCCGATCACCGCGGCCGGACGCACGCCCGCCGCACGCCACACCTCGGCGAGGGACACCATCACCGCGAACAGCGCCGGCTGGACCACGTCCACCCGGTCGAGGGTGGGCGCGCCCTCGACGCCGCGCAGGACGTCGGTCAGCGACCAGTCGGTGAAGGGCTCCAGCGCCTTCGCGCACTCGTCGATCCGCGAGGCGAACGCCGGGGACGACTCCAGCAGGCCCACCGCCATGCCGACCCACTGCGAGCCCTGACCGGGGAAGACGAACGCCGTCTTCCCGGTGCTCACGGCGCCGCGCGTCACTCCGGCGGCTGCGGCCCCGTCCTCCAGCGCGGTCAGACCGCGCAGCAGCTCCTGCCGGTCACCGGCCACGACCACCGCGCGGTGGTCGAAGACGGCCCGTGTCGTGGCCAGGGAGAGCGCCACATCGGCGGACCTGAGCCCGGCGGCGCCCTCCAGGTGCCTGCGCAGGCTGGCCGCCTGGCCGCGCACGGCGTCCGCCGACTTCGCGGACAGCACGTACGGCAGCACCGGCACCGTGCCGGTCTCGGCCGCGGTCACCACGGCCTCGTCGGGGGCCTGCTCGATGATCGTGTGCGCGTTGGTTCCGCCGATGCCGAACGACGACACGGCCGCGCGGCGCGGGCGCCCGGTCTCCGGCCAGGGGGTGGCCGATTCCAGGAGCGAGACCGCTCCCGCCGACCAGTCGACGTGCGGGGTGGGCTCGTCGACGTGCAGGGACTTCGGCAGGACGCCGTGCCGGATCGCCTGGACCATCTTGATGACGCCCGCGACACCGGCGGCGGCCTGGGTGTGGCCCACGTTGGACTTGATCGAGCCGAGCCACAGCGGCTGCTCGTCCGTGTGCTCCTGACCGTAGGTGGCCAGCAGCGCCTGCGCCTCGATGGGGTCGCCGAGCGTGGTACCGGTGCCGTGGGCCTCGACGGCGTCCACCTCCGCGGCGGACAGACCGGCGTTGGCCAGGGCCTGGCGGATGACGCGCTGCTGCGAGGGGCCGTTCGGGGCCGTAAGGCCGTTGGAGGCGCCGTCCTGGTTGACCGCCGAGCCCCGGACCACGGCGAGGACCGGGTGGCCCTTGGCGCGGGCGTCCGAGAGCCGTTCGACGAGCAGCATGCCGACGCCCTCGCCCCACGCGGTGCCGTCGGCGGCGGCGGCGAACGGCTTGCAACGCCCGTCGGACGCCAGGCCGCGCTGGATGCTGAAGGCGATGAAGGTGCCGGGCGTGGCCATCACGGTCACGCCGCCGGCGAGCGCCATGTCGCATTCGCCGTTGCGCAGCGCCTGGACGGCGAGGTGCAGGGTGACGAGCGAAGAGGAGCAGGCCGTGTCGACCGTCACCGCCGGGCCTTCGAGGCCGAACGTGTACGAGACGCGGCCCGAAGCGACACTGCCCGAGCTGGACGTCCCCATGTAGCCCTCCAGGCCCTCCGGGGCCCGGTGGAGCAGGGTGCCGTAGTCGTTGTACATCACGCCCGCGAACACGCCGGTCCGGCTCCCGCGCATGGACGCCGGGTCGATGCCGGCCCGCTCGAACGCCTCCCAAGAGGTCTCCAGCAGCAGTCGCTGCTGCGGGTCGGTGGCCAGGGCCTCGCGCGGCGAGATCCCGAAGAACGTCGGGTCGAAGTGGTGCGCGTCGTGCAGGAACCCGCCGGTCGGGCTGTAGTCGGCGCCCGGCTGGCCGGGGTCGAGGATTCCGGCGAGGTCCCAGCCGCGGTCGTCGGGCATGGCGGAGATGGCGTCCCGGCCGTCCGCGACGAGCCGCCACAGGTCCTCGGGCGAGCGGACGTCACCGGGGAAGCGGCAGGCCATCGCCACGATGGCGATCGGCTCGTCCTCGTGTACGGAGGCCGCGACCGTGGCCACGTCCGCTCCCTGGCCGCCGAGCAGTTCGGCGTGCAGGTACTCCGCCAGGACCGCCGGATTCGGGTAGTCGAAGACGAGGGTGGCCGGCAGGCGCACGCCCGTCGCCGCCGCGAGGCGGTTGCGCAGCTCCACCGCGGTCAGCGAATCGAAGCCGACCTCGCTGAACGACCGCGCCGGGTCCACCGCTTCGGGGCCCGCGAAGCCGAGTACCGCGGCCACCTGGCCCCGGACCAGCTCCAGCAGGGCGCCCGGCCGCTGGTCCTGCGGCAGCGCGGCGAGCTTCCGCGCGAAGGCACCGCCGGCGGCCGTGCCGCCCCGGGCCGCACGGCGCGAGGGCATGCGGACGAGACCGGAGAGCAGGGGCGGGAGCAGTCCACCGCGTGCGGCGGCGCGCAGCGCGGCCAGGTCCAGCCTGACCGGCACCAGCAGGGCCTGCCCGGAGGCGCACGCGCTGTCGAACAGGGCCACGCCTTCGGCGGCGGTCAGGGCGACCACGCCACCGCGGCCCATACGCGAGACGTCGCCGGCGTCCAGGGTGTCCCCCATGCCGCCCACCTCGTCCCACAGGCCCCAGGCGAGGGACGTCGCCGCCAGGCCCTGGGCCTGGCGGTGGGCCGCGAGGGCGTCCAGGAAGGTGTTGGCGGCGGCGTAGTTGGCCTGACCGGCACCGCCGAAGACACCGGCGGCGGAGGAGAACAGGACGAACGCGGCCAGGTCGAGGCCGGCCGTCAGCTCGTGCAGGTTCCACGCGGCGTCCACCTTCGGACGCAGTACGGCCGACAGCCGCTCGGCGGTCAGGGAGCCGACGACACCGTCGTCCAGGACACCGGCCGTGTGCACGACCGCCGTCAGCGGGTGCTCGGCGGGGATCGCGGCCAGGACGGCGGCCAGCGCGTCACGGTCGGCCACGTCACAGGCGGCCCACGACGCCTCGGCACCCAGCCCGGCGAGCTCCGCCGACAGGCCGGCGGCGCCCTCGGCGGCGTCGCCACGCCGACTGACCAGCAGCAGGCGCCGTACACCGTGCTCGGTCACCAGGTGACGGGCGAACAGCCCGCCCAGCGAACCACTCGCACCCGTCACCAGCACCGTGCCCCCGGCCGCCCACTCCGGATCGGAGCCGGCGACCGACGCACGCGCCAGCCGCGGTACCAGCAGCACGCCCCCGCGCACCGCCACCTCGGACTCGCCCGAGGCCAGGGCCGCCGAGAGCGCGTGCTCCACGTCGCCGTCGGCGTCGACGTCCACCAGGACGATCCGGCCCGGGTTCTCCGACTGCGCCGAACGCACCAGGCCCCACACCGAGGCGTGCACCAGGTCCGCCGGACCGTCATCCGGGGCGACGGTCACGGCGCCGCGGGTCAGGAACGCCAGACGCGCATCGGCGAAGCGGTCGTCGGACAGCCACCGCTGGAGCAGCGTCAGTACCCGGCCCGCCTCGGCGTGCACCGCGTCGGCCACGTCCGTGCCGGCGGGCTCCCGGCACGACAGCACCAGCGCGCCCGGAATCGCGTCGAGAGCGTCGAGGACCTGCGCGTCGGCCTCGTCCCGCATGACCCAGTCGCCGAACAGCGCGTCCGACGGCATCAGTTCGCGCCACTCGACGCGGAACAGCGCGTCGCCGAGGCCACCGACCTGCCGGCCGAGCTGCTCGGGCGAGAAGGCGCGCAGGGCGAGGCTGTCCACCGAGGCGACGGGGACGCCTTCGGCGTCGGCGATCTCCAGACGCACCGCTTCCCGGCCGGCCCGGGAGAGCCGTACCCGCAGGGTGTCCGCTCCCGTGGAGTGGACCGCGACCCCGGACCAGGAGAACGGCAGCCGCGGCTGGCCGGTGTCCTCCACGAGGGAGCCGAGCCCGATGGCGTGCAGAACGGAGTCGAGGAGCGCCGGGTGGATCGTGAACTGTTCGGCGTCCGGGCCCTGCTCGTCGCCGAGGCCGACCTCGGCGAACACCTCGTCGCCCTTCCGCCAGGCGGCCCGCAGGCCCTGGAACACCGGCCCGTAGCCGAAGCCGGACTCCGCGAAGCCCTCGTACAGCTCCTCGACGTCGACGGGCTCCGCGCCGGCCGGCGGCCAGGCCGCGAGGTCGAACACCGGGGGCTCCTCCGCACCCATCGCGAGGGTCGCGGTGCCGTTCCGGAGCCAGAGGGCGTTGTCCGCCGCCAGGCCGTCGCGCGAGTGGAAGGCGAGGGGCCGGCGGCCCGACTCGTCGGGCGCCCCGACGGCGATCTGGAGCTCGACGGCGCCGTCCTCGGCGAGGACGAGGGGGGCGGACAGGGTCAGCTCTTCCACCAGGTCGCAGCCGACCTGCTCACCGGCGCGCAGCGCCAGCTCGACGAACGCCGTACCGGGCAGCGTGACCGCACCCATGACCACGTGGTCGGCGAGCCACGGGTGGGTGGCGACGGACAGCCGCCCGGTGAGGAGCAGGCCGTTGGCGTCGGCCAGCATCATCGAGGCACCGAGCAGGGGGTGGTCGGCGGGCCGCAGGCCCGCGGCGGTCGCGTCGGCGGAGGACCCGACGGGGAGGTCGATCCAGTACCGCTCGTGCTGGAAGGCGTAGGTCGGCAGGTCGATGCTCCGGGCACCGGTGCCCGCGAAGTACGACTCCCAGTCGACGGGGGCCCCGTGGGCGTGGGCCTCGGCGACGGCGGCCGTGAGGGCGGCCGTCTCGGGACGCTCCTTGCGCAGGGCGGGGGCGAACGCCGCACCCTGCGTGTCGTCGGTCAGGCAGGCCTGCGCCATGGCGCAGAGGACGCCGTCGGGGCCCAGTTCGAGGTACGTGGTCACCCCGGCCGCTTCGAGGGCGCGGACGCCGTCGAGGAAGCGGACCGCCTCGCGGGCGTGCCGGACCCAGAAGTCCGCCGAGCCCATCTCGTCGGTGACGCGGGCGCCGGTCAGGTTCGAGACGACCGGGATCCGCGGGGCGGCGAAGGTCAGCCCCTCCACCACCTGGCGGAAGGCGTCGAGCATGCCGTCCATGTGCGGCGAGTGGAACGCGTGGCTCACGGAGAGGCGCTTGGACTTGCGGTCCGGGAAGGCTTCCAGGACGGCGGTCGCGGCGTGCGCGTCACCGGCGACCACGACCGAGCGCGGACCGTTGATCGCGGCGATGCTCACCCGGTCGGTCAGCAGCGGCAGGACCTCGTCCTCCGAGGCTTCGAGTGCGATCATCACGCCGCCGCCCGGCAGGGCCTGCATCAGCCGGCCCCGGGCCGCCACCAGCGTGCACGCGTCGTCCAGGGTCAGCACCCCGGCCACGTGCGCGGCCGCGATCTCGCCGATCGAGTGCCCGGACAGGAAGTCCGGCTTCACACCCCACGACTCCAGCAGCCGGAACAGCGCCACCTCCAGCGCGAACAGCGCCGGCTGGGTGAACTCCGTCCGGTCCAGCAGCTCCGCGTCCGTACCGAAGAGGGCCTTGCCGAGGGGCAGTCGGATGCGTTCGCACACCGCGTCCAGCGCGGCGGCGAACACCGGGTGGGCCTCGTACAGCTCACGCCCCATCCCGAGGCGCTGGCTGCCCTGGCCGGTGAACAGGAAGGCCAGCTTCCCGGCTCCGGCGGCGCCCACGGTGCCGCTCGTGATCCCGGCGGCGGACACGTCGCCGTCCGCCAGCGCGGCCAACGCGCCAAGCAGCTCCTCCCGGGACCCGGCGACGACCACCGCCCGGTGGGCGAAGGCCGCGCGACGGGTGGCCAACGAGTAGGCCATGTCGGCCGCTCCGGCCTCCGGCGTGTCCTGCAGGTGGGTCCGCAGGCGGGCCGCCTGGGCGCTCAGCGCGTCCGCCGACTTCGCCGACAGCACGTACGGCAGCACCGGCTCCGTACCCGTCTCGGCCACGATCACCGCCGCCTCGTCGGGGGCCTGCTCGATGATCGTGTGCGCGTTCGTGCCGCTGATGCCGAACGACGAGATGGCCGCTCGGCGCGGACGTCCGGTCTCCGGCCAGGCCACCGACTCCGTCAGCAGCTCGACGGCGCCCTCGGACCAGTCGACGTGCGGGGACGGCTCGTCCACGTGCAGCGTCTTCGGCACCGTCCCGTGCCGCATGGCCTGCACCATCTTGATGATGCCCGCGACACCGGCGGCGGCCTGCGTGTGGCCCATGTTCGACTTGATGGAGCCGAGCAGCAGCGGCCGGTCCTCCGGCCGGTCCTGCCCGTACGTGGCCAGCAGCGCCTGGGCTTCGATCGGGTCGCCGAGGGTCGTGCCCGTGCCGTGCGCCTCGACCACGTCGACATCGGCGGAGGCCAGGCCCGCGTTGGCCAGGGCCTGGCGGATGACGCGCTGCTGCGAGGGGCCGTTGGGGGCGGTCAGCCCGTTGGAGGCGCCGTCCTGGTTGATCGCCGAGCCGCGGACCACGGCGAGCACCGGGTGCCCGTTGCGCCGCGCGTCCGAGAGCCGTTCGACGAGGAGCATGCCGACGCCCTCGCCCCACGCGGTGCCGTCGGCGGCGGCGGCGAACGGCTTGCAGCGGCCGTCCGTCGCGAGGCCGCGCTGGCGGCTGAAGGCGATGAAGGTGCCGGGCGTGGCCATCACGGTCACGCCGCCGGCGAGCGCGAGGTCGCATTCGCCGTTGCGCAGCGCCTGGACGGCGAGGTGCAGGGTGACGAGCGAGGAGGAACAGGCCGTGTCGACCGTGACCGCCGGGCCCTCCAGGCCGAACGTGTACGAGACGCGGCCCGAAGCGACACTGCCCGAGCTGGACGTCCCCATGTAGCCCTCCAGGCCCTCCGGGGCCCGGTGCAGGAGCGTGCCGTAGTCGTTGTACATCACGCCCGCGAACACGCCCGTGCGGCTGCCCCGCATCGACGCCGGGTCGATGCGGGCCCGCTCGAAGGCCTCCCAGGAGGTCTCCAGCAGCAGTCGCTGCTGCGGGTCGGTGGCCAGGGCCTCGCGCGGGGAGATCCCGAAGAAGGTGGGGTCGAAGTGGTGCGCGTCGTGCAGGAACCCGCCGGCCGTGCTGTAGCTGGTGCCCTGCCGGTCCGGGTCGGCGTCGAAGAGTGCTTCGAGGTCCCAGCCCCGGTCGGCGGGCATGTCCGAGATCGCGTCCCGCCCGTCGCGGACGAGCCGCCACAGGTCCTCGGGCGAGCGGACGTCACCGGGGAAGCGGCAGGCCATCGAGACGATGGCGATCGGCTCGTCGTCGTGCGCGGCGACGGCGGTCGGGGCCGCGTCCGCTTCCTGGCCGCCGAGCAGTTCGGTGTGCAGGTACTCCGCCAGGACGGTGGGCGTCGGGTAGTCGAAGACGAGGGTGGCGGGCAGGCGGACGCCGGAGGCGGCGCCGAGGCGGTTGCGGAGTTCGACGGCGGTCAGCGAGTCGAAGCCGACCTCGCTGAACGACCGCGCCGGGTCCACCGCCTCCGGCCCCGCGAAGCCGAGGACGGCCGCGACCTGGCCGCGGACCAGCCCGAGGACGGCGCCGGCCCGCTGGTCCTGCGGCAGGGCGGCGAGCTGCCGGGCGAACGCGCCGCCGGCTCCCCGGGCTGCCCGGCGGGCCGGCATCCGGACGAGGCCGGACAGCAGCGGCGGGAGCATGCCGCCGCTCGCCGCGGCGCGCAGGGCTGCCATGTCCAGCTTCACGGGCACGAGCAGCGGCTGCTCGGTGGCGCAGGCCGCGTCGAACAGGGCGAGGCCGGTCTCCGGCGTAAGGGCGCCCACGCCGCCGCGGTTCATGCGGTCGCGGTCGCCGTCGGCCAGGTCACCGCCCATGCCGCCGATCTCGGCCCACAGGCCCCAGGCGAGGGACGTGGCGGTCAGGCCCTGGGCCCGGCGGTGCGCGGCCAGGGCGTCCAGGAAGGTGTTGCCGGCGGCGTAGTTGGCCTGACCGGCACCACCGAACACACCGGCGGCGGACGAGAACAGCACGAACGCGGAGAGGTCCAGGTCCCGGGTGAGTTCGTGGAGGTTCCAGGCCGCGTCGACCTTCGGCCGGAGCACGGCCGACAGCCGCTCGTCGGTCAGCGAACCGACCACACCGTCGTCCAGGACACCGGCCGTGTGGACGACCGCCGTCAGCGGGTGCTCAGCGGGTATGCCTGCCAGTACGGCCGCCAGAGCTTCCCGGTCGGCCACGTCACACGCCGCCCATGACACCTCGGCGCCCAGACCCGCAAGCTCGGCGGACAGCTCGGCCGCCTCGCCGCGGCGGCTGACCAGCAGCAGGCGCCGTACACCGTGCTCGGTGACCAGGTGACGGGCGAACAGCCCGCCCAGCGAACCACTCGCACCGGTGACGAGCACCGTGCCCTCGGTGGCCCACCCCGCGGCCGTGTCCGCGGCGAGCGCCGCACGCGCCAGCTTCGGCGCCAGCAGCGCGCCGCCCCGTACCGCCAGCTCGGACTCGCCCGAGGCCAGCGCGGCCGACAGCCCGGCCTCGACGTCACCCTCGGCGTCGACGTCGACCAGGACGAACCGGCCCGGGTTCTCCGACTGGGCCGAACGCACCAGACCCCACACCGAGGCGTGGACCAGGTCCGGCACACCCTCGCCCGGTACGGCCTCCACCGCGCCCCGCGTCAGGAACACCAGACGCGACTGCGCGAAACGCCTGTCGGACAGGCACTCCTTGAGCAGCGTCAGCACCTGGCCCGTCTGCGCGTGGACCGCGCCCGCCAGGTCCTCGGCGGCTGCCTCCACGCACGGCACGACCAGCGCCGCCGGAATCTCACCGCCCTCGGCCACGGCCACGGCCAGCCCGGCGAGATCCGCGAACACCTGCGTACCCTCGCTCAGCATCAGCCAGTCACCGGACGACTCGCCGGACGCCACCTCCGTCCAGGCCACGTGGTACAGGGAGTCCCCGTGACCGCCGGCCTGCCGGCCGAGCTGCTCCGGCGAGAATGCGCGCAGCGCCAGGCTGTCCACCGACGCGACGGGCACACCCTCCGCGTCGGCGATCTCCAGCCGTACGGCGTCCCGCCCGGCCCGCGAGAGCCGCACCCGCACGCTGTCCGCACCGACGGAGTGCACCACCACGCCGGACCACGAGAACGGCAGCCGGCCCTGACCGGTGTCCTCCACCAGCGCACCCAGCCCGATGCCGTGCAGAACCGCGTCCAGCAGCGCCGGGTGGATCGTGAACGACTCCGCACCCGGCTCGGTCTCGGCGTCGAGGCTGACCTCGGCGAACACGTCCTCGCCCCGGCGCCAGGCGGCCCGCAGCCCCTGGAAGGCCGGCCCGTACCCGAAACCGGAGTCGGAGAGGCCCTCGTACAGGCCCTCCACGGGGACGGCTTCCGCCCCGGCCGGCGGCCACTCGGTGAGGTCGAAGCCGGGGGTGTCGCCCGCCCCTTCGGCCAGGAGCGCGGTCGCGTTCCGGATCCACGGCTCGTCGTAGGCCGCGCGGTCGTCGCGGGAGTGGAAAACGACCGACCGTCGGCCGGACGCGTCAGGCGCCGCGACGGAGATCTGGAGCTCGACGCCGCCCTCCTCGGGCAGCACCAACGGAGCGGCGAGCGTGAGGTCGTCGACCAGGTCGCAGCCGACCTGCTCACCCGCCCGCAGGGCCAGCTCAACGAATGCGGTGCCCGGCAGCAGAACGGAGCCCATGACCCGGTGGTCGCCGAGCCAGGGGTGCGTCGTCAGCGACAGGCGCCCGGTGAGCAGCAGCCCGTCGGCGTCCGCCAGGGAGACCGAGGCGCCCAGCAGCGGGTGGTCGGCGGACCTGAGGCCCACGGTGGTCACGTCCCCGCCGAGGGATCCGGCATCGAGCCAGTAGTGCTCGCGCTGGAAGGCGTAGGTAGGCAGGTCGACGTGCTCGGCTCCGGTGTCGGAGTGGTACGCCTGCCAGTCGACGGCGACGCCCCGGACATGGGCCTGGGCGAGGGCCGCAACGACGGTCTCCGCCTCGGAGCGACCCTTGCGGACGGTCGGAGTGAAGGCGGTGGAGCCGGTGTCGTCGGTCAAGCAGGCCTGCGCCATCGCAGAGAGGACACCGTCGGGGCCGAGCTCGACGTACGTCGTCACCCCGGCGGCTTCCAGAGCGCGTACGCCGTCCAGGAAGCGCACCGCCTCCCGAACGTGCCGCACCCAGAACTCCGCCGAACCCATCTCGCCGGACACGAGGGCACCGGTCAAGTTCGACACGATCGGAATGCTCGGGGCGGCGAAGGTGAGCCCCGCCACCACCTCGCGGAACGCCTCCAACATGCCGTCCATGTGCGGCGAGTGGAACGCATGGCTCACCGTCAGGCGCTTGCTCTTGCGGCCGGAGAACGACTCGGCGATCGCAACCGCCGCATCCTCGTCACCAGCGATGACGACGGACCGCGGACCGTTGACCGCCGCAATGCTCACCCGGTCCGTCAGCAGCGGAAGAACCTCATCCTCCGAAGCCTCCAGCGCGATCATCACACCACCGGCCGGCAGCGCCTGCATCAGACGACCACGGGCGGCGACCAGGGTGCACGCATCGTCCAGGGACAGCACCCCCGCGACGTGCGCGGCGGCGATCTCACCGATGGAGTGACCGGCCAGGAAGTCCGGCCGCAGACCCCAGGACTCGACCAGCCGGAACAGCGCCACCTCGACCGCGAACAGCGCCGGCTGGGTGAACTCCGTCCGGTCCAGCAGCTCCGCATCCGAACCGAACAGCACCTCCTTCAGCGGCAGTTCCAGCCGCTCACACACCGCGTCCAGCGCCTCCGCGAACACCGGATAGGCGTCATACAGCTCACGCCCCATCCCCAGCCGCTGACTCCCCTGCCCCGTGAACAAGAACGCGAGCTTGCCCCGTGCCCCGACCTCACCCCGTACGACCCGCGACGCGGCGGTGTCGTCACCGGAGGCCAGCGCGGCAAGGTCGGCGAGGGCCTGCTCCCGGTCGCCGGCCACGACGACGGCTCGGTGTTCGAGGGCGGCGCGACCGGTGGCCAGCGAACGGCTGATGTCCGCCGCCGCCTGGTCGGGGTGGGCGCGCAGGTGAGTGAGCAGGCGCTCGGCCTGGGCCCTCAGCGCTTCTTCGGTGCGGGCCGAGACGGGCCACGGCAGCACCGGAGGCACCACGACGGGACGGGGCCGCGCGCCGGACTCGACGGCGTCGGCCTCGATGGCGTCGGCCTCGGAGGGTTCGACGGCTGCCGGTGCCGGGGCCGGGGCCGGTGCCTGCTCGATGATCGTGTGCGCGTTGGTGCCGCTGATGCCGAACGACGACACCGCGGCGCGCCGCGGGCGGCCGGTCTCCGGCCATTCCACCGTCTGGCGAACCAGTGAAACGGCGCCCGCGGACCAGTCCACCTTGGTGGACGGCTCGTCCACGTGCAGGGACTTCGGGATCCGGCCGTTCCGGATCGCCATGACCATCTTGATGACGCCCGCGACACCGGCCGCAGCCTGCGTGTGCCCGATGTTCGACTTGACCGAGCCCAGCCACAGCGGACGGTCGTCGGTGTGCTCCCGGCCGTACGTGGCCAGCAGCGCCTGCGCCTCGATCGGGTCGCCCAGGGTCGTGCCCGTGCCGTGCGCCTCGACGACGTCGATGTCGGCGGCGGTGAGCCGCGCGTCGGCCAGGGCCTGGCGGATGACGCGCTGCTGCGAGGGACCGTTCGGGGCGGTCAGGCCGTTCGAGGCACCGTCCTGGTTGACGGCCGAACCACGGACGACGGCCAGGACGCGGTGACCGTTGCGCTGGGCGTCGGACAGCCGCTCCACGAGCAGCATGCCCGCGCCCTCGCCCCACCCGGTGCCGTCGGCGGCGTCCGCGAAGGACTTGCAGCGGCCGTCGAAGGACAGGCCTCGCTGCTTGCTGAACTCGGTGAAGGTGCCGGGCGTCGGCATGACGGTGACGCCACCCGCGAGGGCGAGCGAACACTCACCCTTACGGAGGGCCTGCATGGCCAGGTGCAGGGTGACGAGGGAGGAGGAACAGGCGGTGTCGACGGTGAGCGCCGGGCCCTCCAGGCCGAACGTGTACGAGACGCGGCCGGAGGCGATGCTGCTGGAGGCGCCGGTGCCGAGGTAGCCCTCGACCTCCGGCGGGACGGCACGCAGCCGCGACGCGTAGTCGTGGTACATGACGCCCGTGAACACACCGGTGCGGCTGCCGCGCACCGAGGTGGGGTCGATACCGGCCCGTTCGAAGGCCTCCCAGGAGATCTCCAGCAGCAGGCGCTGCTGCGGGTCCATCGCCATGGCTTCCCGGGGCGAGATCCCGAAGAACTCCGGCTCGAACCGGTTGGCCGAGTGCAGGAAGCCGCCTTCCTGCACGTAGCTGGTGCCCCGCCCGTCCGGGTCCGCGTCGAAGAGCTGCCCCGTGTCCCAGCCCCGGTCCGTCGGGAACGGGGAGATCGCGTCGGTCTCCTCGGACACCAGCCGCCACAGGTCCTCGGGGGACTCGACGTCTCCCGGGTAGCGGCAGCTCATCCCGATGATCGCGATCGGCTCCTGCTCCTCCGACTCGACGTCCTGCAGCCGGCGGCGCGTCTCGTGGAGGTCGGCCGTCACCCGCTTCAGGAAATACCGGAGCTTTTCCTCGTTCATGCGTGCATCCCTCGTACAGAAGCCAGAAAGTGAGAGTGGTCGGAAGGGGTGGAGCGGAGCCGTCGGGTCATGAGATGCCGGGTCATGAGATGCCGAACTCCTTGCCGATGAAGTCGAAGAGGTCGTCGTCGGATGCGGTCTCCAGGGCCTCGGCCACATCGGCGCCGTCGGAGTCGGAGTCGGCAGAAGCGGCGGCCTGTTCACCGGCTTCGCTCCAGGCGGCCAGCAGGGCCTGGAGGCGCTCGGTGATGCGGTCGCGGCCGGTGTCGTCGGGCGTGGACGTGACGAGCGTCTTCTCCAGCCGGTCCAGTTCGGCGAGCAGCGGAGGTACCGCCGCGGCGCCGTGCTGCCAGAGCTCGTCCCGCAGGTACTCCACCAGTGCCGTCGGCGTCGGGTAGTCGAAGACGAGGGTGGCGGGCAGGCGGACGCCGGTGGCGGCGCCGAGCCGGTTGCGGAGTTCGACGGCGGTCAGCGAGTCGAAGCCGACCTCGCTGAACGACCGTGCCGGGTCGACCGCTTCGGGTCCGGCGAAGCCGAGGACCCCTGCGACGTACGTGCAGATCAGCTCCAGCAGCGCCTCGTCCCGCGCAGCCGGCGAGAGCCCGGTGAGGCGCTCGCGCAGCTCCGCTCCGCCGTCCGTACCGGTGGCGGTGGTGCCGGCGGCCCGGCGTACGGGCGTACGGACCAGGCCGGACAGCAGCGGCGGGAGCATCCCGCTGCCCGCCTGGGCGCGCAGCGCGGCAAGGTCGAGCTTGACCGGGACGAGCAGCGCCTGCCCGGTGGCGGTGGCGGCGTCGAACAGCGCCACGCCTTCGGCGGCGGTGAGGGCGTTGACGCCGCCACGGCCGAGCCGGGAGACATCCTCGGCATCCAGGGCACCACCCATGCCACCGGCCTCGGCCCACAGACCCCAGGCCAGGGACGTGGCCACCAGACCCCGTGCCCGGCGGTGTTCGGCCAGGGCGTCCAGGAACGTATTGCCCGCCGCGTAGTTGGCCTGCCCGGCGCCACCGAACACACCGGCAGCAGACGAGAACAGCACGAAGGCGGTGAGGTCCAGGTCCTGGGTGAGTTCGTGCAGGTTCCAGGCCGCATCGGCCTTCGGCCGGAGTACGGCCGACAGGCGCTCGGCGGTCAGCGAGCCGACGACACCGTCGTCCAGGACGCCGGCCGTGTGGACGACCGCCGTCAGCGGGTGTTCCGCGGGGATGGCCTTGATCACAGCGGCGAGTGCTTCACGGTCGGCCACATCACACGCGGCCCACGACACCTCGGCACCCAGGCCCGCAAGCTCGGCCGACAGGTCTGCTCGCTCGCCACTGCGGCTGACGAGCAGCAGGCGTCGCACACCGTGCTCGGTGACCAGGTGACGTGCGAACAGTCCGCCCAGCGAACCAGTCGCACCCGTCACCAGCACCGTGCCCTCGGCATCCCACTCGACGCCCGCATCAGCGGCGACCGCCGTACGCGCCAGCCTCGGCACCAGGACCGAGCCACCTCGCACCGCAACCTCGGACTCACCCGAGGCCAGTACGGCGGGCAGTGCGCGGTGGGACGCATCGCTGCCGTCCGTGTCGGCCAGGACGATCCGGCCGGGGTTCTCCGACTGGGCCGACCGCAGCAGACCCCACGCCGCGGCGTGCACCAGGTCCGACGGGCTCTCACCCGGTACGGCGGCCACCGCGCCCTGGGTCAGGACCAGCAGGCGGGAGTCCGCGAACCGCTCGTCGGACAGCCACTGCTGGAGCAGTGCCAGCACCCGGCCGGTCTCGGCGTGTACCGCACCCGCGACATCCTCCGGGTCGGTTGCCGGGGACAGCTGGACGCACACCACGGCCGGGTCCGCATCCGCGAGGGAGGAGAGGGAGGCGTGGGCCTCGTAGCGGACGCCGACGGCGTCCAGGCCAGGGTGGCCGTCCCCGAGCAGGGCCCAGGGGCGCTGCTCGGCCGCGGAGACCGGGGTCACCGGCACGGCCGTCCACTCCACCTGGAACAGCGACTCCTGTCGGCCGCCGCGCGCCGCGCCGATCTGCTCGGGCGAGACGGCCCGCAGCACGAGCGACTCGACGGAGGCGACCGGAACACCCGCCTGGTCGGCGATCTCCAGGGACACCGCGTCCCGGCCGGCCGGGGCCAGGCGGACCCGGACCGCCGCGGCGCCGGCCGCGTGCAGCCGGACACCGCTCCAGGCGAACGGGAGCCGTCCCTGGCCGGTGTTCTCGACGAGGGCGCCGAGACCGGCCGCGTGGAGGGTCGCGTCCAGGAGTGCCGGGTGGAGGCCGAACCAGTCGGCGGTCTCCCCGGTCTCCTCGTCCAGGCTCACCTCGGCGTACACGGCGTCGCCGTGGAGCCAGGCCGCCCGCAGGCCCTGGAAGACGGGGCCGTAGTCGAACCCAGCTGCGGCCAGGCCTTCGTAAAGGCCGTCGATGTCCACCGGTTCGGCGTCGGCCGGCGGCCAGGCCGTGAGGTCGGAGACCGGGGCCGCGGCGCCGGTGGCGCCAGTGGCGAGGACGCCGGCGGCGTGCCGCGTCCACGGCTCGTCGGCGGGGCTGTCCTCGTCACGGGAGTACAGCGACAGGGCGCGGCGGCCGGTGTCGTCGGCCCCGGCGACGGAGAGCCGCAGTTGGACGCCGCCGTGCTCGGGGAGCACGAGCGGGGCCTCCAGGGTCAGTTCCTCCAGGACCTCGCAGCCGACCTGGTCGCCGGCACGGACCGCCAGTTCCACGAAGGCCGTACCCGGCAGGAGGACCGAGCCGAGGACGGCGTGGTCCGCGAGCCAGGGGTGGGTGGCCGTCGACAGCCGGCCGGTGAAGAGGAACCCGTCCGAGTCGGGCAGTTCGACGGCCGCGCCGAGCAGCGGGTGGTCGGTCGTGCCGAGGCCGAAGCCGGTGGCGTCGCCCGGGGCGTGCTGTGCCCCGACGGCGGAGTCGAGCCAGTACCAGTCGCGCTGGAAGGCGTAGGTGGGCAGCTCGACCTGGCGGGCGCCGGTCGGCGCGAAGTACGCCTCCCAGTCCACCGCCGCGCCGTGGGTGTGGGCGTGGGCGAGGGCGGTGCTCAGGGTCTCGGGCTCGGGCCGGCCGGCGCGGAGGGTGGGCGTGAAGCGGGCCCCGTCCTCGGTCAGGCAGTCCTGAGCCATCGCGGAGAGCACGCCGTCGGGACCGAGTTCGACGTACGTCGTGACTCCGGCGTCCTCCAGGGCGCGGATGCCGTCGAGGAAGCGGACGGCCTCCCGGACGTGGCGGACCCAGAAGTCGGCGGAGCCCATCTCGTCGGTGACGAGGGCGCCGGTCAGGTTGGAGACGACCGGGATGCGCGGGGCGCCGTACGACAGTTCCTCGGCGACCTTGCGGAAGTCGGCGAGCATGCCGTCCATGTGCGGCGAGTGGAAGGCGTGGCTGACCGTCAGCCGCTTGCTCTTGCGGTCCGGGAAGGCCTCCGCGACCGCGACCGCCGCGTCCTCGTCACCGGCGACGACCACCGACCGGGGGCCGTTGACCGCCGCGATGCTCACCCGGTCGGACAGCAGCGGCAGGACCTCGTCCTCCGCGGCCTGTACGGCGATCATCACGCCACCGGCCGGGAGCGCCTGCATCAGCCGGCCGCGTGCGGCGACCAGCGTGCACGCGTCCTCCAGGGACAGCACCCCGGCGACATGCGCGGCGGCGATCTCACCGATGGAGTGACCGGACAGGAAGTCCGGTCGCAGACCCCAGCTCTCGACGAGCCGGAACAGCGCCACCTCGACCGCGAACAGCGCCGGCTGGGTGTACTCCGTACGGTCCAGGACAGCGGCGTCGTCCCCGAACAGGGCCTCCTTCAGCGGCAGTTCCAGCCGCTCGCACACCGCGTCGAGGGCCGCCGCGAACACCGGGTGGGTCTCGTACAGCTCACGCCCCATGCCGAGGCGCTGGCTGCCCTGCCCGGTGAACAGGAAGGCGAGCTTCCCGGCCCCGGCGGCGCTCACGGTACCCCGCGCGACCCCGGCCGTGGCCAGGTCGTCGCTCTCCAGGGCGCCCAGACCGCGCAGCAGCTCCTCCCGGTCCGCCGCCACGACCACCGCACGGTGGTCGAAGGCGGCGCGCCGGGTCGCCAGCGAGTAGGCCACGTCCGTGGCCCTCAGCTCCGCCGAGTCCTCCAGGCGCGCCCGCAGACGGGCCGCCTGGCCGCGCAGCGCGTCCGCCGACCTCGCGGACAGCACGTACGGCAGCACCGGCACACCGTCACCCTCGGCGGCGGTCACGGCCGCCTCGTCCGGAGCCTGCTCGATGATCGTGTGCGCGTTGGTGCCGCTGATGCCGAACGAGGACACACCGGCTCGGCGCGGGCGGCCCGTCTCCGGCCACGGCGTGTTCTCGGTGAGCAGCGTGACGGCGCCGTCCTCCCAGTCCACGTGCGGGGTCGGCTCGTCGACGTGCAGCGTCTTGGGCAGGACCCCGTGCCGCATCGCCATGATCATCTTGATGATGCCCGCGACACCGGCGGCGGCCTGCGTGTGGCCCATGTTGGACTTGATCGAGCCCAGCCACAGCGGCTCGTCCGCCGCGCGCTCCCGGCCGTACGTCGACAGCAGGGCCTGCGCCTCGATCGGGTCGCCCAGGGTCGTGCCCGTGCCGTGCGCCTCGACCACGTCGATCTGCTCGCTGGTCAGCCCGCCGGAGGCCAGTGCCTGGCGGATGACGCGCTGTTGGGAGGGGCCGTTCGGAGCGGTCAGGCCGTTCGAGGCACCGTCCTGGTTGATCGCGGAACCCCGGACCACGGCCAGCACCGGGTGCCCGTTGCGGCGGGCGTCCGAGAGCCGCTCCACCAGCAGCATGCCCGCGCCTTCGGCCCAGCTGGTGCCGTCGGCGGCTGCGGCGAAGGACTTGATGCGGCCGTCGGCGGCCAGCCCGCGCTGGCGGCTGAACTCGGTGAAGGTGCCCGGCGTAGACATGACCGTGACACCGCCGGCCAGCGCCATGGTGCACTCGCCGTTGCGCAGCGCCTGGATCGCCCAGTGCAGGGCGACGAGGGAGGACGAGCAGGCCGTGTCGACGGTGACCGCCGGGCCCTCCAGGCCGAAGGCGTACGAGACGCGGCCGGAGGCGATGCTGCCGGAGTTGCCGGTGCCGAGGTACCCCTCGACGCCGTCCGGCACGGAGGTGATCCGGGTGGCGTAGTCGTGGTACATGATGCCCGCGAAGACGCCGGTCCGGCTGCCGCGCATGGTGGCCGGGTCGATGCCGGCCCGCTCGAAGGCCTCCCAGGAGGTCTCCAGCAGCAGCCGCTGCTGCGGGTCCATCGCCACGGCCTCGCGCGGCGAGATCCCGAAGAACGCCGGGTCGAACCGGCCCGCGTCGTGCAGGAAGCCGCCGGAGCGGGTGTAGCTGGTGCCCTTGCCGTCCGGGTCCGGGTCGTACAACGACTCCAGGTCCCAGCCACGGCCCTGCGGGAACTCCGAGATGGCGTCGACGCCACCCACCACCAGGCGCCACAGGTCCTCGGGGGTTTCGACCCCGCCGGGGTAGCGGCAGCTCATGCCGACGATCGCGATCGGGTCGTCGTCGAGCGCGGTCCCGCGGGTGACGGGGGCGGCCGTGACCGCGGTCTCCTCGTCCGGGGACAGTCCCAGGACCTCGGTGCGCAGGTACGCGGCGAGTGCGGTCGGCGTCGGGTAGTCGAAGACGAGCGTGGCGGGCAGCCGTTCGCCGGTGGCGGCGCCGAGGCGGTTGCGCAGCTCGACGGAGGTCAGGGAGTCGAAGCCGAGCTCCTTGAACGCCCGGCCGGCCGGCACCTCGTCGGTCGAGGCATGGCCGAGTACGGCGGCCACCTCGGCCCGGACCATGTCCAGCAGAGCCGTGTCGCGCTCGTCGGCGGGCAGTGCGGACAGCCGCGTACGGAGCGCGGACCCGTCAGCGGTGGCCCCCTGTCCGGCGGCCCGGCGGGCCGGTACCCGGACCAGGCCGCGCAGCAGGTCCGGAACCATGCCGCTGCGTGCCCGGGCGCGCAGGGCGGCCAGGTCGAGCGGGAGGGGGACGAGCGCCGGGTGGGTGGTGCGCCGGGACGCGTCGAAGAGGGCGAGGCCGGTCTCCGGTGCGAGGGCGCCGATGCCGCTGCGGCTGATGCGCTCGCGGTCGCCGTCGGTCAGGTCGCCGCCCATACCGCCGACGCCGGTCCACAGGCCCCAGGCGAGCGACGTGGCTGCCAGGCCCTGTGCCGTGCGGTGCGCGGCGAGGGCGTCCAGGAAGGTGTTGGCGGCGGCGTAGTTGGCCTGGCCGGCACCGCCGAAGACACCGGCGGCGGAGGAGAACAGGACGAACGCGGAGAGGTCCAGCCCGGCCGTGAGCTCGTGGAGGTTCCACGCGGCGTCGACCTTGGGGCGGAGTACCGCCGACAGGCGCTCGGCGGTCAGCGAGCCGACCACGCCGTCGTCCAGGACACCGGCGGTGTGGATGACCGCGGCGAGCGGGTGCTCGGCCGGGATACCGGCCAAGACAGCAGCCAGAGCCTCCCGGTCGGCCACATCGCATGCCGCCCACGACACCTCGGCACCCAGAGCAGTCAGCTCAGCCGACAGCTCCGGACCCTCACCACGACGGCTGACGAGCAGCAGGTGCCGGACACCGTGCTCGGTCACCAGATGACGCGCGAACAGCCCGCCCAGCGAACCACTCGCACCCGTCACCAGCACCGTGCCCTCGGCATCCCACTCCGAAGAGCCGGCCTCGATCGCCGCACGCGCCAGCCTCGGCACCAACACCGAGCCACCGCGCACCGCCACCTCGGACTCACCCGAAGCCAGCGCAGCCGCCACATCACTGTCGGACTCAACATCCACCAGCACGAACCGGCCCGGGTTCTCCGACTGCGCCGAACGCACCAGACCCCACACACCGGCATGCACCAGGTCCGACACACCCTCACCCGGCACGGCAGCCACCGCGCCCCGCGTCAGAAACACCAGACGCGAAGCCGCGAACCGCTCATCCGCCAGCCACTCCTTGACCAGCGCCAGCACCCGCCCGGTCTCGGCGTGCACCGAACCCGCCAGGTCCTCGACGGCCGGCAGCACACACGGCACCACCAAGGCAGCCGGTATCTCACCACCTTCGACCACGGCCACACCCAGGCCCGCAAGGTCCGCGAACACCTGCGAACCCTCGCCCAGCATCAGCCAGTCGTCGAACGGCTCGCCGCCGGCGGCCGACTCCGCCCACTCCACGCGGAAGAGGGAGTCCCGGGTCGGGTCCGGCACGGTGCTCGTGCTCAGCTGCTCGGGGCTGACGGCGCGCAGGGCCAGGCCGGCCACCGAGGCGACCGGTGCTCCGGTGGCATCGGCGATCGTCAGGGCCACCTCGCCGTTCCGGGCGGTGGTCAGGCGTACCCGGAGCTCGGAGGCTCCGACCGCGTGCAGGGAGACACCGGACCAGGAGAACGGGAGTCGTCCTTCGGCGCCGCCGGCGTCCGCGGTGGCCAGTCCGAGCGCATGCAGGGAGGCGTCGAGGAGGGCGGGGTGCAGGCCGAACCGTGCCGCTTCGTCCTCGGCTCCGTCGGGGAGTGCGACCTCGACGTAGTACGCGTCCTCGTGCCGCCAGGCGGCGCGCAGGCCCTGGAACACCGGCCCGTACCCGAAACCGGAGTCCGCGAGGCCCTCGTACAGCCCCTCCACCGGGACGGCTTCCGCTCCGGCCGGCGGCCACTCGGTGAGGCCCTGCGGGGCCGGGTCGGCAGCCCCGGCCGCGAGCACACCGATGGCGTGCCGCGTCCACGGCTCCTCCGCGCCCGCGCCCTCGGGGCGGGAGTGGAGGGCGAGGCTGCGGCGCCGGCCCGCCGGGTCGGCGGCTCCGACGGAGAGCCGCAGCTGCACGCCGCCGAGCTCGGGCAGCACCAGGGGGGCTTCCAGGGTGAGTTCGTCGACCAGATCGCAGCCGACGTGCTCGCCGGCCCGGAGCGCGAGCTCGACGAAGGCCGTGCCGGGCAGGAGGGCCGCACCCATGACCCGGTGGTCCCCGAGCCAGGGATGGGTGGCCAGCGACAGCCGTCCGGTGAAGAGGTGGCCGTCGGAGTCGGGCAGCTGGACCTCGGCGCCGAGCAGCGGGTGGTCGGCGGTGCCGAGTCCGGCCGCTGCGACGTCACCGTCCGCGCGGCCGGCGTCGAGCCAGTAGAGGGTGCGCTGGAAGGCGTACGTCGGCAGGTCGATGCGGCCGGCCCCGAGCGGGGCGTAGAACGCGTGCCAGTCGACTGCGGCGCCGCGCACGTATGCGGCGGAGAGAGCAGAGAGGAGGGTCTCGGCTTCGTCGCGTCCCGCGCGGAGGGCGGGGACGAAGGCGGTGGAGCGGGACTCGTCGGTCAGGCAGGCCTGCGCCATCGCGGAGAGGACGCCGTCGGGCCCGAGCTCGACGTACGTCGTCACCCCGGCGGCCTCCAGGACGCGTACGCCATCCAGGAAGCGCACCGCCTCCCGGACGTGCCGCACCCAGAACTCCGCCGAACCCATCTCGTCGGACACGAGGGCGCCGGTCAGGTTCGACACGATCGGGATGCTCGGGGCTCCGTACGTCAGCCCGCCCGCCACCTCGCGGAAGGCGTCGAGCATGCCGTCCATGTGCGGCGAGTGGAACGCGTGGCTCACCGTCAGGCGCTTGGTCTTGCGGCCGGAGAACGACTCGGCGATCGCGACCGCCGCGTCCTCGTCACCAGCGACCACAACCGAACGGGGGCCGTTGACCGCCGCGATACTCACCCGGTCGGTCAGCAGCGGAAGAACCTCGTCCTCCGAAGCCTCCAGCGCGATCATCACACCACCGGACGGCAGCGCCTGCATCAGACGACCACGGGCAGCGACCAGGGTGCACGCGTCCTCCAGGGACAGCACACCCGCGACGTGCGCGGCAGCAATCTCACCGATCGAGTGACCGGCCACGAAGTCCGGCTTCACGCCCCACGACTCGACCAGCCGGAACAGCGCCACCTCGACCGCGAACAACGCAGGCTGCGCAAATTCCGTCCGGTCCAGCAACTCCGCATCCGTACCGAACAGCACATCCTTCAGCGGCAGTTCCAGCCGCTCACAGACCGCGTCCAGCGCCTCCGCGAACACCGGATACGCGTCATACAGCTCACGCCCCATCCCCAGCCGCTGACTCCCCTGCCCCGTGAACAGGAACGCGAGCTTCTCCCCCGCCGTCGGCGAGCCCTGGACCAGGCCCGCCGCCCCGCGCCCCTCGGCGAGGGCCGCCAGGCCGGCGCGGAAGCCGTCGTGGTCCGAGGCGACCACCGTCGCGCGGTGCTCGAAGACGGCCCGGGTGGTCGCCAGGGTGTGGCCGATGTCGGTCAGCGGCGTCGTCGGGTGGGCCGCCAGGTGGGACAGGAGTCGCTCGCCCTGGGCGCGCAGTGCCTCGGGCGTGCGGGCGGTCAGGTGCCAGGGCAGCGCGACCGGGGCCACCGTTCCGGCGACCGGAGCGGTCACCGGAGCGACGGCGTCCGCCGGGAGTTCGATGATGGCGTGGGCGTTCGTACCGCTCATGCCGAAGGAGGAGACGCCCGCGCGGCGCGGGCGGCCGGTCTCGGGCCACGCCCGCTGCTCGGTGAGCAGCGAGACCGCGCCCGCCGACCAGTCCACGTGCGGCGACGGCTCGTCCACGTGCAGGGTCTGCGGCAGTACGCCGTGGCGCATCGCCTGGACCATCTTGATGATGCCGGCGACACCGGCGGCGGCCTGCGTGTGGCCGAAGTTGGACTTGATGGAGCCCAGCCACAGCGGGCTGTCCTCGGGCCGGTCCTGGCCGTACGTGGCCAGCAGCGCCTGTGCCTCGATCGGGTCGCCGAGCCGGGTACCCGTACCGTGCGCCTCCACCGCGTCCACCTCGGCGGCGGTCAGGCCGGCGTTGGCCAGGGCCTGGCGGATGACGCGCTGCTGCGAGGGGCCGTTGGGGGCGGTGAGGCCGTTGCTGGCGCCGTCCTGGTTGACGGCGGTGCCGCGGAGGACCGCCAGCACCTGGTGGCCGTTGCGGCGGGCGTCCGACAGCCGCTCGACGAGGAGCATGCCGACGCCCTCGCCCCAGGCGGTGCCGTCGGCAGCCGCGGCGAACGGCTTGCAGCGGCCGTCGGCGGCAAGGCCTCGCTGCCGGCTGAACTCGGTGAAGACGTCGGGGGTGGTGATGATGGTGACGCCGCCCGCCAGGGCGAGCGAGCACTCGCCGGCCCGCAGGGCCTGCGCCGCCAGGTGCAGGGCGACCAGCGAGGAGGAGCAGGCGGTGTCGACGGTGACGGCCGGGCCCTCGAAGCCGAAGGTGTAGGAGACGCGGCCGGAGGCGATGCTGCTGGAGCCGCCGGTGCCGAGGTAGCCCTCGACGCCTTCGGGGACGGTGTTCAGGCGGGACACGTAGTCGTTGTGCATCTGGCCGACGAACACGCCGACCTGTCGGCCCCGCAGGCCCGTCGGGTCGATCCCGGCCCGCTCGAAGGCCTCCCAGGAGGTCTCCAGCAGCAGGCGCTGCTGCGGGTCCATGGCGAGGGCCTCGCGCGGGTTGATCCCGAAGAACGACGGGTCGAAGTGGTGGGCGTCGTAGACGAAGCCGCCTTCGCGGGCGTAGGAGGTGCCGGGGTTGTCGGGGTCGGGGTCGTACAGCGCCTCGGTGTCCCAGCCGCGGTCGGCCGGGAGGTGCGCGATGCCGTCGCGGCCTTCGGCGAGCAGTTCCCACAGGTCTTCGGGACTGCGGACGTCGCCGGGGAAGCGGCAGCTCATGGCGACGATGGCGATGGGGTCGTCGGCCTCGGCGGCGGCCGACCGGACCGTGAGGGCGGCGGCAGCGGCAGCGGCCTCGGAGCCGAGGAGTTCGTCCTTGAGGTAGCCGGCGAGGACGGTGGGGGTGGGGTAGTCGAAGACGAGGGTGGCGGGCAGCCGGACGCCGGCGGTGGCGCCGAGCCGGTTGCGGAACTCGACGGCGGTCAGCGAGTCGAAGCCGAGGTCCTTGAAGGCGCGCCCGGGTTCGACGGCGTCGGGGGTGGCGTGGCCGAGGACGGCGGCCACCTGGTCGCGTACGAGGTCCAGCAGCAGCGCGTCGCGTTCGTTCTCGGGGAGCCGTACGAGCTGCTCCACGAGCGAGGTTCCGGTGCCGGTGCCGGCGGCGGTGGCCGCCGCGGCCCGGCGGGCGGGGGCCCGGACCAGGCCGCGCAGCAGGGCGGGGACCATGCTCGCGTCGGCCTGGCGCAGGGGCGCGAGGTCGAGCTGCATGGGGACGAGGTGGGCGTCGCCGGTGCGGTGGGCGGTGTCGAGCAGGGCCAGGCCCTCCTCGGAGGAGAGGCCGAGGACGCCGGAGCGCGTCATGCGGTCCTTGTCGGCGGTGTCCAGCTCGCCGGTCATGCCGCTGGCCTCGGCCCACAGGCCCCAGCCGAGGGAGGTGGCGGCCAGGCCGTGGGCCTGGCGGTGGCGGGCGAGGGCGTCGAGGAAGACGTTCGCGGCGGCGTAGTTGGCCTGGCCGGCGCCGCCGAAGGTGCCGGCGGCGGAGGAGAAGAGGACGAAGTCGGCCAGGTCCAGGTGGCGGGTGAGTTCGTGCAGGTGGAGGGCGGCGTCGGCCTTGGGGCGCAGGACGCGGTCGATCCGCTCGGGGGTGAGGGCCGTCGTGATGCCGTCGTCGAGGACGCCGGCGGTGTGGACGACGGCGGTCAGCGGGTGTGCGGCCGGGATGCCGGCCAGGAGGGCGGCGAGTGCGTCGCGGTCGGCGGCGTCGCAGGCGGCGACGGTGACCTCGGCGCCCAGGGCGCGCAGCTCTGCGGCGAGTTCGGCGGCGCCGGCGGCGGCCTCGCCGCGGCGGCTGGTCAGGATCAGGCGGCGGGCGCCGCGGGCGGTGACGGCGTGCCGGGCGACGAGGGCACCAAGGGTGCCGGTGCCGCCGGTGATGAGGACGGTGCCGTCGGGGTTCCACTCGGCGGGCACGGTGAGCACGATCTTGCCGGTGTGGCGGGCCTGGCTGAGGTAGCGGAAGGCTTCGGGGGCCTGGCGCAGGTCCCAGGCGGAGACCGGGATCGGGCGCAGGGCTCCGGACTCGAAGAGGCCAAGGAGGGCGGTGAGCATCTCCTGGATGCGGTCGAGGCCGGCCTCGGTCAGGTCGAACGCCTGGTAGCCGACGCCGGGGTGGGCGGCGGCGACGTCGCGGGGGTCGCGGACGTCGGTCTTGCCCATCTCGACGAAGCGTCCGCCGCGCGGCAGGAGCCGCAGGGAGGCGTCGACGAACTCGCGGGCGAGGGAGTCGAGGACGACGTCGACGCCGCGTCCGTCGGTGGCCGTGCGGAAGGCGTCCTCGAAGTCGAGGGTGCGGGAGGAAGCGATCCTGTCGTCGGTCAGGCCGAGTCCGCGCAGGGTGTCCCACTTGGTGGGACTGGCGGTGGCGTAGACCTCGGCGCCCCAGTGGCGGGCCAGCTGGACGGCGGCCATGCCGACGCCGCCGGCGGCGGCGTGCACGAGGAGGGTTTCGCCCTCGCGCAGGCCGGCGAGGTCGTGGAGGGCGTAGTACGCCGTCATGAAGACGATCGGTACGGCCGCGGCCTCGGCGAAAGTCCAGCCCTCGGGCATCGGGGCGATCATGCGGCGGTCGACGACGGTGAGCGGGCCGAACGCGCCGGGCAGCATGCCCATGACGCGGTCGCCGGGGGCGAGGTCGGTGACGCCGGGGCCGGTCTCCAGGACGATGCCGGCGCCTTCGGAGCCCATCAGGCCGGGGTCGCCGGGGTACATGCCGAGGGCGTTGAGCACGTCGCGGAAGTTGAGGCCGGCGGCGCGCACGGCGACGCGGACCTGGCCGGGCTCCAGCGGTGCCTCGGACTCGGGGCTGGGGAGGAGGGTGAGGTGGTCGAGGGTGCCCTTGTCCTCGATGTCCATGCGCCAGGCGGAACCGTCCGCGGGCGGGGTCAGCGGGGTGGTGGCGGGGATCCGGGCGAGACGGGGGGCATGGACGGTGCCGCGGCGGATCGCGAACTGCGGTTCGCCGGTGGCGAGGGCGGCGGCGAGGGTTTCAACCGGGGCATCGTCGTCGAGGTCGGCGAGGACGAAGCGGTCGGGGTTCTCCGACTGGGCGGAGCGGACCAGGCCCCAGACGGGGGCGTGGACCGGGTCGGCGAGGTCCCAGTCGCCCTGGGTGGCGACGGCGCCATGGGTGAGGAACACCAGGCGTGACTCGGCGAAGCGGTCGTCGGCGAGCCAGGCCTGGAGCAGGGCGAGGGCCTGGTGGGTGGCCGTCCGGACGGCATCCGGCGTGAGCGCGCCATCCGCCTCGGCGGGCGGGCAGGGGGCCAGGACGTACGCGGGGGCCGGGGCGCCGCCCGCGTCCAGGGCCGTGGCCAGGGCGGTGAGGTCGGCGTAGCCCTGGCCGGGCAGGGTGGCGGTGCCACTGCCGGTGGCGGAGCCGGAGCCGGAGCCGGTGCCGCCCGGGCCAGTGCCGGAGCCCGAGCCGAGGACGGCCCAGGTGGTGGCGGGTTCGTCCGCGGGGCCGGCCGCGCTGTCGGTCAGGGATCCCGGCGCGGTGTCCGCCGGCAGGGGGACGGTAGCCCACTCGACGCGGAACAGTGACTCGTGGTGCGCGCTGCGCATGGCGTCGGTGAGGCGGTCGGCGGAGATCGGCCGGACCATCAGCTGCTCGACGGCGGCGACGGGCGCGCCGGTGGTGTCGGCCAGCTGGAGGGAGAGGGTGTCCTCGCCCGCCGAGGTGAGGCGGACGCGCAGTGCGGCGGCGCCGACGGCGTGCAGGGACACGCCGCGCCAGGAGAACGGCAGCCCCGCCTGGCGGTCCGCGTCGGACGGCCGGACGAAGGTGGCGTGCAGGGCGGCGTCGAGCAGGGCCGGGTGCAGGCCGAACCGGGTGGCCTCGGACTGCCGGTCCTCGGGCAGGGCCACCTCGGCGTAGACGTCCTCGCCGAGGGTCCAGGCGGCCCGCAGGCCCTGGAACACGGGCCCGTAGGCGAAGCCGCCCTGGCCCAGGTGCTCGTACAGGCCGTCGACGGTGACGGCCTCGGCGCCCGGCGGGGGCCAGGCGGTGAGGTCGAAGGCGGGACGCGGGGCGCCGGCGGCGAGGACACCGGTGGCGTGGCGGGTCCACGGCTCGTCGTCGGCGGCGTCCGGGTCGCCGGAGTACAGGTCCAGGGTGCGCCGACCGTCCCGGTCGGGGGCGCCGACCACGATCTGGAGGCGGACCGCGGCGTGCGGGGCGAGGACCAGCGGGGCTTCGAGGGTGAGTTCCTCGAGGACGTCGCAGCCGGCCTGGTCGCCGGCCCGGACGGCGAGTTCGACGAAGGCGGTGCCGGGCAGCAGGACGGTGCCCATGACGGCGTGGTCGGCCAGCCAGGGGTGGGTGTCGAGGGAGAGGCGTCCGGTGAACAGGAAGCCCTCGCCGTCGGCGAGCGGGACGGCGGCACCGAGCAGCGGGTGGTGGGCGGCGCCCAGGCCGGCCGATTCGACGTCGCCGATGAAGCCGGCGGGGGCTTCGAGCCAGAACCGGCGGCGCTGGAAGGCGTACGTGGGCAGGTCGGTGCGGCGGGCGCCGGTCGCGGCGAAGTACGCGGCCCAGTCGAGCGGGACGGCCCGGGTGTGGACGGCGGCGACGGCAGCGGCCAGTGCCTCCGCCTCGCCGCGGTCGCGGCGCAGGGCCGGAACGAAGACCACGTCCGTGCCGGTGTCGGTGTCGGTGTCGGTGTCGGTGTCGGTGTCGGTGTCGGTGAGGCAGTCGCGGCCCAGGCCGGACAGCACGCCCTGCGGGCCCAGTTCCAGGTAGGTGGTGACGCGCTCGGCGTCCAGGGTGCGGATGCCGTCGAGGAAGCGGACGGCTTCGCGGACGTGGGAGACCCAGTGCTCGGGGGTGCGCAGTTCCTCGCCCGCGATCTCGCCGGTGAGATGGGTGACGACGGGGATGGCGGGCGCGTGGTAGGTGAGGGAGGCGGCGACGTCGCGGAAGGCGTTGAGCATGCCGTCCATCAGCGGGGAGTGGAAGGCGTGGCTGACGGTGAGCCGCTTGGTCTGCCGGCCGCGCCGCTCGAACTCGGCGGCGATCTCCAGCGCCAGGGCCTCCTCGCCCGAAATCACCACACCGGAGGCGGAGTTGACGGCGGCGATGCCGATCCGGTCCTCGTGGCCGGCCAGCAGCGGCCGAACCTCGTCCTCGGTGGCGGTCAGCGCGATCATCGCGCCGCCCTCGGGCAGTTGCTCCATGAGGCGGCCCCGGGCGGCGACCAGGACGGCCGCGTCGGGCAGCGAGAGGACGCCCGCGACGTGCGCGGCGGTGATCTCTCCGATGGAGTGGCCTGCGACGAAGTCGGGGCGCAGGCCCCAGGATTCGACGAGGCGGTAGAGCGCGGTCTCCAGGGCGAACAGGGCGGGCTGGGTGTAGCCGGTCCGGTTGAGGAGTGCACCGTCCTCGGCGAACAGGACGTTCTTGAGGGGCTGTTCGAGGTGCGGCTCCAGGGCCGCGCAGACCTCGTCCAGGGCGGCGGCGAACGCCGGGTGGGTCTCGTACAGTTCGCGGCCCATGCCGGGGCGCTGGCTGCCCTGTCCGGTGAAGAGGACGGCGAGCCTGCCGTCGGCGGTGTCGTGCTGGACGAGCCGGGCGCCGTCGCGGCCCTCGGCGAGGGCGGTGAGTCCGGCGAGGAGTTCCTCGCGGTCACCGGCGACGACGGCGGCCCGGCGGTCCAGGGCGGTGCGGGTGGTGGCCAGGGAGTACGCGATGTCGGCGGGGGCCGCGTCGGGGTGTTCCGCGAGGTGCGCGGCGAGCCGGGCGGCCTGGGCGCGCAGTGCGTCGGGGGTACGGCCGGAGAGGACGAACGGCAGCGGCGTCCCGGCGGGCATGCCGGTCTCGGGGTCCGGCTCGGCGTCCGCTTCGGTGGGTGCCTCGGTGTCCGCCTCGGTGGGCGGCTGCTCGATGATGACGTGCGCGTTGGTGCCGCTGACGCCGAAGGAGGAGATGCCCGCGCGGCGCGGGCGGCCCGTTTCGGGCCAGGCGGCGGACTCGGTCAGCAGCTCGACCGCGCCGGCGGTCCAGTCGATGTGCGGGGACGGCTCGCCGATGTGCAGGGAGGCCGGCAGGACGCCGTGGCGCATCGCCTGGACCATCTTGATAATGCCGGCGGCGCCGGCGGCGGCCTGGGTGTGGCCGATGTTGGACTTGATGGAGCCCAGGCGCAGCGGCCGGTCCGCGGGGCGGCCCTGGCCGTAGGTGGCCAGCAGGGCCTGCGCCTCGATGGGGTCGCCGAGGGTGGTGCCGGTGCCGTGCGCCTCGACGGCGTCGACGTCGGCGGGGGTCAGGCCGGCGTGGGCGAGGGCCTCCCGGATGACGCGCTGCTGGGAGGGCCCGTTCGGGGCGGTCAGGCCGTTGGAGGCGCCGTCCTGGTTGACGGCGGTACCGCGGACCACGGCCAGCACCGGGTGGCCGTTGCGGCGGGCGTCGGAGAGCCGCTCGACGAGGATCATGCCGGCGCCCTCGGCCCAGCCGGTGCCGTCGGCGTCGCCGGAGAAGGACTTGCAGCGGCCGTCCGTCGACAGTCCGCGCTGGCGGCTGAAGTCGATGAAGGTGTCCGGGGTGGACATGACGGTGACGCCGCCGGCGAGTGCCATGTCGCATTCGCCGTTGCGCAGCGCCTGCGCGGCCAGGTGCAGGGCGACCAGGGAGGAGGAGCAGGCCGTGTCGATGGTGACGGCGGGGCCTTCGAGGCCGAAAGTGTAGGAGATGCGGCCGGAGGCGACGCTGCCGGCGGTGCCGGTGCCGAGGTAGCCCTCCAGGCCCTCGGGTACGGCGGGGAGTCGGGTCAGGTAGTCGTGGTACATGACGCCGGCGAACACGCCGGTACGGCTGCCGCGCAGCGACGAGGGGTCCAGGCCGGCCCGCTCGAACGCCTCCCAGGAGGTCTCCAGCAGGAGCCGCTGGTGCGGGTCCATGGCCAGGGCCTCGCGCGGATTGATGCCGAAGACGTCGGGGTCGAAGTCGGCGGCGTCGTGGAGGAAGCCGCCTTCGCGGGTGTACGAGGTCCCGGCCTGACCGGGGTCGGAGTCGTACAGCGCGTCGAGGTTCCAGCCGCGGTCGGTGGGGAACGGGGAGATCGCGTCGACGGAGCCGGCGACGAGCTGCCACAGCTCCTCGGGGGTGGCGACGCCGCCGGGGTAGCGGCAGCTCATGGCGACGATGGCGATGGGCTCGTCGGCGGCGGTGGCGCGGGCGCCGGTGCCGGTGCCGGCCGGGGCCGGGGCGGCCCGGTCGCCGAGGAGTTCGGTGCGCAGGAACACCGCGAGGGCGTTGGGGGTGGGGTAGTCGAAGACGAGGGTGGCGGGCAGCCGGACACCGGTGGCCGAGCCGAGGCGGTTGCGCAGTTCGACGGCGGTGAGCGAGTCGAAGCCGAGCTCCTTGAAGGCGCGGCCGGGGTCGACGGCGTCGGGGCCGGGGAAGCCGAGGACGGCGGCGACCTGGACGCGGACGGTGGCCAGCAGCAGCCGGTCGCGTTCGGCGGCGGTCAGCGGCAGCAGCCGCTCGGTGAGACCGTCGGCGGGGGCGGCGCCCCGGTCGGCGGCGGCCCGGCGCGCGGCGGGCCGGACCAGACCGCGCAGCAGGGCGGGGACGCTGCTCGCGTCGGCCTGGCGGAGCGCGGCCAGGTCCAGGTGCATGGGGACGGCGGTGGGGTCGCCGACGGCGCGGGCGGTGTCCATGAGGGCCAGGCCCTCGGCGGAGGACAGCGCGGCGACTCCGGCGCGGGAGATCCGCTCCAGGTCGGCGTCGGCGAGGTCGCCGGTCATACCGCTGCGTTCGGCCCACAGGCCCCAGGCAAGCGCGGTGGCGGGCAGGCCCTCGGCGCGGCGGCGCTGGGCGAGCGCGTCGAGGAAGGTGTTGGCGGCGGCGTAGTTGGCCTGGCCGGCCGCGCCGAGGGTACCGGCGGCGGCGGAGAACAGGACGAACGCCGCGAGGTCGAGGTCGCGGGTCAGCTCGTGCAGGTGGACAGCCGCGTCGACCTTGGCGGGCAGGACGTGGTCGATCCGCTCGGGAGTGAGGGCTTCGAGGATGCCGTCGTCGAGCACGCCGGCGGTGTGGACGACGGCGGTCAGCGGCCGGTCGGCCGGTACGGCGGCCAGCAGCGCGGAGAGCGCCTCGCGGTCGGCGGCGTCGCAGGCGGCAAGGGTCACCTCGGCACCCAGGCCGCGCAGTTCGGCCAGGAGTTCGGGGGCACCGGCGGCGGCCTCGCCGCGGCGGCTGGTCAGCAGCAGGTGGCGTACGCCGTGCTCGGTGACCAGATGACGGGCGACCAGCCCGCCGAGGGTGCCGGTGGCGCCGGTGACCAGGGCGGTGCCGTCCGGGTCGAGCGCGGGAGCCTGCTGGTCGGGGCCGGCGGGGACGCGGGCGAGCCGGGGCACGACGGCGCGGCCCTCGCGGAGGGCGAGCTGCGGCTCGGCGGTGGCCAGCGCGGCGGGCAGGGCGGCCGGCAGGGCGCGCAGGGACGACTCGTGGTCGTCCAGGTCGAGCAGGACGAACCGGTCGGGGTGCTCGGACTGGGCCGAGCGCAGCAGGCCCCACAGCGGGGCGTGCGCCAGGTCGGGCACATCGGAGCCGGCGGTGGTGGCGATGGCGCCGCGGGTGACGAACACCAGGTGGGAGCCGGCGAAGCGGTCGTCGGCGAGCCAGGCCCGGGCCAGGTCCAGGGCGTGGTGCAGGGCCTCGGCGACGGCGCCGGGCAGGGCGGCGTCGACGGGGGTCCGCGCCGCATCCGCGGCGGCGGGCAGGGGCACGAGGACGGCCTGCGGTACGGGGCCGCCGGCCTCGACCGCCGCGCCGAGGGCGGCGAGGTCGGTGTGGGCGGCGGCGGTCGGCAGCACGGTGGTGAAGCGGGACCCGGTTCCGGTCTCGCCGAGGAGGGCCCACTGGCCGGGGGCGACGGTGGTGGCGGCCGGCAGGGCCAGCGGGCTCCACTCGACGCGGAACAGCGACTCGTGGAAGGCAGTACGGGCCGCCCGCACCTGGTCGGGGGTGACCGGGCGGAGCAGCAGCGCGTCGACGGAGGCGACGGGTGCGCCGGTCTCGTCGGCCAGGTCCACGGAGACGGTGTCCTGGCCGGCGGGTGCCAGCCGGACCCGCAGGGCGCGGGCGCCGACGGCCCGGAGGGCGACTCCGCTCCAGGAGAACGGCAGCCTGCCGTGCTCGGTGTCCTCCAGCAGGGCGCCCATGCCGACGGCGTGCAGGGCGGCGTCCAGCAGGGCGGGGTGCAGGCCGAACAGGGCCGCTTCGGGGTGCGCCTGCTCGGGCAGGCGGACCTCGGCGAAGACCTCGTCGGCGCGCTGCCAGGCGCCGGTCAGGCCCTGGAAGACGGGACCGTAGGCGAAGCCGGAGGCGGTGAGGTGGTCGTAGAGGCCCTCGACGGGCACGGGGGTGGCGCCCTGCGGCGGCCAGACGGCCAGGTCGGTGCCGGTCCCCCGGTCGGCGGGGGCGCCGGCGGGGGCGAGGAAGCCGGTGGCGTGCCGGGTCCAGGCGCCTTCGCCCCAGGCGTCGTCGGCGGCATCCTCGGGCCGGGAGTGCAGGGTCAGGGAGCGCCGTCCGTCGGCCTCGGGGGCGCCGACGGCGAGCTGGATCTGTACGCCGCCGTGCGGGGGCAGGGCCAGGGGTGCCTGGAGGGTGAGTTCGTCGAGGAGTTCGCAGCCGGTGTGCTCGCCGGCCCGGAGGGCGAGTTCCACGAAGGCGGTGCCGGGCAGCAGCACGGTGTCCATGACCGTGTGGTCGGCGAGCCAGGGGTGGGTGGCCAGGGAGAGCCGGCCCGTGAACAGGTAGCCGTCGCCGTCGGCCAGGGCGATGGCCGCGCCGAGCAGGGGGTGGTCGGCGGAGCCGATGCCGGCGGCGGTGACGTCGCCGGTCCAGGCAGTGGGCTGCTCGGGCCAGTACAGCCGGCGCTGGAAGGCGTACGTGGGCAGGTCGACACGGGTGGCGTCGCGGCCGGCGAAGACGGCGGACCAGTCGACGGGGACGCCGTGGACGTGGGCCTGGGCGACGGCGGCGGCGAACGCGGCCGGCTCGGGGCGGTCGGCGCGCAGGACGGGGACGAACACGGCGTCGTCCCGGCCGTCCTGGCCGGTGAGGCAGTCCTGTGCGAGGGCGGTGAGGACCCCGCCGGGGCCGACCTCGACGAAGGTGGTGACGCCGAGGTCGGCCAGGCCGCGCACCCCGTCGAGGAAGCGGACCGCCTCGCGGACGTGCCGGACCCAGTAGTCGGCGGTGCAGATCTCGTCGGCGGTGACGGAGGCGCCGGTGAGGTTGGAGACGATCGGGATGACGGGCGGCGCGTAGGAGACGGCTTCGGCGGCCTCGCGGAACGCGTCGAGCATGCCGTCCATGAGCGGCGAGTGGAAGGCGTGGCTGACCGTCAGCCGCTTGGTGCGGCGGCCACGGGCGCGCAGGGCTTCGGCGACCGCGGTGGCGGCGTCCTCGTCGCCGGAGACGACCACGGAGCGGGGGCCGTTGACGGCGGCTATGGACACCCGGCCGGTGAGCAGCGGGGTGACCTCGTCCTCGGTGGCCTCGACGGCGATCATCGCGCCACCGGCGGGCAGGGCCTGCATCAGGCGGCCACGGGCGGCCACGAGGGCTGCCGCGTCGGGGAGCGTGAGGACGCCGGAGACATGGGCGGCGGCGAGTTCACCGATGGAGTGCCCGATGAGGAAGTCGGCGGTCACGCCCCACTGTTCGAGCTGCCGGTAGAGGGCGACCTCCACGGCGAACAGGGCGGCCTGGGTGTACGCGGTCTCGTCGAGGAGCGCCGCCTCCGGGGTGCCTTCGGTGGCGAACAGTACGTCGTACAGGGGGCGTTCGAGGTGCCGGTCGAGTTCGTCGCGGACCGCGTCGAGGGCGCGGGCGAAGGCGGGGTGGGTGGCGTACAGCTCCCGCCCCATGCCCGGGCGCTGGCTGCCCTGGCCGGTGAACAGGAAGGCGGTGTTGCCGTCGCCGACGGCGCCGAGGACCGGGCCCGCGGGCTGTTCGCCGGCGGCGAGCGCCTCGAGGTCGGTGAGCAGCGTCTCGCGGTCCGCGGCGAAGAGGACGGCCCTGCGGTCCAGCGAGGAGCGGCTGGTGGCGAGGGAGAAGCCGAGGTCGGTCAGGGCCGCGGGGGCCGCGGCGAGTTCGGGGCGGGCGCGCAGGTGGGCGGCGAGGCGGGCGGCCTGGGCGCGCAGGGCCTCCTCGCTGTGGCCCGACACCAGGAGCGGCACCGGCCCGGCGGCGGCCACGGTGGGCTCGGCCGTCGCGGTCGCCGTCGCGGTCGCCGTCGCCCCCGCCGCGGGCTCGGCCGTCGCGGGGGCGGGGCCGGCCGGGTCGGCGGGCGGGGCCTGCTCGATGACGGTGTGGGCGTTGGTGCCGCTGACGCCGAAGGAGGAGATACCGGCCCGGCGCGGCTGGCCGGTCTCAGGCCATGGCACGGCCCGGGTGAGCAGCTCGACGTCGCCGGTGGTCCAGTCGACGGCGGTGGACGGCTGGTCGATGTGGAGGGACTCGGGCAGGACGCCATGCTGCATCGCCAGGATCATCTTGATGATGCCCGCGACACCGGCGGCGGCCTGGGTGTGCCCGAGGTTGGATTTGACCGATCCGAGCCACAGCGGCCGGCCCTCGGGCCGGTTCTGGCCGTAGGTGGCCAGGATGGCCTGCGCCTCGATGGGGTCGCCGAGGGTGGTGCCGGTGCCGTGCGCCTCGACGACGTCGACCTGCGCCGGGGTGAGTCCGGCGTTGGTCAGGGCCTGCCGGATGACACGCTGCTGGGAGGGCCCGTTGGGGGCGGTCAGGCCGTTGGAGGCGCCGTCCTGGTTGATCGCGCTGCCGCGGACGACGGCCAGGACGGGGTGGCCGAGGCGGCGGGCGTCGGACAGCTTCTCGACAAGCAGCATGCCGACGCCCTCGCCCCAGCCGGTGCCGTCGGCGCCGTCGGCGAACGGCTTGCACCGGCCGTCGGGGGCGAGTCCGCGCTGCCGGCTGAACTGCACGAAGGCGCGCGGGCTGGACATGACCGTGACACCGCCCGCCAGGGCCAGGGAGCACTCGCCATTGCGCAGCGCCTGCACCGCGAGGTGGAGGGCGACGAGCGAGGCCGAGCAGGCGGTGTCGACGGTGACGGAGGGACCTTCGAGGCCGAAGGTGTAGGAGAGCCGACCGGAGATGACGCTGGCGGCGTTCCCGGTGAGGAGGTACTGCTCGACGCCCTGCGGGACCCCGTCGCGCAGCAGATCGGGGTAGTCCTGGCCGTTGGTGCCGATGAAGACACCGGCCTTGCTGCCGCGCAGGGCCGCCGGGTCGATCCCGGCGCGCTCGAAGGTCTCCCAGGAGGTTTCGAGCAGCAGGCGCTGCTGCGGGTCCATGCCGAGGGTTTCGCGCGGGCTGATCCCGAAGAAGGCGGCATCGAACTCGCCGACCCCGTCGAGGAATCCGCCCTCGCGGGTGTACGAAGTACCCCGCTGGTCGGGGTCGGCGTCGTACAGGGACGCGAGGTCCCAGCCGCGGTCGGCGGGGAAGTCGGTGATGGCGTCCCGGCCGCCCGCCACCAGGTCCCACAGGCCCTCCGGCGACTCGATGCCGCCGGGGAACCTGCAGGCCATGCCGACGATCGCGATCGGCTCCGGCTCCTGGGACTCGACCTCGCGCAGGCGCTGCCGTGTCTGGTGCAGATCGGCCGTCACCCGCTTCAAGTAGCCGAGGATCTTTTCCTGATCCGACGCCTGACCCGCCATTGGAACCTCACCCATGCTCGTCACAAACCCTTGTGCTACTACTGCCTGCTGTCCGCTGTGCTAGATGCCGAGCTCGTTCTCGATGAAGTCGAAGAGCTCGTCAGGCGTGGCTTCCTGAAGTTTTTCGGCCACGGCCCCGCCGCTCTGGTCGACTTGCGATTCACCCCATTTCGCCAGGAGTGCCTGCAGGCGCGAGGCGATGTCGGCGCGCGTCTCTCCGTCCGGATCGAGGACGGACAGCGCGGATTCGAGCTTTTCGAGTTCCGCGATGCCGGGCGCGGTCGCGGTGCTGCCGTCCTGGACGATCTCGGCCCGCAAGAACTCGGCCAGGACCGCGGGGGTCGGGTGGTCGAAGACCAGCGTCGCCGGGAGCTTCAGCCCGGTGGCGGCGTTCAGTCGGTTGCGCAGCTCCAGCGCGATCAGGGAGTCGAAGCCGAGCTCCTTGAACGCGCGGCCCGCGCCCACCTCGTCGGTGGTGGGGTGCCCGAGCGCGGTCGCCGCGTGGGACCGGACCAGTTCCAGTACGGCCAGGCCCTGTTCGGCCTGCGGCATCGCCGACAGCCGGCGGCGCAGCGCCTCGCCCGGGGACCCTTCCCCGGCCGCGCCGTCCGCCTCACCGGCGGCCGGGGCGGCCTGGGCGAGCCGGCGTACCGCGGGCAGGTCAGCAAGGAACGGGCTGGGCCGGACGGCGGTGTAGCCGGGCGTGAAGCGTTCCCACTGGATGTCGGCGACGGCGATGGCCGGCTCGGCGTGGTCAAGGGCCTGGTGGAGGGCGCGGATCGCGGCGCGCGGCGCCATGGCGGGCACCCCGCCGCGGTCGAGCCGCTCCCCGATGGCGCCGCCCGCGGCCAGTCCGCTGTCACCCCACCGGCCCCAGGCCACCGAGGTCGCGGGCAGGCCGTCGGCGTGCCGCTGCTCGGCGAGGGCGTCGAGGTAGGAGTTGGCGGCGGCGTAGTTGGCCTGCCCGGCGTCACCGAGGGTGCCGGCGACGCCGGAGAACAGCACGAATGCCGACAGGTCAAGGTCGCGGGTCAGCTCGTGGAGGGTGAGTGCCGCGTCCGCCTTGGGGGCGAGCACGGTCGCGAACCGCTCGGGCGTCAGTCCGTCGATGACCCCGTCGTCCAGGACGCCGGCGGTGTGCACGACGGCGGTCAGCGGCCGGTCGGCGGGGACGGAGGCCAGGAGGCCGGCGACGGCGTCCCGGTCGGCCATGTCACAGGCGGCGACGGTGACCTGGGCGCCGAGCGCGGTCAGTTCCGCGCTCAGCTCGGCCGCGCCGGGCGCCTCGGCACCGCGGCGGCTGGTCAGGATCAGGTGCTCGGCGCCGTTCTCGGCCAGCCAGCGGGCCACGTGCGCGCCCAGCGCGCCCGTACCACCGGTGACCAGCGTCGTGCCGCCAGGCTTCCAGGCCGGCACGGACGGCGAGTCGGCGAGCGAGGCGTGGGCCAGGCGCCGGCCGTACAGCCCGGAGGCCCGGACGGCCACCTGGTCCTCGGCTCCGTCACCGGCGAGGACTCCCACGAGCCGTTCGAGGGTCCGGCCGTCGGCCTGCGGGGGCAGGTCGACCAGACCGCCCCAGCGGTCGGGGAACTCCAGCGCGGCGGTCCGGCCGAAGCCCCACAGGAGTGCCTGGGCCGGATCCTGGAGCCGCTCGGACGGGGCCACCGACACGGCGCCACGGGTGACGCACCACAGCGGCGCGGACACGTCGGCGTCACCGAGGGCCTGAACGAGCGCGGCGGTGGTGAGCAGCCCGGTGTGGGCACGCAGCGCGACGTCTTCGCCGCCGAGGGCGAGGAGGGAGAGGACGCCGGCGGGGACGGTCGTACCGTCCGTGGCCGCCGCCGTCAGGGTGGCGCTGAGCGCGTCACGGTCGGCCATGTCCGGGGCCACGGTGACGGTACGGACGTCCGCACCACGGTCGGCGAGCACCCGCAGGACAGCGGCGGCCGTGTCCGCGGCCGGGCCCTCCAAAGCCTCGGGCACGACGACCAGCCAGGTCCCGGAGAGACGGGCGCTGGTGGTGGCTTCGGCCTGGGGCTTCCAGGTGACCCGGTAGCGCCAGCCATCGACCGTGGACGCCTCGCGGCTCTGCCGCCGCCACGAGGACAGCGCGGGAAGCAGAGCGGTCAGCGGCTGGTCGCCCTCGATACGCAGCTCGGCAGTGAGTGCGGCGAGATCCTCGCGCTCGACGGCGTCCCAGAAGCGGGCATCGACCGCGCTCTCCGCCGGCAGCACATCCGCCTCGACCAGCGCGGCCTCAGGCCAGTACCGCTGCGACTGGAAGGCGTAGGTCGGCAGATCCACCCGCTGGGCGCCGGCTCCTGCGAAGACGGCGTCCCAGTCCACGGCGACACCGCGTACGTAGGCCTCGCCGAGGGAAAGCCAGAAACGCTCCAGGCCGCCCTCGTTACGGCGCAGGGAACCCAGGACAGCGGCCTCCCGGCCGGTGTCCTCGACGGTCTCCTGCATGCCGACCGTCAGGACCGGGTGCGGGCTGGACTCGATGAACACACCGAAGCCCTGCTCCAACAGCGTGCGGGTGGCCTGTTCCAGCTCCACGGTCTGCCGCAGGTTCCGGAACCAGTAACCGGCATCCAGCTCAGGCCCCTTCACCCACTCACCCGTGACGGTGGACAAGAACGGCACCTCTGCGGACTGAGGGACGATCGGCGCGAGAAGCTCAGCAAGTTCGTCCCGCAGCAGGTCCACCTGCGCGGAATGGGAGGCGTAGTCCACCGCGATCCGCCGGGCCCGAACTCCGTCCGCCTCACACGCGGCCAGCAGCTCTTCGAGGGCCTGGACCTCGCCCGAGACGACCACCGAGGACGGGCCGTTGACGGCGGCGACGGAGATCCGCTCCTCACCCCACACCGCGATCCGCTCCCGGACCTCGGCAGCCGGCAGCGGTACGGACACCATCCCGCCCAGCCCCGCCAGGACTCGGCCGATGGCCTGGCTCCGCAGGGCCACCACCCGGGCCGCGTCTTCGAGAGACAGGATCCCGGCCACGCACGCGGCGGCGATCTCGCCCTGCGAGTGACCGATCACCGCACCCGGACGGACACCCGCGCCCCGCCACACCTCGGCCAGCGACACCATCACCGCAAACAGCGCAGGCTGGACCACATCCACCCGGTCGAGGGAAGGCGCGCCATCGGCACCGCGGAGCACGTCCACCAACGACCAGTCGGTGAACGCCTCCAGCGCCTTCGCACACTCATCAACCCGGGTAGCAAACACGGGTGAAGCGTCCAACAGCGCCTCGGCCATGCCCACCCATTGCGACCCCTGTCCGGGGAACACGAAGGCGGTCTTGCCCCCGATGACCGACCCCTGGACGAGCAGGGGTGCGGTGCCTCCGGCGGCCAGGGTGGCCAGTCCCGCGAGGTGTTCCGCCCGGTCCCGGCCGATCAGTACCGCGCGCCGGCCGTGGGCCGTGCGGGTGGTGGCCAGGGAGTGGCCGACGTCGACACTCCGCAGGTCAGGACGGGTGTCGAGGTGGTTCAGCAGTCGTTCTGCCTGGCCGCACAGCGCCTTTTCGGTCTTGGCCGTCAGCGGCCAGGGCAGCGGGGTCAGCCGGTCGGCGCCGGTGTCGTCCGGGGTCATCGCGGTCAGTAGGGGGTGGCCGGCCGGCGGCACAGGGGTCCCCTGCCCGTCGGACCCCTGTTCGGCCGGGGCCTGCTCGATGATGGCATGGGCGTTGGTTCCGCTGAACCCGAAGGACGACACACCCGCGCGCCAGGGACGGCCACCGGTCTCGGGCCATGCCCGCTGCTCGGTCAGCAGGACGACCTCACCCGCGCTCCAGTCCACGTGCGGAGTGGGCTCGGCGATGTGGAGGCTCTGCGGCAGCACCCCGTGCTGCATGGCCAGCATCATCTTCATCACGCCGGCGACGCCGGCCGCGGCCTGCGCGTGGCCGATGTTGGACTTGATGGAGCCGAGCAGCAGCGGCTGCCCGGCCGGCCGGTCCTGGCCGTACGTCGCCAGCAGCGCCTGCGCCTCGATCGGGTCCCCGAGCGTCGTACCCGTACCGTGCGCCTCGACCACGTCCACATCGGCGGCCGACAGCCGGGCATTGGCCAGGGCCTGCCGGATGACGCGCTGCTGGGAGGGTCCGTTGGGGGCGGTCAGGCCGTTGGAGGCGCCGTCCTGGTTGATCGCCGTGCCTCGGATCACGGCCAGGACCGGGTGCCCGTTGCGGCGGGCGTCGGACAGCCGCTCCACGAGCAGCATGCCGACGCCCTCGGCCGGGCTGAAGCCGTCGGCATCGGCGGAGAACGCCTTGCACCGGCCGTCGGTGGACAGGCCGCGCTGACGGCTGAACTCGATGAAGGTGCCGGGCGTGGACATGACCGTCACACCGCCGGCCAGGGCCATCGAGCACTCCCCGGCCCGCACGGCCTGCACCGCGAGGTGGAGGGCGACCAGCGACGCCGAACAGGCCGTGTCGACGGTGACGGCCGGCCCCTCGAGACCGAAGGTGTAGGAGAGACGGCCGGAGACGACGCTTCCCGCGCTGCCGGTGGCCAGGTGTCCTTCCAGGCCCTCGGTGTTGGCGCCGTGCACGAGGTGGGAGTAGTCAGAGCCGTTGGTGCCGACGAAGACGCCGGACTGGCTGCCGCGGAGGGTCTCCGGATCGATGCCGGCCCGTTCGAACGCCTCCCAGGAGGCTTCCAGGAGCAGCCGCTGCTGCGGGTCCATGGCCAGGGCCTCGCGCGGCGAGATCCCGAAGAACGACGGGTCGAAGGAGGCCGCGTCGGTGAGGAAGCCGCCCTCGCGGGTGTAGGAGGTGCCCTGGGCGTTGGGGTCGGGGTCGTACAGCGCTTCCACGTCCCAGCCGCGGTCGGCGGGGAACTGCGAGAGCGCGTCACCGCCGGAGGCAAGCAGCTGCCACAGGTCCTCGGGGCTGCGGACGCCGCCGGGGAAGCGGCAGCTCATCGCGACGACGGCGATCGGTTCGGCGTCGGAGAGGGGGACGGCCGCCGTGGGTACGAGCGCGGCGCCCGCCGCGCTCTGACCGGCGAGCTCGGCCCGCAGGTGCCGGGCAAGGACGGTGGGCGTCGGGTAGTCGAAGACGAGGGTGGGCGGCAGCTTGAGGCCGGCGGCGGCGTTCAGGCGGTTGCGCAGCTCGACGGAGGTGAGGGAGTCGAAGCCCAGTTCCTTGAAGGCCCGGCCGGCCTCGACGGCGTCGGGCCCGGCGTATCCGAGGACGGCGGCGACGGCCGTCCGGACCAGGTCCAGCAGCAGCCGTTCCTGCTCGGCCTCGGGCTGCCCGGCGAGCTGCCGGGCGAGCACCGCGGCGCTGCCGCTGTCGTCTGCCGCGTCGGTACGGGCGGTCTCCATGGCCTGTTGTGCTTCGGGCAGGTCGTGCAGCAGGGGGCGGGCGCGGCCGGAGGTGAAGGCCAGGACGAAGCGCTTCCACTCCATGTCCGCGACGGTCAGGGTGGTTTCGTCGCGGTCCAGTGCGTGCTGGAGGGCACTGACCGCCCGCTCGGGGGCCATCTCGATGACGCCGTGGCGGCGCATCCGGTCCCCGACGGCGCCTTCGGCCATGCCTCCGTCGCCCCAGGGGCCCCAGGCGATGGAGGTCGCGGGCAGGCCGGAGGCGCGCCGGTACTCGGCGAAGGCGTCGAGGAAGGCATTGCCGGGCGCGTAGTTCCCCTGGCCGGGGGCGCCGAAGGTGGCGGCGAAGGAGGAGAAGAGGACGAACGCGGACAGGTCGAGGTCCCGGGTCAGCTCGTGCAGGTGCCGGGTGGCATCCACCTTGACGCGCAGGACCCGCTCGATCTGCTCGGGGGTGAGCGCCTCGATGACCCCGTCGTCGAGGACGGCCGCCGTGTGGATCACCGCGGTGAGCGGCTGGTCGGCGGGTACGGAGGCGATGAGCGCGGCGAGTTCGTCGCGGTCACTGACGTCGCAGGCGGCGAGGGTGACCTGGGCGCCGAGCGCGGTCAGTTCGTCGCGCAGCCCGTCTGCGCCGGGGGCGTCGGGGCCGCGCCGGCTGGTGAGGATCAGGTGCTCGGCGCCGTTCTCGGCCAGCCAGCGGGCCACGTGCGCGCCCAGCGCGCCCGTACCACCGGTGACCAGCGTCGTGCCGCGCGGACGCCACTCCCGTACCGCCGGCGACTCGGCCAGGCGGGCCCGGACGAGGCGGCGTACGAAGACCCCGGAGGCGCGGACGGCCACCTGGTCCTCGGCCGCATCCCCGGCCAGGACCCCCACCAGCCGGTCGAGGGTTCGGTCGTCGGCCTGCGGGGGCAGGTCGATCAGGCCGCCCCAGCGCTCGCCGTGCTCCAGGGCCGTCACCCGGCCGAGGCCCCAGATCGGGGCCTGCGCGGGATCGGTCTGCTGCTCGGAGCGGGCCACGGAGACGGCCCCACGGGTGGCGCACCACAGCGGAGCCGCCACATCGGTGTCGCCGAGCGCCTGGACGAGGGTCAGCGTGGCGATCACACCGGCGGCCGTGTCGGTCCCGGCGGGGGTCAGGAGGGACAGCACTCCCGCGACGGCGGGGCCGTCCGCGAGGACCTCGCGGATCCGTCCGACCAGCTCGGCCCGTGCGTCGTGGGCGCGGGGGACGGCGATCTGCCGTACATCGGCGCCGTGTTCGGCGAGCGTACGCAGCACGGCTTCGGTGCTGTCATCGACGGGACCGGGACCGGTCAGGGCCTCCGGGACGGCGACCAGCCAGGTGCCGGTGAGCCGAGTGACGGCGGGCTCGGGGACCGGCTTCCAGGTGATCCGGTAGCGCCAGCCGTCGACGGTGGACCGCTCCCGGCTCTGCCGCCGCCAGGAGGACAGCGCGGGGAGGAGCGCGGTGAGCGTGTCGTCGGCGTCGATGTCCAGCTCGGCGGTGAGAGCGGCCACGTCGCACGCCTCTACGGCTTCCCAGAACCGCGCGTCGGCGGTGTCGGCCGCGTACACGGCGGCGGCCGGGTCCGGGGCGGTGCCGCTTTCGAGCCAGAAGTGCTCCTGCTGGAAGGCGTAGGTCGGCAGGTCCACACGCTGGGCACCCGTACCCGCGAACACCGCGTCCCAGTCGACGGCCGCACCGTGCACATACGCCTCGGCGAGCGAGCGCCAGACCCGCTCCGGGCCGCCCTCGTCGCGCCGCAGCGAGCCGAGGACGGCGGCCTCACGGCCTGCGTCCTCGATCGTTTCCTGCATGCCGATGGTCAGGACGGGGTGCGGGCTGGACTCGATGAAGACGCCGAAGCCGTGCTCCAGGAGCATGCGGGTGGCCTGCTCGAACTCCACGGTCTGCCGGAGGTTGCGGAACCAGTAGCCGGCATCCAGCTCGGGACCCTTGACCCACTCGCCGGTGACGGTGGAGAGGAAGGGGACCTCGGCGGCCCGCGGGGTGATCGGCGCGAGAAGCCCGGCCAGCTCCTGCTCCAGGAGGTCGACCTGGGCGGAGTGGGAGGCGTAGTCCACCGCGATCCGCTTGGCGCGGAGCCCGTCGCCCTCACACGCGGCGAGGAACTCGTCCAGGGCTCCGGCCTCACCCGAGATGACCACCGAGGAGGGGCCGTTGGCGGCAGCTACGGAGATCCGCTCCGCACCCCAGGGCGCGATGCGCTCCCGGACCTCGGCGGCCGGAAGCGGCACGGACACCATGCCACCCAGGCCGGCCAGCACCCGGCCGATCGCCTGGCTGCGCAGTGCCACCACCCGGGCCGCGTCCTCCAGCGACAGGATCCCCGCCACGCACGCGGCGGCGATCTCGCCCTGGGAATGGCCGATCACCGCACCCGGCCGGACTCCGGCGGCGCGCCACACCTCGGCCAGTGACACCATCACGGAGAACAGGGCGGGCTGGACGACGTCCACCCGGTCCAGCGAGGGCGCTCCCTCGGCCCCGCGCAGCACCTCCGTCAGCGACCAGTCGGTGAAGGGTTCCAGCGCCTTCGCGCACTCCTCGATGCGGGCGGCGAACACGGGCGTGGTCCGCAGCAGTTCCGCGGCCATGCCCACCCACTGCGAGCCCTGCCCGGGGAAGACGAAGGCGGTCTTGCCACCGACCACGGACCCGGTCACCACACCCGGCGCCGGGACGCCCGCTGCCACCGCGTCGACACCGGCGGCGTGCTCGCCCAGGACGACCGCACGGTGCTCCAGCCCGGCACGCGTGGACGCGAGGGACCAGCCCACGTCCACCGGATCGAGCCGATCCACATCGTCGGACGCACCAGCGAGCCGGCCGGCAAGTCGGCCGGCAAGCCGCTCCGCCTGGGACCTCAGTGCCGCCACGCTCTTGCCCGACAGCACCCACGGCACCACCGGCATGTCCGAACGGACTTCGACCTCGGCCGACTCCGCCTCCGCCTCCGGCGCCTGCTCCACGATCACGTGCGCGTTCGTCCCGCTGAACCCGAAGGACGACACACCCGCACGACGCGGGGCACCGGTCTGCGGCCAATCGACCGTCTCGCCGATCAGGGCGACGGCGCCCGCCTCCCAGTCCACGTGCGGGGTCGGCTCGTCGAGGTGGAGGGTCTTCGGCACCACGCCGTGGCGCATCGCCTCCACCATCTTGATGATGCTCGCGACACCGGCGGCGGCCTGGGTGTGTCCGATGTTGGACTTGATGGAGCCGAGGAGCAGCGGGCGGTCGTCCGGCCGGTCCTGGCCGTACGTCGCCAGCAGCGCCTGCGCCTCGATCGGGTCCCCGAGCCGGGTACCCGTACCGTGCGCCTCGACCACGTCCACATCGGCGGCTGACAGGCGGGCGTTGGTGAGCGCCTGGTGGATGACGCGCTGCTGCGAGGGGCCGTTAGGGGCGGTCAGCCCGTTGCTCGCGCCGTCCTGGTTGATCGCGCTGCCGCGGATGACGGCGAGCACCGGGTGTCCGTTGCGCTGCGCGTCCGCCAGCCGCTCCACGAGCAGCATGCCGACGCCCTCGCCCCATCCGGTGCCGTCGGCCGCGGCGGCGAAGGGCTTGCACCGGCCGTCGGAGGCCAGCCCGCGCTGGCGGCTGAACTCGGTGAAGGTGGCCGGGGTCGCCATCACGGTGACACCGCCGGCGAGGGCCATGGAGCACTCCCCCGCCCGCAGGGCCTGCACCGCCAGGTGCAGGGTGACCAGGGAGGACGAGCAGGCCGTGTCGACGGTGACTGCCGGGCCTTCGAGGCCGAAGGTGTAGGCCACGCGGCCGGAGGCGATGCTTCCGGAGCTGCCGGTGCCGAGGAAGCCCTCGACGCCCTCGGGGACGGAGTCCAGGCGGGCGGTGTAGTCGTGGTACATCACGCCGGCGAAGACGGCGGTGCGGCTGCCGCGCATGGAGGTCGGGTCGATACCGGCGCGCTCGAACGCTTCCCAGGAGGTCTCCAGCAGCAGCCGCTGCTGCGGGTCCATCGCCATGGCCTCGCGCGGGGAGATCCCGAAGGGGGCCGGGTCAAAGCGGGCCGCGTCATAGAGGAAGCCGCCCTCGCTAACGTAGCTGGATCCGGCGCTGTCGGGGTCGGCGTCGTACAGCGATTCCACGTCCCAGCCCCGGTCGACGGGGAAGGCGGAGATCGCGTCCTCGCCGTTGGCGACGAGCCGCCACAGGTCCTCGGGGGTGCGGACACCGCCCGGGTAGCGGCAGCTCATCGCGACGATCGCGATGGGTTCCTGGTTCTGCTCCTCTACCTCGCGCAACCGCCTGCGGGCCTGGCGCAGATCCGCGGTCGCCCGCTTGAGGTAGTCGCGAAGCTTTTCCTCGTTCACCATGTGCGTGGCTCCATGCCAGAGAGGCGGTCGTACGGGTCTGACCGGGGTGGTTCCGGGTGGGGTGGGTCGCGGTGCCGGGCGGGGGCGCGTGGCGGCCCCGCCCGGCGTGCTCAGGAAGTGCCGAGTTCGTCGTCGAGCAGGTCGAAGAGCTCGTCGTCGGTGACCGAGCCGAGGTCCTCGTCGGTGTTCTCGTCGGTGCCGGTACGCCGTCCGGTGTCCTGGCCGGCGTTCCACCGGGCCATGAGGGCCTGGAGGCGCATCGTGATCCGCGAGCGGGTGACGCTGTCCGCGTCCGCCGCCTCCGCCGCACCCAACGCGGCTTCCAGCCGGTCGAGTTCGCCGAAGACGGTGGGTCCGTCGGCGTCGAGGGGCAGGGCGGAGCGCAGGTATCCGCTGAGCTGTTCGGGGGTCGGGTAGTCGAAGATGAGCGTGGCCGGGAGCCGCAGCCCGGTGGCCGCGCCGAGCCGGTTGCGCAGCTCGACCGCGGTCAGCGAGTCGAAGCCAAGCTCCTTGAACGCGCTGCCCGGTTCGATGGCGGCGGCGCCGCTGTGGCCCAGTACCTGGGCGACGTGAGTGCAGACCGTGTCGAGCAGCACCCGGTCCCGTTCGGCGGGCGGCAGTTGGGCCAGCCGTTCCGCCAGCGATCCCGGGGCGTCCGCCGGCGCGCCGCCGCTCGTCCTGCGTCGTACGGGCGTACGGAGCAGGCCGCGCAGCAGCGGCGCGACGGTGTCGCCCACCTGGGCCTGGAGTGCGGCCAGGTCGAGCCGGGCGGGCACGAGCAGGCTCGTGGTCGCCGGCTCGGCGGACGCCCGCAGGGCCGCGTCGAAGAGGGCCAGCCCGTCGGCGGCCGACAGCGCGTCCATGCTGCCGCGGCCGAGGCGCCGCCGGTCCTGGTCGTCGAGGGTCGCGGCCATGCCGGCCTCGTCGTCCCACAGGCCCCAGGCGAGCGAGAGGCCCGCGAGGCCCTGGGCTCGACGGTGCTGGGCGAGGGCGTCGAGGAAGGTGTTGCCGGCGGCGTAGTTGGCCTGTCCGGCGTTGCCGAACACGCCGGCCGCGGAGGAGAACAGTACGAACGCCGCCAGGTCGAAGTCCCGGGTCAGCTCGTGCAGGTTCCATGCCGCGTCGGCCTTGGGCCGCAGCACCTTCGCGACCCGCTCGGGGGTGAGCGAGGTGACGGTGCCGTCGTCGAGCACACCGGCGGTGTGCACGACGGCCGTCAGCGGGTGTTCGGCCGGGATGGCCTTGAGTACGGTGGCCAGCGCGTCCCGGTCGGCCGCGTCGCAGGCCGCCCAGGTGACCCGGGCACCCGACGCGACCAGCTGATCGGCGAGTTCGGTGGCGCCGTCCGCCGCCGCGCCCCGCCGACTGGTGAGCAGCAGGTGACGTACGCCGTGCTCGGTGACGAGGTGGCGGGCGAGCAGGCCGCCCAGGGTGCCGGTGGCTCCGGTGATCAGGACCGTGCCCTCGGGGTCGACGGCGCTGGTGGCGTCCTCGGCCGGGACCGCGGGCGAGGCCTCGGGCGGGGTGAGGGCCGCGCGGGCCAGGCGGGGCGCCCGTACGGTCCCCTCGCGCAGGGCGAGCTGGGTCTCGTCGGTGGCGAGCGCGGCGGGCAGGGCCCGGTAGGAGGGATCCTCGCCGTCGAGGTCGATCAGGACGAACCGGCCGGGGTGCTCGGCCTGGGCGGACCGCACCAGACCCCACACCGCGGCGTGCGCGAGGTCCGTGACGTCCTCGTCGGGGTCGGCGGTGGCGACGGCTCCGCGGGTGAGGACCACGAGCCACGAGGCCGCGAACCGCTCGTCCGCCAGCCACCCCTGGACGAGGCCCAGGGCATGCGCGGTCGCGGCGTGCGCGGCCGAGGCCGCGGCCGGTGCCGCCAGGTCGGGCGCCAGGGAGACGAGGACCGTCTCCGGTGCCGGCTCTCCCAGGGCCTCGGCCATGTCGAAGGCCTCGCCCAGGGCGTTCAGGTCCGGATACGCCGATCCGTAGGGGTCGTCGAGGATCCCGGCCCGTTCCAGGCCGGCGCCGGTCTTGAGCGGGTCCGCGCCGAGCAGCGCCCAGCCGGCACCGGACTCCGGCGCGGCTTCGGGCAGCGTCAGGGAGGTCCAGTCGACCTGGAACAGCGCCTCGCGGACCGGTCCGGTGCCGGAACCGGCAGCGGCAGCAATGCCGTCGGCGGCGAAGGGGCGCAGGACGAGCGAGTCGACGGTCAGGACGGGTTGCCCCGTGCCGTCCCACAGGGTCAGCGCCACCGTGTCCCGGCCGGCCGGTGCCATCCGTACGCGCAGCGCCGGGGCGCCGGCTGCGTGCAGCCGTACGCCGTCCCAGGAGAAGGGCATCCGCGCGCCCTCGGGGCCCTCGGGGAAGAACTCCCCGAACCCGACGGCGTGCAGGGCGGCGTCGAGGAGCGCCGGGTGGAGCCCGTACAGGGCGGCTTCCGGGAGGCGGTCCTCGGCGAGGGCCACCTCGGCGAACACCTCGTCGCCGAGCCGGTAGGCCCGGCGCAGGTTGCGGAAGGCGGGCCCGTAGCCGAGTCCGATGGCGTCGAAGCCGGGGTACAGCTCGTCCAGGTCCTGCATGGGGCAGGCGACGGCTCCGGCCGGCGGCCACTCCTGGAGGGCGTGGGCGTCGGATTCCTGGGGGTCGGGGGCGAGGACGCCGTCGGCGTGCCGGGTCCACGGCTCGTCGGGGGCGGCCTGCTCGGGGCGCGAGTAGACCTGGAAGGGCCTGCGCCCGTGCGCGTCGGGGGCGGCCACGGCGAGCCGCAGCTGCACCCCGCCCGTCTCGGGCAGCACCAGTGGCGCTTCGAGGGTGAGGTCGTCCAGCCGGCCGCAGCCGGCGTGGTCGCCCGCACGGACGGCCAGTTCGACCAGCGCGGCGCCCGGCAGCAGGACGGTGCCCGCGACCCGGTGGTCGGCCAGCCAGGGGTGGGTGCGCAGCGAGAGCCGGCCGGTGAACAGGAACCCGTCCGAGTCGGGGAGGTCGACCGCGGCCCCCAGGAGCGGGTGCGCGGTGGCGCCGAGTCCGGCGGAGGCGACGTCGCCCGCGAGGGAGTGGGCGGGCGCCTCCAGCCAGTACCGCTGCCGCTGGAAGGCGTAGGTGGGCAGGTCGACCCGGCGGGCGCCGGTGCCGGCGTAGTACGCCTCCCAGTCGACGGCGATGCCGCGCAGGTGCGCCTGGGCGAGGGCTGCGGTGAGGGCGGCCCCTTCGGGCCGGTCCGGGCGCAGGACGGGAAGGAAGGCGGTGTCGTCGCGGGTCGTGCAGTCCTGGGCGAGCGCGGAGAGGACACCGTCGGGGCCGAGTTCGAGGTAGGTGGCCGCACCCGCGTCCTCCAGGGCGCGGATGCCGTCGAGGAAGCGGACGGCTTCGCGGACGTGCCGGACCCAGAAGTCCGCCGAGCCCATCTCACCGTCGGTGACGAGCGCGCCGGTCAGGTTGGAGACGACCGGGATGCGGGGAGCCTGGTAGGTCAGCCCCTGCGCGACTTCACGGAAGGCGTCGAGCATGCCGTCCATGTGCGGGGAGTGGAACGCGTGACTGACGGTGAGGCGCTTGGTCTTGCGGTCGGGGAACGCCTCGGCGACCGCGACCGCCGCGTCATCGTCACCCGCGATCACGACCGACTGCGGACCGTTGACCGCGGCGATGTCGACACGGTCGGTCAGCAGCGGCCGGACCTCGTCCTCCGAGGCCTGCACGGCGATCATCACGCCACCGGCGGGCAGCGCCTGCATCAGCCGGCCGCGGGCCGAGACCAGGGTGCATGCGTCCTCCAGCGAGAAGACGCCCGCCACATATGCGGCGGCGATCTCGCCGATGGAGTGGCCGGCGACGAAGTCCGGCTTCACACCCCAGGATTCGAGCAGCCGGAACAGGGCCACCTCGACGGCGAACAGCGCCGGCTGGGTGTACTCCGTACGGTCCAGCAGATCCGCATCCGCCCCGAACAGCACATCCCGCAGCGGAAGTTCGAAGTGTGCACACACTTCATCCAGTGCGGCGGCAAACACGGGGTGGGTCTCGTAGAGCTCACGTCCCATGCCCAGGCGCTGGCTGCCCTGTCCGGTGAACAGGAAGGCAAGCTTCGCGGCGGCCGGCGAGCCTTCCAGCAGACCGGCCGTCCAGCCCCCTTCGGCGAGCGCGGCAAGACCTGCCAGGAACCCCTCACGGTCCTCCGCGACCACCGCGGCCCGCCGGTCGAGTGCGGTCCTGCTCGTGGCCAGGGCGTAACCGATGTCCGTGACGGACAGCCCGGGGTGCTCGACCACGTGCGCCGCCAGGCGCGCGGCCTGGTCACGCAGGGCCTGCGGATCCTTCGCCGAGAGGAGCCACGGCAGGCTGCCGGGCACCCGGTCGGGCTCGGGCCGCGCCTCGGGCTCCGCCGGCTGGGGAGGCTCCTCGATGATGGCGTGGGCGTTCGTACCGCTAAAGCCGAAGGACGAGACCGCGGCCCGGCGCGGGCGGCCCGTCTCCGGCCAGTCCGTGGCCGACTCAAGGAGGGTCACGGCCCCTGCCGACCAGTCGACGTGCGGGGTCGGCTCGGCCACGTGCAAGGTCTTGGGCAGGACCCCGTGGCGCATCGCCATGACCATCTTGATGACGCCCGCGACGCCGGCCGCGGCCTGGGTGTGGCCCATGTTGGACTTGACCGAGCCGAGCAGCAGCGGGCGATCGGCCGGGCGGTCCTGCCCGTAGGTCGCGAGGAGCGCCTGCGCCTCGATGGGGTCGCCGAGGGTCGTACCCGTACCGTGCGCCTCGACGGCGTCCACCTCGGCGGCGGTCAGGCCGGCATTGGCCAGGGCCTGCCGGATCACCCGCTGCTGGGACGGGCCGTTCGGCGCGGTGAGGCCGTTGGAGGCACCGTCCTGGTTGATCGCCGTACCGCGGACCACGGCCAGCACCGGGTGCCCGTTGCGCCGGGCGTCCGACAGCCGCTCCACCAGCAGGACACCCGCGCCCTCGGACCAGCCCGTGCCGTCGGCGTCGGCGGAGAACGCCTTGCAGCGCCCGTCGGCCGCGAGGCCCCGCTGCCGGCTGAACTCCACGAAGGCCGCGGGGGTCGCCATCACGGTCACTCCGCCCGCGAGGGCGAGCGAGCACTCCCCGCTGCGCAGCGCCTGCACCGCCAGGTGCAGGGCCACCAGGGAGGACGAGCAGGCGGTGTCGACGGTGACCGCCGGCCCTTCGAGGCCGAAGGTGTACGACAGCCGGCCGGAGATGACGCTGGCCGCATTGCCCGTACCGAGGAAGCCCTCGACGCCTTCGGGCAGGGCCGGGAGCCGGGAGGCGTAGTCCTGGTACATGACGCCCGCGAAGACGCCGGTCCGGGTGCCGCGCAGGGACCGCGGGTCGATGCCGGCCCGTTCGAACGCCTCCCAGGAGGTCTCCAGCAGCAGCCGCTGCTGCGGGTCCATCGCCACGGCCTCGCGCGGCGAGATCCCGAAGAATGCCGGGTCGAAGGCGGAAGCGTCGGAGAGGAAGCCGCCCTCACGGGCGTAGCTCGTCCCCTCCTGGCCGGGGTCGTCGGCAAAGAGACCGTCGGGGTCCCAGCCACGGTCGTCGGGGAACCCGGAGATGACGTCCTGTCCCTCCAGGACCAGCCGCCACAGGGCCTCCGGGCTTTCCACACCGCCGGGGTAGCGGCAGCCCAGGCCCACGATCGCGATGGGCTCGTCGTCGCGTACGGCGACGGCGGCCGGCGCGGACGGCACCGCGGGCGCCGCTCCGAGCAGCTCGACCCGCAGGTGATCGGCCAGGACCGTCGCCGTCGGGTAGTCGAAGACGAGGGTGGCGGGCAGGCGCAGCCCGGTGGCGGCGCCGAGCAGATTGCGCAGCTCGACGGCAGTCAGCGAATCGAAGCCCAACTCGCGGAAGGAGCGGTCGGCCTCGACCGTCTCGGGCCCGGCATGGCCGAGCACCGCCGCAACTTGGGTGCACACCAAGTCCAGTACGAAGGACTGCTGTTCGGCGGCCGTCATGCCGGCGAGGCCGGGGCCGGTGGTGCCGGCGGCGGCCCGGCGTACGGGCGTACGGACCAGTCCGGACAGCAGCGGCGGGAGCATCCCGCTGCCGGCCTGGGCCCGCAGCGCGGCCAGGTCCAGCTTCACCGGCACCAGTAGCGGCGGCCGGTCGGCTGCGCAAGCGGCATCGAACAGCGCCACGCCCTCGGCGGCGGTCAGGGCGTTGACGCCGCCCCGGCCGAGACGGGAGACGTCCTCGGCATCCAGGGCGGCGCCCATGCCTCCGGCCTCGGACCACAGACCCCAGGCGAGCGAGGTAGCCGCCAGGCCCTGGGCCCGACGCTGAGCAGCGAGCGCATCCAGGAACACATTCCCGGCCGCGTAGTTGGCCTGACCCGCACCACCGAACACACCAGCAGCGGACGAGAACAGGACGAACGCGGAGAGATCGAGGTCCTGGGTGAGCTCGTGGAGGTTCCACGCCGCATCGACCTTCGGACGCAGGACCGCCGACAGCCGCTCGGCCGTCAGCGACCCGACCACGCCGTCATCCAGGACACCGGCCGTATGGACGACCGCGGTCAGCGGGTGCTCGGCCGGGATACCGGCCAGGACAGCCGCCAGCGCCTCCCGGTCGGCCACATCACACGCCGCCCACGACACCTCAGCACCCAGAGCAGTCAGCTCAGCCGACAGCTCCGGACCCTCACCACGACGACTGACGAGCAGCAGATGCCGGACACCGTGCTCGGCCACCAGATGACGCGCGAACAGCCCACCCAGCGAACCACTCGCACCCGTCACCAGGACCGTGCCCTCGGCGTCCCACTCCGAAGAGCCGGCCTCGATCGCCGCACGCGCAAGCCTCGGCACCAGCACCGAGCCACCGCGCACCGCGACCTCGGACTCACCCGAAGCCAGCGCAGCCTCCACATCACCGTCGGCCTCGACATCGACCAGCACGAACCGGCCCGGGTTCTCCGACTGCGCCGAACGCACCAGACCCCACACAGCGGCATGCACCAGATCCCGCACGCCCTCGCCCGGCACGGCCTCCACCGCGCCCCGCGTCACGAACACCAGAGGCGAGTCCGCGAACCGGTCGTCCGACAGCCTCTCCTTCAGCAGCGCCAGCACCCGGGCCGTCTCCGCGTGCACCGCTTCCGGCAGCGCGGGGCAGTCGTCCGTGCGCGAAGCGGCGTAGACGACGTCTGATATGTCCTCAGGCGCTGCCGCCGTCCGGTCTGCGGGGAGCGCCGTCCAGTCGACCTGGAACAGGGACTCCGGGCGGCCGTCGCGCGCCGCCGCGCCGATCTGCTCGGGCGACATCGCCCTCAGGGCCAGTGAGTCCACCGAGGCGACGGGCCGGCCGTCAGGGTCGGCCAGTTCCAGCGACACCGCGCCGTGCCCGGCGGGAGCCAGACGGACGCGTGCCGTCGAGGCGCCGGTCGCGTGCAGGCGTACGCCGTTCCAGGCGAAGGGCAGTCGGGCCGTGTCGGTGTCCGGGCCCGCCAGGACGTCGCCGCCGAGCGCCAGGGTGTGCAGGGCGGAGTCGAGCAGAGCGGGGTGGAGGCCGAACGCGTCGGCGTCCGCCTGTGCGCGTCCGGCGAGGGCGAGTTCGGCGAAGAGTTCCCCGTTGCGCCGCCAGGCCGCCCGCAGCCCGCGGAACAGGGGTCCGTAGCGGAGTCCGGAGGCGTCGAGCAGTTCGTACGCGTCGTCCACCGGTACGGGAGTGGCGTCGGACGGCGGCCAGACACCGAGGTCTGCGGTGGCGGCCCGTACCTCGTCCACGAGCAGTCCGGCGGCGTGCTGCAGCCACGGCTCGGCGTCGGCGTCGGCGTGGGCCGGGCGGGAGTACACGGCCACCGGGCGGCGGCCCGAGGCGTCGGGCGCCCCGACCGTGAGCTGGACGTCCACGGCCTCGCCGTCGTCCGGCAGGACCAGCGGTGTCCGGAGGGTCAGTTCGTCGAGGGCCGCGGCTCCGACGCGTTCGCCGGCGTGCAGGGCCAGCTCGACGAAGGCCGTACCCGGCACAAGCACCGAGCCCATGACGGTGTGGTCCGCGAGCCAGGGATGGGTGCGCAGCGAGAGCCGGCCGGTGAGGATGCACCCGTCGGCGTCCGCCAGGGACACCGCCGCGCCCAGCAGCGGATGTCCGGCGGCGGCGAGGCCGAGACCGGTGGCGTCACCGGGCAGCGGGGTGCCGGTCTCCGGCCAGAAGCGCTCGCGCTGGAAGGCGTACGTGGGCAGGTCGACGCGTCGCGCGCCCGTCCCGGCGAAGTACGCGTGCCAGTCGGTCTCGGCGCCACGGACGTGGGCCTGGGCGAAGGCGGTGGCGACGGTGTCCGCTTCGGAGCGGTCCGCGCGCAGCGTCGGAACGAAGGCGGCGGCGGTCCCGTCGGTGACGCAGTCCTGGGCGAGGGCGGACAGCACCCCGCCGGGGCCGAGTTCGACGTACGTCGTCACCCCGGCGGCCTCCAGGGCGCGTACGCCGTCCAGGAAGCGCACCGCCTCCCGGACGTGCCGCACCCAGAACTCCGCCGAACCCATCTCGTCGGACACGAGGGCACCGGTCAAGTTCGACACGATCGGGATGCTCGGGGCGGCGAAGGTGAGCCCCGCCACCACCTCGCGGAACGCGTCCAACATGCCGTCCATGTGCGGCGAATGGAAGGCGTGGCTCACCGTCAGGCGCTTGGTCTTGCGGCCGGAGAAGGACTCGGCGATCGTGACCGCCGCGTCCTCGTCACCGGCGATGACGACGGACCGCGGACCGTTGACCGCCGCAATGCTCACCCGGTCGGTCAGCAGCGGAAGAACCTCATCCTCCGAAGCCTCCAGCGCCACCATCACGCCACCGGCCGGCAGCGCCTGCATCAGACGGCCACGGGCGGCGACCAGGGTGCACGCATCGTCCAGCGACAGCACCCCCGCGACGTGCGCGGCGGCGATCTCACCGATGGAGTGACCGGCCAGGAAGTCCGGCCGCAGACCCCAGGACTCGACCAGCCGGAACAGCGCCACCTCGACCGCGAACAGCGCCGGCTGCGTGTACTCCGTCCGGTCCAGCAGCTCCGCATCGGAACCGAACAGCACGTCCTTCAGCGGCAGTTCCAGCCGCGCACAGACCGCGTCCAGCGCCTCCGCGAACACCGGATAGGCGTCATACAACTCACGCCCCATCCCGAGGCGCTGGCTCCCCTGCCCCGTGAACAGGAAGGCGGTCCGGCCACCCTTGGTGACCGTGCCCCGGGTCAGGCCGGGGGCCGTCCGTCCGGAGGCGAGCGCGTCGAGGGCGGTGGCGGCCGTGTCGCGGTCCCGGGCCACGACCACCGCGCGGTGGTCGAAGAGGGAGCGGGTCGTGGCCAGGGAGTAGGCGACGTCCGCGAGCGCAAGGTCGGGGTGGGCGTGCAGGTGCGCGTGCAGGGCGCGGGCCTGGGCCGACAGGGCGTTCGCCGTGCGGCCCGAGAGCCGCAGGGACAGCACGCCGGGTACCGGCACGGCGGGGGCGATGACCTCGTCCGGCGCCTGCTCGATGATCGTGTGCGCGTTGGTGCCGCTGATGCCGAACGACGACACGCCGGCGCGGCGCGGTCGACCCGTTTCCGGCCACGGAACCGACTCCGTCAGCAGGCTGACGGCGCCTTCCGACCAGTCCACGTGCGGTGACGGCCGCTCCGCGTGCAGGGTGGGGGGCAGTACGCCGTGGCGCATCGCCATGACCATCTTGATGACGCCCGCGACACCGGCGGCGGCCTGCGTGTGTCCGAGGTTCGACTTGACCGAGCCCAGCCACAGCGGACGGTCCTCGGTGTGCTCCCGGCCGTACGTGGCCAGCAGCGCCTGCGCCTCGATCGGGTCGCCCAGGGTCGTACCCGTACCGTGCGCCTCGACCGCGTCCACGTCGGCGGCCGACAGTCCGGCGCTCGCGAGGGCGGCACGGATGACGCGCTGCTGGGAGGGACCATTGGGCGCCGTCAGACCATTACTGGCACCGTCCTGGTTGACGGCCGAGGCCCGGACCACGGCCAGCACCGGGTGACCGTTGCGGCGGGCGTCCGAGAGCCGCTCGACGAGCAGCATGCCCACGCCCTCGCCCCAGCCGGTGCCGTCGGCGTCGGCCGAGAAGGCGCGGCAGCGTCCGTCGGCGGAGAGGCCGCGCTGGCGGCTGAAGCCGACGAAGGTGCCCGGCGTGGCCATGACGGTGACACCGCCGGCCAGGGCCAGGTCGCATTCGCCGGTGCGCAGGGCCTGGATCGCCATGTGGAGGGCGACCAGCGAGGACGAGCAGGCGGTGTCGATGGTGACGGCGGGGCCTTCGAGTCCGAAGGCGTACGAGACGCGTCCCGAGGCGATGCTGCCCGTGCTGCCGGAGCCGAGCGAGCCGTCCGCCCCATCGGGCGAACGTTCCAGCAGAGCGGCGTAGTCGTGGTACATCACCCCGGCGAAGACGCCGGTTCGGCTGCCCCGCACGGTGGCCGGGTCGATACCGGCCCGCTCGAACGCCTCCCAGGTGGTTTCCAGCAGCAGGCGCTGCTGGGGGTCGGTGCCGACGGCCTCGCGCGGGCTGATCCCGAAGAACGCCGGATCGAACCCGGCGGCGTCGTGCAGGAAGCCGCCATGGCGGGTGTAGGAGGTTCCCGGGTGGTCGGGGTCGGGGTGGTACAGCGACTCGACGTCCCAGCCGCGGTCGGCCGGGAAGCCCGTGATGGCGTCGCCGCCGCTCTCCAGCAGCCGCCACAGCTCCTCGGGAGTGGTCACGCCGCCCGGGTAGCGGCAGCTCATGGCCACGATCGCGATCGGCTCATCGGCGCCGTGCGCGGGGATGGAGGTGAGGGATGCGGGGGATGCGTGAGGGGTCTCGTCCCCGCCGAGTTCGGCGGAGAGGTGGCGGGCCAGGGTGAGCGAGGTGGGGTGGTCGAAGACCAGCGTGGCGGGCAGGCGGCGGCCGACCGCCGCGCCGAGCCTGTTGCGGAGTTCGACCGCGGTGAGGGAGTCGAAGCCCAGCTCGTTGAAGGCCTGTCCGGGTTCGACGGCGTCCGGGGTGCCGTGGCCGAGCACGTCGGCGACGTGGCCGCGGACGAGGTCGAGGAGCAGCCGTTCCCGGCCGGCGGCGTCGAGCCCGAGGAGGCGCTGTTCGAGGGCGGACAGCTCCGTCCCGGTACCGCCTGCGGCGGCTGCCGCGGTACGCCGTACGGGGGTACGGACCAGCCCGCGCAGCAGCGGGGGCACGCCCGCCCCGGCGGCGGGCAGGGTCAGGCGCATGGGCACCAGCAGGGCCACGCCATCAGTGGCGGTGGCGTGTACGGCGTCGGACAGGTCGAGGAGGGCGAGGCCGTCGGAGGCGGTGAGCCCTTGGACGCCGCCGCGCTTCATCCGGTCGAGGCCGGCCTGGTCCAGGCCGCCGGCCATGCCGTCGGAGTCCTCCCACAGGCCCCACGCCAGGGAGATGCCCGCGAGGCCCTGGGCACGCCGGTGCTGGGCGAGGGCGTCCAGGAAGGAGTTGGCCGCCGCGTAGTTGCCCTGGCCGGGTGCGCCGAACACGCCGGCGGCCGAGGAGAAGAGGACGAACGCCGACAGGCCGAGGTCGCGGGTGAGTTCGTGGAGGTGAAGGGCGGCGTCGGCCTTGGGCCGCAGGACGGCGTCGAGGCGTTCGGGGGTGAGCGACTCGATCACGCCGTCGTCGAGGACACCGGCGGTGTGGACGACCCCGCGCAGCGGGTGGGCCGCGGGGATCGCGGTCAGGGCGACGGCGAGTGCCTCCCGGTCGGCCGCGTCGCACGCCGTCCAGGTCACCTCTGCGCCCAGTTCGGTCAGTTCGCGCGTCAGGTCCGCCGCACCGGGTGCCGCGTCCCCGCGGCGGCTGAGCAGCAGCAGGTGTCGTACGCCGCGCTCGGCCACGAGGTGCCGGGCGACGAGCCGGCCTAGGGTGCCTGCCGCTCCGGTGACCAGGACGGTGCCGTCTGCGTCGTACAGGGGCGCCTCGGCCGGGGTGCCGGTGTCGGCGGGGACCCTGGCCAGCCGGGGCGCGTATGCGGAGTCCTCGCGCAGGGCGAGCTGCGGCTCCTGGGAGGCGAGGGCGGCGTCGAGGGCCGTCCCGTCGGGCCCGTCCAGTGGCGCGTCGGTGTCCACGAGGACGAAGCGGCCCGGGTGTTCGGACTGCGCGGAGCGCACCAGGCCCCAGACGGCGGCATGGACAGGGTCCGGAACTCGGTCGCCGGTGCGGACGGCGACCGAGCCCCGGGTCAGGAGGACGAGCCGGCTGTTGGTGAGCCGGTCGTCGGCGAGCCAGCGCCGCAGCAGGTGGAGCGTGCCGTGGGTGGCGGTGTGGACGGCCTCGGGGGTGAGCTCCGGCGCCGCGGGGAGACGTACGAGGACGGTTCCGGGCACGGGCCCGCCGGTGTCGAGGGCCGCATCGAGGGCCTCGGCGGCTGCCGGCCCGTCGAGCACCAGCGGGTGCTCGACGGCCGTGCCGGCCGTACCGGGGAGGGGCAGCGGGGTCCATGCCACCTGGAACAGGGAGTCGTGTGGGCCGCCCGTTCCGGCGTTCAGGTGCTCGGCCGAGACGGCGCGCAGCGTGAGCGCGGCGATGTCGGCGACGGGCTGACCGGCGCCGTCGGCGAGGGCCAGCGACACCGCGTCCGGTCCGGCCTTCGCCAGTCGTACGCGGAGGGTGGCGGCGCCGACGGCGTGCAGGGCCACGCCGGTCCAGGAGAACGGCAGCCGGCCGCTGCCAGCGTCCTCGACCAGGCCGGCGAGGCCGATGGTGTGGAGGGCAGCGTCGAGGAGTGCAGGGTGCAGGCCGAACAGGGAGGCTTCGGCCCGCTGTTCGTCGGCGGACTCGATCTCCACATAGGTCGCCTCGTCGGTCACCCAGGCGGCGCGGACGCCCTGGAAGGCGGGGCCGTAGTGGAGTCCGGCCTCCGCGAGCCCGGCGTACAGCTCGTCGACCGGGAGCGGGGTGGCACCGGCCGGCGGCCAGGTCTCGGGGGCGAAGGACGGCTGCGGGGCACCGACGGCGAGGACGCCGTCCGCGTGCCGGGTCCACGGCAGCTCCGCCGTATCGGCGTCGGGTCCGTCGGCCGCGGGCTCGGGGCGGGAGTGCACGCCGAGGGTGCGGCGGCCGGTGGCATCCGGCGCGCCGACCCACAGCTGCAGCTGGACACCGCCGTCCTGGGGCAGGACGAGCGGGGCGTGGAGGGTGAGTTCCTCCAGGAGGTCGCAGCCGACCTGGTCGCCGGCCCGGATCGCCAGCTCCACGAAGGCGCTCCCGGGCAGCACGGCCGAACCCATGACGGCGTGGTCCGCGAGCCAGGGGTGGGTGTCCAGCGACAACCGGCCGGTGTACAGGAATCCGTCGAGGTCGGCGAGGGCGACGGCGGCGCCGAGCAGCGGGTGACCGGCCGTGCCCAGGCCGGCCGCGGAGACGTCGCCCGGGGGGCGTCCGGCATCGAGCCAGTACGGCTCGCGCTGGAAGGCATAGGTGGGCAGGTCGACGCGCTCGAGGCCGGTCCCGGCGTAGTACGCGTCCCAGTCGACGGCCGCGCCCCGCACGTGCAGCCGCGCGAGGGCGCCGGTCAGCGTCTCGGTCTCGGGGCGACCGGCACGCAGTACGGGCACGAAGGCGGCCGTGTCGGCGTCCGCGGGCAGGCATTCGGGCGCGAGGGCGGAGAGGACGGCGTCCGGGCCGATCTCGACGAAGTGCACGACGTTGCGGGCGGCGAGGGCGCGGATGCCGTCGAGGAAGCGGACGGCTTCGCGGACGTGCCGGACCCAGAAGTCCGCCGAGCCCATCTCACCGTCGGAGACAAGCGCGCCGGTCAGGTTGGACACGACCGGAATGCGGGGAGCCTGGTAGGTCAGCCCCTGCACGACCTCGCGGAAGGCGTCCAGCATGCCGTCCATGTGCGGGGAGTGGAACGCGTGACTGACGGTGAGACGCTTGGTCTTGCGGTCGGGGAAGGCCTCCGCAACGGCGACCGCCGCGTCCTCGTCACCCGCGATCACGACCGACTGCGGGCCATTGACTGCCGCAATGTCGACACGGTCGGTCAGCAGCGGCCGAACCTCGTCCTCCGAGGCCTGCACGGCGATCATCACACCACCGGCCGGCAACGCCTGCATCAGCCGGCCCCGCGCCGCCACCAGCGCACAGGCATCCTCCAACGAGAAGACGCCCGCCACATGCGCGGCGGCGATCTCGCCGATGGAGTGACCGGACACGAAGTCCGGCTTCACACCCCACGATTCGAGCAGCCGGAACAGCGCCACCTCGACCGCGAACAGCGCCGGCTGGGCGTACTCCGTACGGTCCAGCAGATCCGCATCCGCCCCGAACAGCACATCCCGCAGCGGAAGTTCGAAGTGTTCACACACCTCGTCCAGTGCGGCGGCGAACACCGGCCGGGTCTCGTACAGTTCGCGCCCCATGCCGAGGCGCTGGCTGCCCTGCCCCGTGAAGAGGAAGGCCAGTTTGCCGGCCGCCGGTCGGCCACGGGTGACGCCCGGGGCAGGTTCCTCCGGACCCGTGGTGGCGAGGGACTCCAGCGCGCGGACGAGTCCGGGCCCGCCGGCGGCTGTCAGGACCGCCCGGTGTTCGAAGTCGGTCCGTCCGCTCGCGAGGGAGTGGGCGACGTCCCCGGCGCGCAGGCCGGGGTGGGCGGTCAGGTGGGCGTGCAGCTTCTCGGCCTGGGCGCGCAGGGCGGCCGGTGACTTGGCGGAGAGGTTCCACAGCGGCGGCACGGGGGCCGCGGCTGCGGTGGACTCCTTGGGCGCGGTGGACTCCGCGGTGGACTCCGCGGTGGCGGCGGGCTCGGGAGCCTGTTCGAGGATGGTGTGGGCGTTGGTGCCGCTGATACCGAACGAGGAGACGCCCGCGCGCCGGGGCGCGCCGGTCTCGGGCCACGGGACGGACTCGGTGAGCAGCCGGACGGCGCCCTCCGACCAGTCGACGTTCGGTGTGGGCTCGTCCACGTGCAGGGTCTGGGGCAGGATGCCGTGACGCATCGCCATGACCATCTTGATGATCCCGGCGACGCCGGCGGCGGCCTGGGTGTGCCCGAGGTTGGACTTGACGGAGCCGAGCAGCAGCGGACGGTCCTCCGGGCGGCCTTGGCCGTACGTGGCCAGCAGCGCCTGGGCTTCGATCGGGTCGCCCAGGGTGGTTCCCGTGCCGTGGGCCTCCACGGCGTCGATCTGGGTGGGTGAGAGCCGGGCTCCGGCGAGCGCGTCGCGGATGACGCGCTGCTGGGAAGGTCCGTTGGGGGCGGTCAGGCCGCTGCTGGCGCCGTCCTGGTTGACGGCGGTGCCACGGATGACGGCGAGGACGGGGTGGCCGTTCTCGCGGGCGGCGGAGAGCCGTTCCAGGACGAGCATGCCGGCGCCCTCGCCCCAGCCGGTGCCGTCGGCAGCGGCGGCGAAGGACTTGCAGCGGCCGTCACCGGCCAGCCCGCGGTGGCGGCTGAACTCGGTGAAGGTGCCGGGGGTCGACATCACGGTGACACCGCCGGCGAGGGCGAGGGTGCACTCGCCGCTGCGCAGGGCCTGGGCGGCGAGGTGGACCGCGACCAGCGAGGACGAGCAGGCCGTGTCGACGGTGACCGCCGGGCCTTCCAGGCCGAGGGTGTAGGCGATCCGGCCGGAGGCGATGCTGCCGGAGCTGCCGTTGCCGAGGAAGCCCTCGATCTCCTCGGGGACGCTGAACAGCCGGGCGGCGTAGTCGTGGTACATCAGGCCCGCGAAGACGCCGGTACGGCTGCCGCGCAGCGAGGCCGGGTCGATGCCGGCCCGCTCGAACGCCTCCCACGAGGTTTCCAGGAGCAGCCGCTGCTGCGGGTCCATGGCGAGGGCTTCGCGCGGGGAGATGCCGAAGAACGCGGGGTCGAAGTGGTGGGCGTCGTGCAGGAATCCGCCGACCTGCTCGTACGCCTCGATGCCGCTCTCCGGATCGGGGTCGAAGAGGACCTCGGCGGGCCATCCCCGGTCCGTGGGGTACGGCGAGACGGCGTCCGCACCGCGGGCGACGAGCTCCCACAGACGTTCGGGGGTGTCGATGCCACCGGGGTAGCGGCAGCTCATCGCCACGACCGCGATCGGCTCCTGGTCCCGCTCCTCCACCTCGCGCAGCCGCCGCCGCGCCTCGCGGAGATCGGCCGTCGCCCGCTTGAGGTAATCGAGGTACTTCTCCTCGTTCACCATTCTTTACGCCATCCCCGTGGTCGATGTGGTCGATGTGGTCGGTGTGGTCGTCCCGAGCCGACGGTCAGGACAGTCCGAGTTCGTCGTCGAGGAGATCGAAGAGCTCGTCGGCCGTGGCGGCCTGGATGTCCCGCTCTTCGGCGGCGCTGTCAGGTGCACTGTGCGTGTCATTCCACTTCGCCAGGAGGTCTCGGAGCCGGGCGCTGATGCCCGCGCGGTCGGCGTCGTCAGGGGTGACCGCCGAGAGGAGGGATTCGAGCTTGTCGAGTTCCGCATGGACGGGCCGGCTGCCGGGGCCGTCCTGGCCGAGCCGCTCCCCGATGTACGCGGCAAGGGCGGCCGGCGACGGGTAGTCGAAGATCAGCGTGACGGGCAGCCGCAGCCCGGAGGCCGCGGTGAGCCGGTTGCGCAGGTCGACCGCGGTCAGCGAGTCGAAGCCCAGGTCGAGGAAGCCGCGGCCGGCGTCGACCTCGTCGGCCGTGCCGTGGCCGAGGACCGCGGCCACCTGGGTGCGGACCAGTTCGTTGAGCGCCTGGCCGCGTTCGGCGGCGGGCAGGCCCGCCAGCCGCTCCTGGAGGCTGTCCGCCGGTTCGGTGGCGGGGCGGGTGGCGGCCCGGGCCGCGGTGTCGGCGGCCCGGCGCGCGGGGGTGCGTACCAGCCCGCGGAGCAGCGGCGGCAGGGTGCCGTCGGCGGCCTGGGCGCGCAGCGCGGCCGGCTCCACCCGCATGGGGACGAGGACGGCCTCGTCCAGGGTGCGGGAGGTGTCGAACAGGGCCAGCCCCTCCTCGGGGGCGAGCGCGCCGACACCGGCGCGGGCCATCCGGGTCAGGTCGGCCTCGTCGAGGGCGCCCGCCATGCCGTCCGTGGCGGCCCACAGGCCCCAGGCGAGGGAGCTCGCGGCGAGGCCGCGGGCCGCGCGGTGCTGGGCGAGGGCGTCCAGGAAGGCGTTCGCGGCGGCGTAGTTGCCCTGGCCGGCGGCGCCGAAGCAGCCGGCGACCGAGGAGAACAGCACGAAGGCGGAGAGCCGGTGGCCCTCGGTCAGCTCGTGCAGGTTCCAGGCGGCGTCGACCTTGGGCCGCAGGACGGTGTCGAGGCGTTCGGGGGTGAGGGAGTCGATGATGCCGTCGTCGAGTACCCCGGCCGTGTGGACCACCGCGGTGAGCGGCCGGTCGGCCGGGACGGCGGCCAGTACGGCGGCGAGGGCGTCCCGGTCGGCCGCGTCGCAGGCCGCCCAGGTCACCTCCGCGCCGGCCGCGCGCAGGTCGCGCGTCAGGTCGGCCGCTCCGGGTGCGGCGTCGCCGCGGCGGCTGAGCAGCAGCAGGTTCCGTACGCCGTGGGCTTCGGCCAGGTGGCGGGCGAAGAGCCGGCCGAGGGTGCCGCTCGCGCCGGTGACGAGGACCGTGCCGGCGGTGTCGATCTCCAGCGGGCCGGTCTCGGTGCCGTCGGTCTCCGGGCGGCCGGTCTCGGCGGCGGTCCGGGCGATGCGGCTCAGGCGGAAGGCGTACGCCTCGCCCGCCCGCAGGGCGACCTGCGGCTCGTCGCCCGCCAGGACGGCGGCCAGCGCCCCGAGGGAGGCGTCGGAGCCGTCGGTGTCGGCGAGGACGAACCGGCCGGGGTTCTCCGACTGTGCGGACCGCACCAGGCCCCACACCGGGGCGTGGGACAGGTCGGTGACGTGTTCGCCGGGCAGGGCGGCCACCGTGCCCTCGGTGAGCAGGACCAGCCGGGAGTCGTCGAGGCGCTCCTCGGCCAGCCACTCCTTGACCAGGGCGAGCGCGTGGTGCGCGGCGGTCCGGGCGGCGGCTGCCCGGCCGCCGGCGGAGGCCGTGCCGGACAGCGGAACGATCACGACCTCGGGTGCCGGGGCACCGGCGGCGAGTTGCTTGCGCAGCGCGGTGAGGTGGGGGTGGACATCGAGCGGTTCGCCGCCGATGCGGAAGTCCGCCTGGTCCTCGCCCAGTACGGCCCACCGCTGACCGGCGGGGAGTGCGCCGCCGGTGAGGGGCAGCTTCGCCCACTCCACGCCGAACAGGGACTCGTGGTGGGCGGTGCGGTCGGCGCCGAGCTGTGCCGCGGACACCGGGCGCAGGATCAGGGAGTCGACCGAGGCCACCGGGGCACCGGTGGAGTCGGCGACGTCCAGGGCCACGCCGCCGGACGGGCCGGTGGTGATCCGGACCCGGAGGCCGGCCGCACCGGCCGCGTACAGCCGTACGCCGGTCCAGGCGAAGGGCAGCCGGGCACCCTCAGTAGCGTCGTCGGTATCGGTGGTGCCGGGCACGCCGAGCCCGATGGCCTGCAGGGCGGCGTCGAGGAGCGCCGGGTGCACGCCATAGGCGTCGGCGTCGCCCGCGTACGCCTCGTCGAGCGCGACTTCGGCGAACAGTTCGCCCTCGCGCCGCCAGGCGGCGCGCAGGCCTTGGAACACCGGGCCGTAGCCGAGGCCGGCCGCGGCGGCGGCCGGGTAGAAGCCGTCGGTGGGGACGGGTTCGGCACCGGCCGGCGGCCACTGCGCCAGGTCGAAGGCGCGCGCCGGCGCGGCCGGGGCGAGCACACCTGTGGCGTGCCGCGTCCACGGCTCCGGCGCCGGCGCGTCGGCGGGGCGGGAGTGCAGGGTCAGGGTGCGCCGTCCGGCCTCGTCGGCCGCGTCGACGGCCAGCTGGAGCTGAACGGCGCCCTGCTCGGCAAGGGTGAGCGGGGCCTCGATGGCCAGCTCCTCGACGGTGTCGCAGCCGACCTCCGCACCGGCCCGCAGGGCAAGTTCGACGAAGGCGGTGCCGGGCAGCAGGACCGTGTCCATGACCGTGTGGTCGGTCAGCCAGGGGTGGGTGGAGAGGGCGAGGCGTCCGGTGAGGACCAGGCCGTCGGAGGCGGGCAGGGGCACGGTGGCGCCGAGGAGCGGGTGGCCTGCCGTATCGAGGCCGGCCGCCAGCACATCCTCGACGGAGACACCCACGTCGAGCCAGTAGCGCTTGCGCTGGAAGGCGTAGGTGGGCAGGTCGACACGGAGGGCTCCGGTGCCGGAGAAGTACGCGGGCCAGTCCACGGCGACACCGTGGACGTGGGCCTGCGCCAGGGCGGCGGTGACGGTTTCGGCCTCGGGGCGGCCCTTGCGGAGCACGGGCAGGCAGACCGCGTTCTCGGCCTCGCCGGTCAGGCAGTCCTGGACGAGTGCGGACAGGGTCCCGTCGGGGCCGAGTTCGACGTACGTCGTCACGCCGGCCGCCTCCAGGGCGCGGACGCCGTCGAGGAAGCGGACGGCCTCCCGGACGTGCCGGACCCAGAAGTCGGCGGAGCCCATCTCGTCGGTGACGAGCGCGCCGTTGAGGAGGGAGACGACCGGGATGCGCGGGGCCTGGTAGCTGAGCTCCTCCGCCACCTTGCGGAAGTCGTCGAGCATGCCGTCCATGTGCGGGGAGTGGAAGGCGTGACTGACGGTGAGGCGCTTGGTCTTGCGGTCGGGGAACGCCTCCGCAACAGCGACCGCCGCATCCTCGTCACCCGCGATCACGACCGACCGCGGACCATTGACCGCCGCGATGTCGACCCGGTCGGTCAGCAGCGGCCGGACCTCGCCCTCCGAGGCCTGCACCGCGATCATCACGCCACCGGCGGGCAGCGCCTGCATCAACCGGCCGCGGGCCGCGACCAGTTCGGCTGCGTCCTGGAGGGAGAGGACACCCGCGACATGGGCGGCCGAGATCTCACCGATGGAGTGTCCGGCCAGGACGTCGGGGTGCAGGCCCCAGCTCGCCAGGAGCCGGAACAGTGCCACCTCGACCGCGAAGAGGGCGGGCTGGGTGCACCCGGTCCGGTCCAGCAGGGTGCGGTCGGAGCCGAACAGCACGTCCTTCAGGGGCAGTTCGAGGTGCCGGTCCAGTTCGGCGCAGACCTCGTCGAGGGCGTCCGCGAACGCGGGGTGGGCCTCGTACAGTTCACGCCCCATCCCCAGCCGCTGGCTGCCCTGCCCGGTGAACAGGAACGCCGTCCGGCCCTCGCGTGCGATACCGCGCACCAGCCCGGCCGCGTCCTCGCCGCGGGCCAGCGCGTCCAGACCGCGGAGCAGCTCCGTACGGTCCGCGGCCACCAGCGCGGCGCGCTGTTCCAGGGCCGAGCGGGTGGTCGCCAGGGACAGGGCGAGGTCGGCGGTGCGGACGGCGGGGCCGGTGTGGAGGTGGGTGTGCAGGCGGCGGGCCTGGGCGCGCAGCGCGTCCTCGCCGCGGGCCGACAGGACCACGGGGACGACCGGCGGGCGGGCGCCTTCGGGCTCCGGGGCCGGGTCCGGGAGGGCGGTGGGCTGCGGGGCCTGCTCGATGATGGCATGCGCGTTCGTACCGCTGATGCCGAACGAGGAGACACCCGCGCGCCGCGGCCGGCCGCTGTCGGGCCACTCCACCTGCTCGGTGAGGAGGGACACGGCGCCCGCCGACCAGTCGACGTGCGGGGTCGGCTCGTCCACGTGCAGGGTCTTGGGCAGCACCCCGTGCCGCATGGCCATGACCATCTTGATGACACCGGCGACACCGGCGGCAGCCTGGGTGTGCCCGAGGTTGGACTTCACCGAACCGAGCAACAGCGGCCGTTCTTCGGCGTGTTCGCGGCCGTAGGTGGCCAGCAGCGCCTGTGCCTCGATCGGGTCGCCGAGAGTGGTGCCGGTGCCGTGCGCCTCAACGGCGTCCACCTCGGCGGCGGTCAGGCGGGCGTTGGCGAGGGCCTGGCGGATGACGCGCTGCTGGGAGGGGCCGTTGGGGGCGGTGAGGCCGTTGCTGGCGCCGTCCTGGTTGACGGCGGAGCCCCGTACGACCGCCAGGACCTGGTGGCCGTTGCGACGGGCGTCGGAGAGCCGCTCCAGCAGGAGCATGCCCGCCCCCTCGCCCCAGCCGGTGCCGTCGGCGGCGGCAGCGAAGGACTTGCAGCGTCCGTCCGCGGCCAGTCCGCGCTGGCGGCTGAACTCGATGAAGGTGCCGGGCGTGAACATCACGGTGACACCGCCCGCCAGGGCGAGCGAGCACTCGCCGTTGCGCAGCGCCTGCGCCGCGAGGTGCAGGGCGACCAGCGAGGAGGAGCAGGCCGTGTCGACGGTGACCGCCGGGCCCTCCAGGCCGAAGGTATAGGCGACGCGGCCCGAGACGATGCTGCTGGAGCTGCCCGTGCCGAGGTAGCCCTCGACCCCGTCGGGCACGGCGTGCAGGCGTGCGCCGTAGTCGTGGTACATGACGCCCGCGAAGACGCCCGTACGGCTGCCGCGCACCGCGGACGGGGCGATTCCGGCGCGTTCGAAGACCTCCCAGGTGGTCTCCAGCAGCAGGCGCTGCTGGGGGTCCATGGCGAGGGCCTCGCGCGGGGAGATCCCGAAGAAGGAGGCGTCGAACTCGGCGGCGTCGTGCAGGAAGCCGCCCTCTCGGGCGTACGAGGTGCCCGGGTGCTCGGGGTCGGGGTGGTAGAGGGCCTCGGTGTCCCAGCCGCGGTTCTCGGGGAGGCGGGTGATGCCGTCCTCGCCGGCCGTCAGGAGCTGCCAGAGGTCCTCGGGAGTGCGGATGTCTCCGGGGTAGCGGCAGCTCATGGCGACGATGGCGATGGGCTCGTCGTCGGCAGCGGCGGTGGCGATGGTGCTCGCAGGAGCCGCGAGCCCGGTGTCCGTGGCCGTGGCCGCGTCCGTGTCGCCGATCAGCTCGGTGCGCAGGTGGCGGGCGAGGACCGTCGGGTCCGGATAGTCGAAGATCAGGGTGGCGGGCAGTCGCAGGGCGGTGGCGGCGGACAGCCGGTTGCGGAGTTCCACCGCGGTGAGCGAGTCGAAGCCCAGCTCCTTGAAGGCCCGCCCCGACTCGACGGCGGCGGGGCCGGCGTGTCCGAGCACGGCCGCCACCTGCGCACGGACCAGGTCCAGCAGCGCGCGGTCCTGTTCGGCGGCGGACAGCCCGGCCAGGCGGGCCCGCAGCTCCGACTCGGTGCCGGCGGCGCCAGCCGCGGTGTCGACGGACCGGCGGGCGACGCCCCGTACGAGGCCGCGCAGCAGCGGGGCGATGGTGCCCGCGGCGGCCTGGGGGCGCAGGGCGTCGGTGTCCACGCGCATGAGGGCCATGGACGCGTCGTCGAGGGCGACTGCGGTGTCGAACAGCCGCAGGCCGTCGGTCGCCGTCAGCGGGGGCAGTCCGGCCCGGCGCATGCGGTTGACGTCGGCGGCGTCCAGGGCGCCGGCCATGCCGTCGGCCACGGACCACAGGCCCCAGGCGAGCGCGGCGGCCGGCAGGCCCTGGGCCCGGCGGTGCTGGGCGAGGGCGTCCAGGAAGGAGTTGGCGGCGGCGTAGTTGCCCTGGCCGGGGCCGCCGAACAGGCCGGAGGTGGAGGAGAAGAGCACGAAGGCGGAGAGGTCCAGGTCCCGGGTCAGCTCGTGCAGGTTCCAGGCCGCGTCCACCTTGGGGCGCAGCACCGCCGAGAGCCGGTCGGGGGTGAGGGAGGAGATGATCCCGTCGTCGAGGACGCCGGCGGTGTGGACGACCGCCGTGAGCGGGTGCTCGGCGGGGACGGTCGCGAGCAGTGCGGCGAGGGCGTCCCGGTCGGCCACGTCGCAGGCCGCCCAGCTCGCCGTGGCGCCCGACTCGGCGAGTTCGAGGACGAGTTCGGCCGCGCCGGGTGCGTCGGCGCCGCGCCGGCCGACGAGCAGCAGGCGGCGCACGCCGTGGGCGGTGGCCAGGTGCCGGGCGATCAGCCCGCCCAGCGCACCGGTGGCTCCGGTGATCAGCACCGTGCCATCGGGCCCGAAGGCGGGGCCGCGCCCGGTGCCAGCGGTGCCGGCCTGGTCGTCCTGCTCCCCCGTTTCGACCCGGGCCAGGCGCGGGACGAGCACGGTGTCGGCGCGCAGCGCGAAGCGCTCCTCGTCGGAGGTGAGCGCTGCGCGCAGGGCGGCGGCGAGGTCGACGGCGGGGTCGGCGTCCACGAGCGCGATACGGCCGGGGTTCTCGGTCTGCGCGGACCGCAGCAGACCCCACACCGTGGCGGCGGCGAGGTCGGTGACGTCCTCGTCCGGCGCGGCGGCCACCGCGCCACGGGTGACGAACACCAGCCGGGCGGCGGCGAACCGCTCGTCCGCCAGCCATGCCTGGGTGAGGGCGAGCGCGTCGTGCGCGGCACCGTGCACGGCCGGCGCGGACAGAGGAGCGGGCGCCGGGGCGAGGTGGACGAGGACCTCGTCCGGTACGGCCGCCCCGGCGTCGACTGCGGCGGCCAGCGCTGCCAGGTCCGCGTAACGGTCGGTGTGGAGGCCGGCGTGGCGGGTGTCGCCGAGGACGGCGTACCGGACCGCGGGGGCCGGGTCCGGGGCGGCGAGGCCGGAGAGTTCCGTCCACTGCTGGCGGAACACGGACTCGTGGTACGTGGCGCGCACGGCGCGCAGCTGGTCGGCGGTCACCGGGCGCAACCCGAGCGACTCGACGGCCGCGACGGGCGCGCCGGCTGCGTCGGCGATCTCCAGTCGGACGCCCTCGGCCCCGGCCGGGGTGAGGCGGACACGCAGCGTGCTCGCCCCGCCCGCGTACAGCGACACCCCGGACCAGGCGAAGGGCAGTCGGCCCCGGCCGTCGTCGGCCCCGATGCCGTCCAGCCCAATGGCGTGCAGGGCCGCGTCGAGCAGCGCGGGGTGCAGGCCGAAGCGGCCCGCCTGGTCCTCGGTCCCCTCGGGGAGCCTGACCTCGGCGTACACCGCGCCGTCGAGCTGCCATGCCGTACGCAGGCCCCGGAAGGTGGGGCCGTAGGCGAAGCCGATGCCGTCGAGCGCGTCGTAGCGGCCGTCGAGCGGTACTTCGGTGGCGCCGGCCGGGGGCCAGGCGGTCAGGTCGAAGCCGGCCGCCGGGCGGCCGTCTTCGGCGAGCACGCCGGCGGCGTGCCGCGTCCAGGGCTCCTCGGCCGCCAGGCCCTCGGCCCGAGAGTGCAGGGCGAACGGCCGGCGGCCGGTTCCGTCGGCGGCGCCGACCCACACGCGCAGCTGGACGCCGCCCCGTTCGGGCAGCACGAGGGGCGCCTCGAGGGTGAGCTCCTCGAGGTGGTCGCAGCCGAGCTGGTCACCGGCGCGGATCGCGAGCTCCACGAAGGCCGTACCGGGCAGCAGGACGCTGCCGAGGATGGCGTGGTCGGCCAGCCAGGGGTGGGTGGACAGGGCGAGGCGGGCGGCGAACACCATGCCGTCCGACTCGGGCAGGGCGACGCCTGCACTGAGGAGCGGGTGGGCCGTGTCCTCGAGTCCGATCGCCGCGACGTCCCCGAGGTAGAGGGCGGAGACGGCCGGCCAGTAGCGCTGCCGCTGGAAGGGGTAGGTGGGCAGGTCGACGCGCCGGGCGCCGGTCCCGGAGAAGTACCGCGTCCAGTCGACGCCGACTCCGTGCACATGGGCCCGTGCGAGGGCGGTGACCAGCGCCTCGGCCTCAGGACGGCCCGCGCGGAGGACCGGCACGAAGGCAGCGTCCGCCTCGGTGCATTCCTGTGCGAGGGCCGACAGCACGCCGTCGGGGCCGAGCTCGACGTACGTCGTCACGCCGGCCGCCTCCAGGGCGCGGACGCCGTCGAGGAAGCGGACGGCCTCCCGGACATGCCGCACCCAGAACCCGGCCGAAGCCATCTCGCCGCCGGTGACCAGGGCGCCGGTCAGGTTGGACACGATCGGGATCCGTGGAGCCTCGAACGACAGCCCTTCCACCACACGGCGGAACTCGTCCAGCATGCCGTCCATGTGCGGCGAGTGGAATGCATGACTGACCGTCAGTCGCTTGCTCTTCCGGTCGTGGAGCACCTCCACGACCGCGACGGCGGCGTCCTCGTCACCGGCGATGACCACCGACTCCGGACCGTTGACCGCCGCGATGCTCACCCGGCCGCCCGTCAGCAGCGGCAGGATCTCCTCCTCCGACGCCTGGACGGCGATCATCACGCCACCGCCGGGCAGTGCCTGCATCAACCGGCCACGCGCCGCGACCAGCGCACAGGCGTCCTCCAGCGACAGGACACCCGCCACATGCGCGGCGGCGATCTCACCGATGGAGTGACCGGACAGGAAGTCCGGCCGAACACCCCAGCTCTCCAGCAGCCGGAACAGCGCCACCTCGACCGCGAACAGCGCCGGCTGGGTGAAGCGCGTCTCGTCCAGCAGGCCGCCATCGTCCCCGAACAGCACGTCCTTCAGGGGCAGTTCGAGCAGCGCATCCAGGTGGGCGCAGGCCGCGTCCAGCGCGTCCGCGAACACCGGGTGGGAGTCGTACAGTTCGCGGCCCATGCCGAGCCGCTGGCTGCCCTGCCCGGTGAACAGGAAGGCGACCTTGCCGGCCGTCGGCGATCCCGCCACGAGCCCGGCGGTCGGCGCACCCTCGGCGAGCGCGGCCAGTCCGTCGAGCAGCCCGGCACGGTCCGCGGCCACCACGGCGGCGCGGTGTTCGAACGCGGAGCGGCCGAGGGCCAGGGAGAGGCCGAGGTCGGCGGGGTGCAGCTCGGGGTGCCGGGCGGCGTGGATGTGCAGGCCGCGGGCCTGGTCGCGCAGGGCCTCCGGGGTCTTGGCCGAGAGGATCCACGGCAGCGGTCCGTCCGCCGACGCCGGTTCGGCAGGCTGGGATTCCGGGGCCTGTTCGATGATGGTGTGGGCGTTGGTGCCGCTGATGCCGAACGAGGAGATGCCGGCCCGGCGGGGGCGCCCGGTCTCGGGCCATTCCACCTGCTCGGCCAGCAGGGTGATGTCACCGGCCGTCCAGTCGACGTGCGGGGTGGGCTCGTCCACGTGCAGGGTCTGCGGCAGCACCCCGTGCTGCATGGCCAGCACCATCTTCATCACGCCGGCGACACCGGCGGCGGCCTGCGTGTGGCCCATGTTCGACTTGATCGAACCGAGCAGCAGGGGCCGGCCGTCGGGGCGGTCCTGGCCGTACGTGGCCAGCAGGGCCTGCGCCTCGATGGGGTCGCCGAGCCGGGTGCCCGTACCGTGGGCCTCGACCGCGTCCACCTCGGCGGCGGACAGGCCGGCACTGGCCAGGGCCTGGCGGATGACCCGCTGCTGCGACGGGCCGTTGGGCGCGGTCAGGCCGTTGCTCGCGCCGTCCTGGTTCACGGCCGAGCCGCGGACCAGGGCGAGGACCGGGTGGCCGTTGCGGCGGGCGTCGGAGAGCCGCTCGACGAGCAGCATGCCGAGGCCCTCGCCCCAGCCGGTGCCGTCGGCGGCGGCGGCGAAGGCCTTGATGCGGCCGTCCTCCGCCAGGCCGCGCTGGCGGCTGAAGTCGATGAAGGAGGCGGGGGTGGACATGACGGTCACGCCGCCCGCGAGTGCCATGGTGCACTCGCCGGCCCGCAGGGCCTGGATCGCCCAGTGCAGGGCCACCAGCGAGGACGAGCAGGCGGTGTCGACGGTGACGGCCGGGCCTTCCAGGCCCAGGACGTAGCTGACGCGCCCGGAGACGACGCTTGCCGCGTTGCCGGTGCCGAGGAAGCCCTCGGTGCCGTCGGGGGCGGCGAGGATGACGTCGAGGTAGTCCTGGCCGTTGGTGCCGGTGAACACGCCGATCCGGTCACCGCGCACGGTGGCGGGGTCGATGCCGGCCCGCTCGAAGACCTCCCACGAGGTTTCCAGGAGCAGCCGCTGCTGCGGGTCCATGGCGAGGGCCTCGCGCGGCGAGATGCCGAAGAAGGCGGGGTCGAACTCGGTGGCGTCGGCGAGGAAGCCGCCCTCGCGGACATAGGTGGTGTTCTCGGCGACGGACTCCGGGTCGTACAGGCCGTCGAGGTCCCAGCCGCGGTCGGCGGGGAAGCCGGAGACGGCGTCGCGCCCGTTGACGAGCAGCTCCCACAGCTGCTCCGGAGTGTCCACGCCGCCGGGGAAGCGGCAGCTCATGGCGACGATCGCAATGGGGTCGTCATCGGCGTCGGCGGTGCTCCGGACCGGAGCCGGCTCCGCGGGCTGCGCGGGCTGTGCGCCCAGGAGTTCGCCCTGGAGGAAGGAGGCCAGGGACAGGGAATTGGGGTAGTCGAAGATCAGGGTCGCGGGCAGCCGCAGCCCCGTCCGGGAGGTGAGGAGGTTGCGGATCTCCACCGCGGTCAGGGAGTCGAAGCCGAGGTCCCGGAAGGCGATGGCCGGGTCGACGGAACCGGGGCCCGGGTAGCCGAGCACGGCGGCAATCTGGGTACGGACGAACTCCAGGGCGAGCTCATCCCGTTCGGCCGCCGATGCCTGCGCGAGCTGCCGAGCGAAGGAGTCGGCGGTCCCGGCAGCCGCGTCGGGTGCGTCGGCCGCGGCGAGGGCGTGCACGGCCTCGGGGAGGTCGGCGATCAGCGGGCAGGGGCGTACGGCGGTGAGGCCGGGTGCCAGGCGGTCCCAGTCGATGTCGGCGACGAGGGAAGCGGTCTCGTCCAGGGTGAGCGCCATGTGCATGGCCGACAGGGCCAGTTCGGGGGCCAGGGCCGGGAGGCCGGCGGACCGCAGGCGCTCGGCGACGAGTTCGTCGGTGGCCATGCCGCCCTCCGCCCAGGCGCCCCAGGAGATCACGGTGGCGGGCAGGCCGTCGGCGCGGCGCTGCTCGGCGAGTGCGTCCAGGGAGGCGTTCGCGGCGGCGTAGTTGGCCTGCCCCGCGGCGCCGAACGCGGCGGCGAGGGAGGAGAAGAGAACGAACGCCGAGAGGTCCAGGTCCAGCTCGCGGGTCAGCTCGTGCAGGATCTGTGCCGCGTGGGCCTTGGGGCGCATGACGGCCGCCAGACGCTGCGGGGTCTGCGCGTCGAGGACCCCGTCGTCGAGCACGCCGGCGGCGTGGACGACGGTGGTCAGGGGGAGTTCGGCCGGGATCGCGGCGAGCAGCGCGGCCACGGCGTCGCGGTCGGCGACGTCGCAGGCCGCGAGGGTGACCTCGGCGCCCAGAGCACGCAGTTCGGCGGCGAGTTCGTGCGCCCCGTCGGCTTCGGGGCCGCGCCTGCTCACCAGCAGCAGGTGCTCGGCGCCGGTACGGGCGAGCCAGCGGGACACGTGGCGGCCGAGCGCGCCGGTGGCGCCGGTGACCAGGGCGGTGCCGGAGGTGGTCCACTCGGCGGCGGGGGCCTGCTCCTGGACGCCGCGGGCCAGCCTGCGGACGAAGATGCCGGTGGAACGCACGGCGAGGTGGTCCTCGGCGCCCAGCCCGCCCAGGACGTCCGCGAGCCGTGCGGCGGAGCGGTCGTCGGGGGTCGGCGGCAGGTCGACGAGGCCGCCCCAGCGGCCGGGCAGTTCGAGGGCGGCGGTACGGCCGAGGCCCCAGAGCGGGGCCTGGGCGAGGCCGGTGAGCCGGTCGGAACGGCCGGTGGACACCGCGCCCTGGGTGGCGGCCCAGAGCGGGGCGTCCACGTCCGCGTCGCCCAGCGCCTGGACGAGGGCCAGGGTGGCGGCGAGGCCGGCGGGCAGCGCCGGGTCCTCGGGGTGCGGACGCTCGTCGAGGGCGAGCAGCGAGAGCACCCCGGCGGGCGCGTCCGCCCCGGCCAGGGTCTCGGCGATCCGGTGGGCGAGGGCGGCCCGGTCGTCGGCCGTCGTGTTGACGGCCAGGGTGCTGACAGTGGTGCCGCGGGCGGCCAGGGCCTCGGCAGCGGCGACGGCCCAGAGGGCGTCCTCGTATCCGGCGGGCACGGCCAGGAGCCAGTGCCCGGCCAGGGGCCCGGGGGCGGCGTCGGTGAGCGGTTTCCAGGTGACGCGGTAGCGCCAGCCACCCACGGTGTCGCGGTCGCGGTGCCGGCGGTGCCAGGCCGAGAGCGCGGGGAGCACGCTGCTGAGCGGCTCGTCGCCGTCGACACCGAGGGTGTCGGCGAGCGCGGCCAGGTCCTCGCTGTCGACGACCTCCCAGAACTTGGCGTCGGTGGCGCCGAGTTCGCGGCCGTCGGCGGGGTCGGTCAGATCGGTGAAGGGGTCGCGCGGCCAGTACAGCTCGCGCTGGAAGGCGTACGTCGGCAGCTCGACACGGCGTGCGCCGGTCCCGGCGAAGCGGCCGGCCCAGTCCGGGGAGTGCCCCCGGACATGTGCACCGGCGACGGCGGCGGTCAGGGACCACGCCTCGGGGCGGCCGGTGCGGAGCGCGGGCAGGAAGGCGGCAGCGCGGGGGCCGGCCGCGGTCTGGCAGTCCTGGCCGAGGGCGGAGAGGACGCCGCCGGGGCCGAGTTCGACGTACGCGGTGACTCCGCGGCTCTCCAGCCAACGGATGCCGTCGAGGAAGCGGACGGCCTCGCGGACGTGCCGGACCCAGAACTCGGCCGAGGCCATCTCGTCGGTGACGAGGGCGCCGGTCAGGTTGGAGACGACCGGGATGCGGGGGGCCTCGTACGTCAGCCCCTGCGCGACCTCGCGGAAGGCGTCCAGCATGCCGTCCATGTGCGGGGAGTGGAAGGCGTGACTGACGGTGAGGCGCTTGGTCTTCCGATCCGGGAAGGCCTCCGCAACGGCGACCGCCGCGTCCTCGTCACCGGCCACGACGACGGCCCGCGGACCGTTGACGGCCGCGATGCTCACCCGGTCGGTCAGCAGCGGCAGAACCTCGTCCTCCGAGGCCTCCACCGCGATCATCACACCACCGGCGGGCAGCGCCTGCATCAGCCGGCCACGGGCAGCGACCAGGGTGCACGCGTCCTCCAGGGACAGCACACCCGCAACGTGCGCGGCGGCGATCTCACCGATGGAGTGCCCGGCCAGGAAGTCCGGCCGCAGACCCCAGCTCTCCACCAGCCGGAACAGCGCCACCTCGACCGCGAACAGCGCCGGCTGGGTGAACTCCGTCCGGTCCAGCAGCTCCGCGTCCGCCGCGAACAGCACGTCCTTCAAGGGGAGTTCGAGGTCAAGCCGCTCGCACACCGCGTCCAGCGCGTCCGCGAACACCGGGTACGTCTCGTACAACTCCCGGCCCATGCCCAGGCGCTGGCTCCCCTGTCCCGTGAACAGGAACGCCAGCTTGCCCTCCGTGGCGGCGCCTTCGACCACGTCGGCCGACGGGCGGCCCTCCGCGACCGCCGCGAGTCCCGCCATCAGGCCTTCCCGGCCCTCGGCGACGACCGCCGCACGACGGTCCAGGGCGGCCCGGGTGAGCGCCTGCGCGTAGGCAACGTCCGCGATGCGGTACTCGGGACGGGCCGTGAGGTGGGCGTGCAGCGCGGCAGCCTGGGCCCGCAGCGCAGCCTCGGTCTTGCCGGACAGGACGACCGGCAGGACGGCAGCCGGTTCGGCGGCGGGTTCCTCGGCCGAATTCTCGGCGGGTTCCTCGGCGCTCTCCAGGATGATGTGCGCGTTGGTGCCGCTCATGCCGAAGGAGGAGACTCCGATCCGGCGGGGCCCGTCGTGCTGCGGCCAGGGCCGCGCCTCGGTGAGCAGGGACACGTCGCCCGCCGACCAGTCGACGTGCGGGGTCGGCTCGGCCACGTGCAGGGTGCGCGGCAGCACCGCGTGCCGCATCGCCATGACGCTCTTGATGACTCCGGCAACGCCGGCGGCGGCCTGCGCGTGGCCGATGTTGGTCTTGAGGGAGCCCAGCCACAACGGCCGCCCGTCGGGGCGGTCCTGGCCGTAGGTGGCGATGATCGCCTGCGCCTCGATGGGGTCACCGAGGCCGGTTCCCGTACCGTGCGCCTCCACGGCGTCCACCTGGTCGGGCGTGAGCCGGGCATTGGACAGTGCCTGGAGGATGACGCGCTGCTGCGACGGGCCGTTGGGGGCGGTCAGGCCGTTGCTGGCACCGTCCTGGTTGACGGCGGTACCGCGGATGACGGCGAGGACGGGGTGGCCCTTGCGGCGGGCGTCGGAGAGCCGCTCCACGAGGAGGACACCGACGCCTTCGGCGAGGCTGAAGCCGTCGGCGTCCGGCGAGAACGCCTTGCAGCGGCCGTCTACGGCGAGGCCGCGCTGCTTGCTGTAGTCGATGAAGGTGCCGGGCGCCGCCATCAGGGTGGCGCCGCCGGCGAGGGCGAGCGAGCACTCGCCGTTGCGCAGCGCCTGCACGGCCAGGTGCAGGGCGACGAGCGAGGACGAGCAGGCGGTGTCGACGGTGACGGCCGGGCCCTCGAGACCGAAGGTGTACGACAGCCGGCCCGAGGCCACGCTCGCCGCGTTTCCGGTGCCGAGGTAGCCCTCGACGTTCTCGGAGGAGCTCAGCAGCGCCGTCAGGTAGTCGTGGTTGCTGGTGCCCACGAACACGCCGACCTGCTTGCCGCGCATCGAGGTCGGGTCGATGCCGGCGCGCTCGAACGCCTCCCAGGAGGTCTCCAGGAGCAGCCGCTGCTGGGGGTCCATGGCGAGGGCCTCGCGCGGGGAGATCCCGAAGAGCGAGGGGTCGAACCGCGCGAAGTCCCGTACGAAGCCGCCCTGGTTGGCGTAGCTGGTGCCCGGATGCTCGGGGTCGGGGTGGTAGACGGTCTCCATGTCCCAGCCGCGCTCGGCGGGGAATCCGGTGATGGCGTCGACGCCGTCGACGACCAGCTGCCACAGTTCCTCGGGAGAGGTTGCGCCTCCGGGGTAGCGGCAGCCCATGCCGACGATGGCAATGGGGTCCTGGTTCTTCGCCTCTACGTCGCGAAGCCGCTGACGCGTCTGGTGCAGATCCGCCGTCACCAGCTTCAGGTAGTCCCGCAGCGTCTCTTCATTCGCCATTTAACGCAACCACCCATTTGCAGCAGACGGCATCGGAAAACTGTGTGCAGAGCCGAGAATTGACATCGGGAAATGCGATCGCTTCATCCGTCGGGCGAAGCGACTGCTCGGCGGCAGGCTATTTCGCGCTCAATCCCCCCGACAACCCCTAACTGCCCCCTACGCACCCCTGGGTGGAGGAATGCGTAGGGGGCAGTTCATAGGGGGCAGTGACCCCCAGGGAATTACTCAGGGGGCTGGCCATCTTCACCAATAATCGGCAAGCCGTCAATAACGCCCGAGGCCCTTGTTGATAAAGGCGAACAGCTCCTCGTCGCTGGCGTCCTGGAGCTGCTCGACCTCGTCGAGCACGGCGTCCGGTGCGGCTGCCGCCCCACCGAGCCCGAGGCCGGCCACGGAGCCGTCCCCGGCACCCGGGCCGGCCTGCCTCCCGGCCGGGTCCTCGCTGTCGTTCCACTTCGCCAGCAGCGACTGCAGCCGCATCGTCACCCGGGCCCGTACGACGCTGTCGGAGGTGCCCCGTTCCAGTACGGTCTCCAGCTTGTCGATCTCCTCCAGCAGCGGGGCCCCGCCCGCCACCGCGTCGGGCACGATCCCGGCCAGCAGGTACGCGGCGACGGCGGCGGGGGTGGGGTGGTCGAAGACCAGGCTGGCCGGCAGCTTCAGCCCGGTCACCGCGCCGAGCCGGTTGCGCAGCTCGACGGAGGTGAGGGAGTCGAAGCCCAGTTCCTTGAAGGCCCGGCCGGCCTCCACCGCCGCGAGGTCGGCATGGCCGAGAACGGCGGCGACAGCCGTCCGGACCAGGTCCAGCAGCAGGCGTTCCCGCTCGACGTCGGGCAGCCCGGCCAGCTGCTGGGTGAGCGGCACTCCCCCGGCCAGGTCCTCGGCGGAGTCCCGTTCCGCGCTCTCGATGATCCGCCGGGCCTCGGGCAGCTCCAGGAGCAGCGGCCGGGGCCGGTCGGCGGTGAAGGCGAGGGTGAACCGCTTCCAGTCCATGTCGACCACGGTCAGGGTGGTCTCGTCGCGGTCGAGGGCGTGCCGCAGCGACGCCAGGGTCCGCTCGGGCGCCATGGCGAGAATGCCGTGGCGGCGCATGCGGTCGCCCGCCGCACTGTCGTCCCCATCCGCGCTGCCCCAAGGGCCCCAGGCGATTGAGGTCGCGGGCAGGCCAGAGGCGCGCCGGTACTCGGCGAAGGCGTCGAGGAAGGCATTGCCGGGCGCTTGGTTCCCCTGGCCGGGAGCGCCGAAGGTGGCGGCGAAGGAGGAGAAGAGGACGAACGCGGACAGGTCGAGGTCCTGGGTCAGCTCGTGCAGGTGGCGTGTCGCGTCGACCTTGACGCGCAGGACCCGCTCGATCTGCTCGGGGGTGAGCGCCTCGATGACGCCGTCGTCGAGGACGGCCGCCGTGTGCACGACCGCGGTGAGCGGCTGGTCGGCGGGTACGGAGGCGATGAGCGCGGCGAGGGCATCGCGGTCGCTGACGTCGCAGGCGGTGAGGGTGACCTGGGCGCCGAGCGCGGTCAGTTCGTCGCGCAGCCCGTCTGCGCCGGGGGCGTCGGGGCCGCGCCGGCTGGTGAGGATCAGGTGCTCGGCGCCGTTCTCGGCCAGCCAGCGGGCCACGTGCGCGCCGAGGGCGCCCGTACCGCCGGTGACCAGCGTCGTCCCGCGCGGACGCCACTCCCGCACCGCTGGCGTCTCGGCCAGGCGGGCGCGGACGAGCCTCCGTACGAAGACCCCGGAGGCGCGGACTGCGACCTGGTCCTCGGCTCCGTCACCGGCGAGGACTCCCACGAGCCGGTCGAGGGTCCGGTCGTCGGCCTGCGGGGGCAGATCGACCAGACCGCCCCAACGGCCCCCCTGCTCCATGGAGGCGACGCGGCCGAGACCCCAGATCAGCGCCTGCTCCGGGTCCTCGACCCGCTCGGACCGCCCGACGGCGACCGCGCCCTGGGTGACACACCACAGGGGTGCGGCCACGCCGGCGTCACCGAGTGCCTGAGACAGCGCGAGCCCGGCGGCGAAGGCGAGGAGGGAGAGGACGCCGGCGGGGGCAGTCCCGTCATCGGTGGCCGCCGTCAGGGTGGCGGTGAGCGCGTCACGGTCGGCCATGTCCGGGGTCACGGTGACGGTACGGACGTCCGCACCGCGGTCGGCGAGCACCCGCAGGACGGCGGTAGCTGTGTCACCGGCCGGGCCCTCCAGGGCCTCGGGCACGACGACCAGCCAAGTTCCGGAGAGACGAGTGGCGGTGGTGGCTTCGGCTTGGGGCTTCCAGGTGACCCGGTAGCGCCAGCCATCGACCGTTGACTGCTCGCGGCTCTGCCGCCGCCACGAGGACAACGCGGGAAGCAGGGCGGTCAGCGGCTGGTCGCCCTCAATACGCAGCTCGGCTGTGAGCGCGGCGAGATCCTCACGTTCGACCGCGTCCCAGAAACGGGCATCGACCGCGCTCTCCGCCGGCAGCACATCCGCCTCGACCAGCGCGGCCTCAGGCCAGTACCGCTGCGACTGGAAGGCGTAGGTCGGCAGATCCACACGCCGAGCACCCGTACCCGCGAACACCGCATCCCAGTCGACAGTCGCGCCCCGGACGTAAGCCTCACCCAGGGAGAGCCAGAAACGCTCCAGCCCGCCCTCATTACGACGCAACGACCCCAGAACGGCGGCCTCGCGGCCTGCGTCCTCGACGGTCTCCTGCATGCCGACGGTCAGGACCGGGTGCGGGCTGGACTCGATGAACACACCGAAGCCCTGGTCGAGGAGGCTGCGGGTGGCCTGCTCCAGCTCCACGGTCTGCCGCAGGTTCCGGAACCAGTAACCGGCATCCAGCTCAGGCCCCTTCACCCACTCACCCGTGACGGTGGACAAGAACGGCACCTCGGCCGCCCGCGGAACGATCGGCGCGAGAAGCTCGGCCAGCTCCTGCCGCAGCAGATCGACCTGCGCGGAGTGGGAGGCGTAGTCCACCGCGATCCGCCGGGCCCGAACTCCGTCCGCCTCACAGGTGACCAGGAGCTCTTCGAGGGCCTGGACCTCGCCCGAGACGACCACAGAGGACGGGCCGTTGACGGCGGCGACGGAGATCCGCTCCTCACCCCACACCGCGATCCGCTCCCGGACCTCCTCCGCGGGCAGCGGTACGGACACCATTCCGCCCAGACCCGCCAGGACTCGGCCGATGGCCTGACTCCGCAACGCCACCACCCGGGCCGCGTCCTCCAGCGACAGGATCCCCGCCACGCACGCGGCGGCAATCTCGCCCTGCGAATGACCGATCACCGCACCCGGACGCACACCCGCGCCCCGCCACACCTCCGCCAACGACACCATCACCGCAAACAGCGCAGGCTGAACCACATCCACCCGCTCCAGCGACGGCGCGCCATCGGCACCACGCAGCACATCCACCAACGACCAGTCGGTGAACGCCTCCAACGCCTTCGCACACTCATCAACCCGCGCAGCAAACGCAGGAGACGACTCCAACAGCGCCGCAGCCATCCCCACCCACTGCGAGCCCTGGCCCGGGAACACGAAGGCGGTCTTGCCACCCACCACGGACCCGGTCACCACACCCGCGGCGAGCGCACCCGACGCCACCGCAGCCACACCCGCCGCGTGATCACCGAACACCACCGCCCGGTGCTCCAGACCCGCCCGCGTCGACGCCAGCGACCAGCCCACATCCAGCGGATCCGCATCCGCCGACCAGCCCGCCAGCCGCTCCGCCTGCGCCCGCAACGCCCCCGCGCTCTTGCCCGACAACACCCACGGCACCACCGGCATGCCAGAGCGCACGTCAGACTCGGCCGCAGAAGCCTCCGCCTCCGGCGCCTGCTCCACGATCACGTGCGCGTTCGTCCCACTGAACCCGAACGACGACACACCCGCACGACGCGGGTGCGCCGTCTCGGGCCATGCCGTCTGCTCCGTGAGCAGGGCGACCGCGCCCGACTCCCAGTCCACGTGCGGCGACGGCTCGTCGATGTGCAGCGAGGCCGGCAGCACCCCGTGCTGCATGGCCAGCACCATCTTCATCACGCCGGCGACACCGGCGGCGGCCTGGGTGTGCCCGATGTTGGACTTGACCGATCCCAGCAGCAGCGGCTGCCCGGCCGCCCGCTCCTGGCCGTACGTCGCCAGCAGCGCCTGCGCCTCGATCGGGTCGCCCAGCGACGTACCCGTACCGTGTGCCTCCACCACGTCGACCTGGTCGGTGGAGAGCCGGGCGTTGGCCAGGGCCTGCCGGATGACGCGCTGCTGCGACGGCCCGTTCGGGGCGGTCAGCCCGTTGCTCGCACCGTCCTGGTTGATCGCCGAGCCCCGGACCACGGCCAGCACCGGACGCCCGTTCCGCCGCGCGTCCGACAGCCGCTCCAGGAGCAGGACGCCCACGCCTTCCGCCGGGCCGAAGCCGTCGGCTCCGGCCGCGAATGCCTTGCACCGGCCGTCGGCGGACAGGCCGCGCTGCTTGCTGAACTCCACGAAGAGCCCGGGGGTGGACATCACGTGCACGCCGCCGGCGACGGCCAGCGCGCATTCCCCGGCCCGTAGGGCCTGCACCGCCAGGTGGAGGGCGACGAGCGAGGCCGAGCAGGCGGTGTCGACGGTGACGGCGGGGCCTTCGAGGCCGAAGGTGTAGGACAGCCGGCCGGACAGCACGCTGGACGCGTTGCCGGTGCCGAGGTGGCCCGCGTAGTCCTCGGCGGCCTCCAGCAGCGGGGTGAGGTAGTCCGAGCCGTTCATGCCGACGAACACCCCGCACTGGCTGCCGCGGAGGACGTGCGGGTCGATTCCGGCGCGCTCGAACGCCTCCCACGAGGTCTCCAGCAGCAGCCGCTGCTGCGGGTCCATCGCCATGGCCTCGCGCGGGGAGATCCCGAAGAAGTGGGCGTCGAACGCGGACGCGCCGCTGAGGAAGCCGCCCTCACGGGTGGTGGAGGTGCCCTGGTCGTCGGGGTCGTCCGAGAACAGGTGGTCCAGGTCCCAGCCCCGGTCCGTGGGGAATTCGGTGAGGGCGTCACCGCCGGAGGCGAGCAGGTCCCACAGTTCCTCGGGGGACCGTACGCCGCCGGGGAAGCGGCAACTCATGGCCGTGATGGCGATGGGCTCGTGGGCCTGGCTCTCGATGTCCCGGAGACGTCCGTACGCCTCGTCGAGATCCGTTGTGACCTTCTTGAGGTATTCGCGGAGCTTTGCTTCGTTCGTCGCCACTGGCGCTTCACCTATTCGCGTGATCGAGACCGCGGAGGGACTCAGGGAAATTCAAGGGAGTTCAGGGGAGTTCAAGGGGACCCGAGGATATTGAGCAATTCCGGGAAGACGGTGGCCGTACCGCCGGAACAGGGGTTCCGGCGGTACGGCCTGGGGGTGGGTGGGGTTGGGGATGGGGTCGGGGTTGGGGTCAGCCCTGGCCGAACTTCTTGTCGATGAGGGCGAACAGTTCGTCGTCGCTCGCGTCCTCGATCTCGCCGGCCGCGGTCTCGCCGTCCGGCCGGCGCGCCTCGTTCCACTGCGCCAGCAGCGCCTGGAGGCGCACCGCCACGCGTGCGTGGGCCGCGTCGTCGCCGGCCGCGGCGGCCAGTTCCGCCGGGTCCAGCGCGGAGAAGGTGCTCTCGATGCGGTCCAGTTCCTCCAGTACGGAGAACGTGCGCCCGGCCGTGCCCTCCGGGGCCACCTCGCTCAGCAGTTGCCGGGCGAGCGCGGCCGGGTTCGGGTAGTCGTAGATCAAGGTGGCGGGCAGCCGGAGCCCGGCGGCGGCGCCGAGCCGGTTGCGGAGCTCGACCGCGGTCAGCGAGTCGAAGCCCAGCTCCTTGAACGCCTGCTCCTCGCCGACGAGTTCGGCCGACTTGTACCCGAGTACGGCGGCCACCTGGCCGCGCACCAGGTCCAGTACGGTCCGCTCCCGATCGGCGGCCGACAGGTCGGCCAGCCGCTGCGCGAGCGGCTGCTCACCCGCGCCGGCGGAGGCGGTCGCGGCCGTGTCCTCCGCCCGGGTCGCGCCGGAGGTCATCGCCGCCGACCGCCGCTGCTGCTGCCGTACCGGAGTCCGGACCAGGCCGCGGAACACGGGCAGGATCCCGCCGTCCGCGGCCCGGGCCCGCAGGGTCGGGAGGTCGACCGCGACCGGCAGCAGCACCGGCTCGTCGTCCGCCGCGAGGGCGGCGTCGAAGAGCGCCAGGCCGTCCGCCGCCGACAGCGGTGCGACTCCGCCGCGTGCGGCGCGTTCCCGCTCCGCCTCGGTGAGCCGGCCCGCCATGCCGCGCTCCTCCGCCCACATGCCCCACACCAGGGACAGGGCGGTGAGTCCGTGGGCGCGCCGGTGGCGGGCGAGGGCGTCGAGGAAGACGTTCGCCGCCGCGTAGTTGGCCTGGCCCGCGGCACCGAGGGTACCGGCGGCGGCGGAGAAGAGGACAAAGGCGGACAGGTCGAGGTGACGGGTCAGCTCGTGCAGGTGGAGCGCCCCTTCGACCTTGGGCCGCAGGACCCGGTCGACGCGGTCGGGGGTGAGCAGGTCCACGACCCCGTCGTCCAGGACGGCCGCGGTGTGGACGACCGCCGTCAGCGGACGCTCGGCGGGTACGGACGCCAGGAGCGCGGCCAGCGCGTCCCGGTCCGCAACGTCGCAGGCAGCCCAGGTGACCTGTGCTCCCAACGCGGTGAGCTGTGCGGTGAGTTCGGCGGCGGTGTCCGTCTCGGCGCCCCTGCGGCCGGTCAGCAGCAAGTGCTGCACACCGTGTTCGGCGACCAGGTGGCGGGCGAGGAGGCCGGCGAGTCCGCCGCCGGCTCCGGTGACGAGGACCGTGCCGCGGGTGTCGATACGGCTCTCCGCACCCCCGGCGGCCTCCGCCCGGGCGCTTACCCGGGCCAGCCGGGGTACGTACAAGGCCCCGCCTCGTACGGCCAGTTCGGGCTCATCGGAGGCGAGAGCAGCGGGCAGGACCCTACCGGAAGCGTCGTCAGCGTCGAGGTCGACGAGGACGAACCGGTCCGGGTGCTCCGTCTGTGCGGCCCGCACCAGACCCCATACCGGGGTGTGGGCGAGATCCCTGGCCTCGGTGTCCGTGTGGGCGGCCACCGCGCCGCGGGTGACGACGGCGAGCCGCGCACCGGCGAACCGGCCGTTGTCCAGCCAGCCCTGCACGGTCGCGAGGGCCCGGTGCGTGACCTCACGCACCTCCTGCGCCGTGGAACCGACCTCCGTGCGAAGGGAGTCCGCCATGAACGGCACGACCACGGTGTCGGGCACCGGCTGCCGACCAGAGCGGACGGCCTCGTCCAGCGCGGCAAGATCCCCGTACGCCGCAACGGGCACGCCCACACGCCCCAGGGCAGCGGCGAGGAATTCCCGACCCTCGCCTATGACCGCGAGCGTCGTGGCGGCCGGCCGGGCCGGGACCGTCGTACGCACCCAGTCGAGCCGGAACAGCGAGTCGTGCACCCCGGCGGCCGGGGCCACCGCGAACCGCTCGACCTCGAGCTCCCGGGTGACCAGGGCCTCAACGGACGCGACGGGCACGCCCTGCTCGTCGGCCAGCTCGACGGACACGGTGTCCGCATCACCGGGGGTGATGCGCAGGCGCAGGGCGTCCGCGCCGACCGCGTGCAGCCGTACGCCGCGCCAGGCGAACGACTCCCGTCCCGTGTCACCTGTCGCCGCCAACGCCTGTACCGCGGTGTCGAGCAGCGCCGGGTGAAGGGCGAACCCTCTTGCAGTGGCGCGCAGTTCATCGGTGAGACGCGCCTGCGCGAAGACCTCCTGGCCCCGCACCCAGACCTGGGTCAGGGTCCGCAGGGCCGGACCGTGGTAGAGCCCGGCGGCCGTGAGCCGCTCGCGGACCGTCTCGACGGAGACCTCCTCGGCGTCGGCGGGCGGCCAGGCCCCACTGTCGGCGATGTCGGCGATGTTGCCGGCTTCGCTGTCGGTGAGGCAGCCGGTGGCGTGCCGGGACCAGGTCCAGGACCCGGCGTTCGCCCCGTCGCTCTCGGCCGTCTCCGGGCGGCTGTGCACCTGCACGGACCGCCGCCCGTCGTCGTCCGCCCCGCCGACGGTGAGCCGGAGCTGTACCGCCCCGTCCTCCGGGAGGACGAGCGGCGCCTCGCCGATCAGCTCCTGCAGGTGGCCGCAGCCGACCTCTTCCCCGGCCCGCAGGGCCAGTTCGACGAAGGCCGCGCCGGGCACGACCACGGAGTCGGCCACGACGTGGTCGGCCAGCCACGGGTGCGTACGGCGGGAAAGCCGACCGGTGAACAGGAACCCGCCGGTGTCCGGCAGCTCGACCGCGGCACCGAGCAGGGGGTGCCCGGCCGACTCGACGCCGAGCGAGACGGCGTCCTCGAGCGCGGCGAAGGAATCCACCCAGTAGCGCTCGCGCTGGAAGGCGTAGGTGGGCAGGTCGACGCGCCGGGCGCCGGTGCCGGCGTAGTACGCCTCCCAATCGACGGCGACGCCGTGGACGTGAGCCTGGGCGAGGGCGGCGACGAGCACCTCGGCCTCGGACCGGCCCTTGCGGAGCACGGGCACGAAGGCGGCGTCCTCCGTCACGCAGTCCTGCGCGAGTGCGGACAGCACCCCGTCGGGCCCGAGCTCGACGTACGCCGTCACGCCTGCCGCCTCCAGGGCGCGCACGCCGTCGAGGAAGCGGACCGCCTCCCGGACGTGCCGGACCCAGAAGTCGGCCGAGCCCATCTCACCGTCGGAGACGAGAGCGCCGGTCAGGTTGGACACGATCGGCATGCTCGGAGCCTCATACGTGAGCCCCTCCGCCACCTTGCGGAAGTCGGCCAGCATCCCGTCCATCTGCGGCGAGTGGAAGGCATGACTGACGGTCAGCCGCTTGGACTTGCGACCAGCGAAGGACTCGGTGATCGCGAGCGCCGCATCCTCGTCACCGGCGATGACGACGGACGTCGGACCGTTGATCGCGGCAATGCTCACCCGATCGGTCAGCAGCGGCAGGACCTCGTCCTCCGAAGCCTCCACCGCGATCATGACCCCACCGGCAGGCAATGCCTGCATCAGACGACCACGCGCCGCCACCAGCACACACGCGTCATCCAGGGAGAACACCCCCGCCACATGCGCGGCGGCGATCTCACCGATCGAATGCCCGGACAGGAAGTCCGGCCGCAGGCCCCAGCTCTCCACGAGCCGGAACAGCGCCACCTCCACCGCGAACAACGCCGGCTGCGTGAACTCCGTCCGGTCCAGGACGGCACCCTCGGACCCGAACAGCACATCCTTCAGGGGCAGTTCCAGATGGGCGTCCATCCGGCCACAGATCGCGTCGAGCGCGTCCGCGAACACCGGGAAGGCTTCGTACAGTTCACGCCCCATCCCGAGCCGCTGGCTCCCCTGCCCGGTGAACAGGAAGGCGACCCGCTGCTCCGTGCTCGCCACGCCCTGGGTGAGCTCGGCGACGGAGTCGCCTGCCGCCAGCGCGGTCAGCGCCTCGCGATACCTCTCCCGCGCTTCCGCGACGACCACAGCACGATGGTCGAGCACCGCCCGGCCCGCCGCGAGCGAGTGACCGACGTCCACAGGGCGCAGCTCGCCGTGTCCGTCGAGGTGGGCGAGGAGCCGGGCGGCCTGGTCGCGCAGGGCCGCTTGCGTCCTGCCCGACAGGATCCACGGCTGGCTGCCGTGGGGCTCGGCTTCCTCCGTCTCGGGGACCTCCGGTGCCGGTGCCTGCTCCAGGATGGTGTGGGCGTTCGTACCGCTCACACCGAACGAGGACACACCGGCCCGGCGCGGACGGCCGGTCGCCGGCCATGCCCGCTGCCCGGTCAGCAGCTCGATGTCACCGGCGGTCCAGTCGACGTGCGGGGTGGGCTGGTCCACGTGCAGGGTCTCCGGGAGCACCCCGTGCTGCATCGCCAGCACCATCTTCATCACACCGGCGACACCGGCCGCAGCCTGCGTGTGCCCGATGTTCGACTTGATCGAACCCAGCAGCAGCGGCCGATCAGCCGCCCGCTCCTGCCCGTACGTCGCCAGCAGCGCCTGCGCCTCGATCGGGTCCCCGAGCCGGGTACCCGTACCGTGCGCCTCCACCGCATCCACATCCGCAGCCGACAGACCCGCGCTCGCCAGAGCAGCCCGGATCACCCGCTGCTGCGACGGACCATTGGGCGCCGTCAGACCATTACTGGCACCGTCCTGATTGACGGCCGAGCCACGAACGACAGCCAACACCGGGTGACCGTTACGACGCGCGTCAGACAGCCGCTCCACGAGCAGCATGCCCACACCCTCGCCCCACCCGGTACCGTCCGCGTCGGCGGCGAAGGCCTTGATCCGGCCGTCCTCGGCGAGCCCGCCCTGGCGGGCGAACTCGACGAACGCACCCGGCGTCGACATCACGGTCACACCGCCGGCCAGGGCGATCGAGCACTCGCCGTTGCGGAGCGCCTGCACCGCGAGGTGCAGGGCCACGAGCGACGCCGAGCAGGCCGTGTCGACGGTGACCGCCGGCCCTTCGAGACCGAAGACGTACGACAGCCGGCCGGAAACGACACTCGCGGAGTTCCCGGTGCTCATGAAGCCGTCACCACCGTCGGCGGAGTTCAGCACGAGCGAGAGGTAGTCCTGCCCGTTGGTACCGACGAAGACGCCGGCCTGGCTGCCGCGGAGAGACGTCGGGTCGATACCCGCCCGCTCGAACGCCTCCCACGAGGTCTCCAAGAGGAGCCGCTGCTGCGGGTCCATGGCCACGGCCTCTCGCGGCGAGATACCGAAGAAGCCGGGGTCGAACTGGGCGACGTCGTAGAGGAATCCGCCTTCACGGGCGTACGAGGCTTCCTGCTCGGACCGCGGCCCGAACAATTCCTCGGCGTCCCAGCCGCGGTCGGCCGGGAACTCACCGATCGCGTCGCCCCCTGCGGCCAGCAGCTGCCAGAGGTCCTCGGGGGTACGCACGCCCCCGGGGAAGCGGCAGCTCATCGCGACGATCGCGATCGGATCGTCGTCGACGGCGTTGGCCGTCGGAACGAGGGCGGCCACCGCGGCCTCGGTGCCGAGCAGTTCACCGCGCAGGTGGTCGGCGAGGTCGGCGGAGGTCGGGTAGTCGTAGATCAGCGTGGCCGGGAGTCGCAGCCCGGTGGCCGCGCCCAGGCGGTTGCGCAGCTCGACCGCCGTCAGCGAGTCGAACCCGAGCTCCTTGAAGGCCCGTCCCGCGCCGACGCTCTCCGCGCCGGCGTGGCCGAGGACCGCTGCGACCTCCTTCCGTACGAGATCAAGCAGCAGCCGGTCCCGCTCGGCGGCGGAGAGGCCCGCCAGCCGCTGTGCGAGGGAGGTCCGGCCGTCGGCAGCCCTGTCTGTCCCGCCGTTCTCGTCCGCACGCGCGGCGAGGGCGTTGCGGGCCTCGGGGAGTTCGGCGAGGAGACGGCTGGGGCGTACGGCGGTGAAGCCGGGAGCGAACCGGTCCCAGTCCACTTCCACGACGGTGACGGCGGTGTCGTTCGCGTCGAGCGCCTGGCCGAGGGCCTCGACCGCCGACTCGGCGGCCATGGGCGGTACGCCGCCCTTGCGCATACGGCTGTCCAGGCCGCCGTCGGCGGCCATGCCGCCCTCGGCCCACGGACCCCAGGCGATCGAGGTCGCGGCCAGGCCGGCGGCACGCCGCTGCTCGGCGAGAGCGTCCAGGTAGGCATTGGCCGCGGCGTAGTTGGCCTGACCGGCCGTACCCCACGTGCCGGTGACGGACGAGAAGAGCACGAAGGCGGAGAGCTCGATACCCAGCTCGACCGTGAGCTCATGCAGGTTGAGCGCGGACACGGCCTTGGCGCGCAGCACCGTCTCGAATCGGTCGGGCGTCAGCGTGTCCAGAACACCGTCATCGAGCACACCGGCGGTGTGGACCACCGCGGTCAGCGTGGCGGCCTCGGCAGCGAGCAGCGCACGGAGAGAGTCCCGGTCGGCGGCGTCACACGCGACGACAGACACCTCCACACCCAGCCCAGACAGCTCCTCCACCAGCTCAGCAGCACCGGGAGCGTCAGCACCCCGGCGGCTGGTCAGCACCAGACGCTCGGCACCCGCCCCCGCCAGCCAGCGAGCAACCCGGCCGCCCAGCGCACCCGTACCACCGGTGACCAGAACGGTCCCCGACGGCGTCCAGGAGCCCGTACCCCCACCAGCGGCCCGGACGAGTCGACGCCCGAAGATCCCAGAGGACCGCACGGCAACCTGGTCCTCACTACTGCCGGCAAGTACACCAACCAGACGGGCCATCGCCCGCTCGTCCCACACCTCGGGCAGGTCGACCAGACCGCCCCAACGCTGCGGAACCTCCAAGGCAGCAACCCGGCCCAGACCCCACACCTGGGCCTGAACCGCCGACGTCAGCCGGTCCGACCGGCCCACACTCACCGCACCACGGGTCAGGCACCACAGAGGCGCCTCCACCCTGGCATCACCCAACGCCTGCACCAGAGTCACGGTCGGGACAACAGCCGCGGTCTCGTCCACGGCAAGGAGAGAAACCACACCGACAACGGGACCAACATCCGACAGCAGACCGGCCAGAGCCGCACGATCTGTACCTGTCTCAACGATGACCTGCCGGACCTCAGCCCCACGCTCGGCCAGCGCACCGACCACGACCGAGTCGTCCACGCCCTCCGCCGAAACCACCAGCCACAGCCCCGACAGCCGCACGCCGGACACAACGTCCGTCAACGGCTTCCACGACACCTGGTAACGCCAACCATCCACGCCGGAGGGCTGGGTCTGCAGGCCACTCCGCCGTACCAGCGCCGCTTCCGGCCAGTACCGGCGGCGCTGGAAGGCGTACGTCGGCAGGTCGACCCGCACAGAACCGGTTCCGTAGACCGCATGCCAGTCGACGGCGATCCCACGGACATGGCTCCGGGCCAGAGCGGCCATCGCCGTCTCGGCCTCCGGACGCCCCTTCCGTACGACGGGTACGAAAGCAGCGGCTCCGCCTTCGGTGACGCACTCCTGGGCGAGGGCGGACAGCACCCCGTCGGGGCCGAGCTCGATGTACGTCGTGACGCCCGCGGCCTCCAGGACGCGAACGCCGTCCAGGAACCGCACCGCCTCCCGCACATGCCGCACCCAGAACTCCGCCGAACCCATCTCATCCGAGACCAGGGCCCCGGTCAGGTTCGAGACGACCGGAATACGCGGAGCCGCGAACGACAGCCCCTCCACCACCTGGCGGAAGTCCTCCAGCATCCCGTCCATATGCGGCGAATGGAACGCGTGACTCACCGCCAGACGCTTGGACTTCCGCCCCGAGAAGGCCTCCACAACGGCGACCGCTGCGTCCTCATCACCAGCAATGACCACCGACGTCGGGCCATTGATGGCCGCGATGCTCACTCGCTCGGTCAGCAGCGGCAGAACCTCGTCCTCCGAAGCCTGCACCGCGATCATCACGCCACCGGCCGGCAGCGCCTGCATCAGCCGACCACGAGCCGCCACCAGTGAGCACGCATCGTCCAGGGACAGCACACCCGCGACATGCGCGGCGGCGATCTCACCGATGGAGTGCCCGGACAGGAAGTCCGGCTTCACGCCCCACGACTCCAGCAGCCGGAACAGCGCCACCTCCACCGCAAACAACGCCGGCTGCGTGAACTCCGTCCGGTCCAACAGCTCCGCATCAGACCCGAACAGCACGTCCTTCAACGGCAGTTCAAGCCGCTCACACACCGCATCCAGCGCCTCCGCGAACACCGGGAACGCGTCATACAACTCACGCCCCATACCCAGCCGCTGGCTGCCCTGCCCGGTGAACAGGAAGGCAACCTTCCCACCAACCGGCGATCCCTCGACCACTCCCGCCGCCGAATCACCCTCCGCCAGCGCCGCAAGACCGGCCAGCAGACCTTCACGGTCCGCAGCAACCACCGCCGCACGCTCTTCGAACGCCGCACGGCCCGTTGCCAGAGTCCTGCCGACATCGGCCAGACGCAGCTCGGGGTCCGCGAGCAGCCGCACGTGCAGGCTGTCGGCCTGGGCCCGGAGCCCCTCGGCGGTCTTCGCCGAGATCACCAGCGGCAAGGGCAGGAGCCGCGGATCCACCGACCCGGCGTCCTCCTGCGGCAGCGGCGCCTGCTCGATGATGGTGTGCGCGTTCGTACCACTGAAGCCGAACGAGGAGATACCGGCGCGGCGCGGGCGGCCGGTCGCGGGCCATTCCCGCTGCTCGGTGAGCAGGGCGATCTCCCCCGCCTCCCAGTCGACCTGCGGCGAGGGCGCGTCGATGTGGAGGCTCTGCGGCAGCACCCCGTGCTGCATGGCCAGCACCATCTTGATCACACCGGCGACACCGGCCGCGGCCTGCGTGTGTCCGATGTTCGACTTGATCGAACCGAGCAGCAGCGGCTGCTCGGCCGGCCGGTCCTGGCCGTACGTCGCCAGCAGCGCCTGCGCCTCGATCGGGTCCCCGAGCGTGGTGCCGGTACCGTGCGCCTCCACCGCGTCCACCTCGGCGGCAGACAGTCCGGCACTCGCGAGAGCGGCACGGATCACCCGCTGCTGCGAGGGACCGTTCGGCGCCGTCAGACCGTTGCTGGCACCGTCCTGGTTGACGGCCGAGCCCCGGACCACGGCGAGCACCGGGTGGCCGTTGCGGCGGGCGTCCGACAGCCGCTCCACGAGCAGCATGCCCACGCCCTCACCCCACCCCGTGCCATCGGCGGCAGCGGCGAAGGCCTTGATACGGCCGTCCTCCGCCAGCCCGCGCTGACGGCTGAACTCGATGAACGTACCGGGGGTCGACATCACGGTGACGCCGCCGGCCAGGGCGAGCGAGCACTCGCCGTTGCGGAGCGCCTGGATCGCCCAGTGCAGGGCGACCAGCGACGACGAGCAAGCCGTGTCGACCGTGACGGCCGGGCCTTCGAGACCGAACACGTACGACAGTCGGCCGGAGACGACGCTCGCCGCGTTGCCCGTACCCAAGTGGCCTTCGAGCCCGGCCGGTTCTTCCAGGAGCACGGACAGGTAGTCCTGGCCGTTGGTGCCGACGAAGACACCCGCCTGGCTGCCGCGCAGCGTCTCGGGGTCGATACCGGCGCGCTCGAAGGCCTCCCACGAGGTCTCCAGCAGCAGTCGCTGCTGCGGGTCCATGGCGAGGGCCTCGCGCGGGGAGATGCCGAAGAAGTCGGCGTCGAAGTCGGCGGCGTCGTAGAGGAAGCCGCCCTCCCGGGCGTACGAGGTGCCCTGCGCACCCGGATCGGCGTCGTACAGGGCATCGAGGTCCCAACCCCGGTCCAGCGGAAGGTCCGAGATCGCGTCGGTGCCGGACGCCAGCAGCTGCCAGAGGTCCTCCGGAGTCCGCACGCCACCCGGGAAGCGGCAGCTCATCGCGACGATCGCGATGGGGTCGTCCTCGACCGCCGTGGCGACCGGGCCGGCCACCACGAGCTGCGTGCCGAGGAGTTCGGAACGCAGGTGGGCAGCGAGGGCGGCCGGCGTCGGGTAGTCGTAGACGAGCGTGGCCGGCAGTCGCTGTCCGGTGGCGGCGCCGAGCCGGTTGCGCAGCTCCACAGCGGTGAGCGAGTCGAAGCCGATCTCGCGGAAGGCCCGTCCGGCCTCGATGTCCTGGGCACCGGAATGGCCCAGAACCTCGGCGACCTGCGTACGGACCAGGTCGAGGAGGAACGGTTCCCGGTCGCTCTCGGACATGCTCCGAAGGTGCTCGGCGAGCGAAGCGGCCGAACGCTCGGGACGATCGCCCACATGCTCCGAACCGCGGGTGACGGCCTTGGCCTCAGGCAGATCGGTGAGCAGCTTGCCGTCACGCACCGCCGTGAAGCCGGGCACGAACCTCGCCCAGTCGAAGTCGACGATCGTCAGGGCTGCTTCGTCGGAGCCGACGGCCTGCTGAAGCGCGGTGATCGCGAGCTCGGCGTTCATGGGCGGTACGCCGCCCCGCCGCATCCGGGCCTCGAGCGCGTCGTCGGCGGCCATGCCGCCCTCGGCCCAGGGACCCCAGGCGATCGATGTCGCGGCCAGGCCTGCGGCGCGCCTCTGCTCGGCGAGGGCGTCCAGGTAGGCGTTCGCGGCGGCGTAGTTGGCCTGACCGGCCGCACCGATCGTGCCACTCATCGAGGAGAACAAGACGAACGCCGACAGCTCGATACCCAGCTCGACCGTCAGCTCATGCAGGTTGAGCGCCGACGTCGCCTTGGCGCGCACCACGGTCTCGAACCGCTCGGGCGTCAGCGCGTCCAGCACACCGTCATCCAGCACACCGGCGGTGTGGACCACCGCGGTGAGCGTGGCAGCCTCGGCAGCAAGCAGCGCACGGAGAGAATCCCGGTCGGCGGCGTCACACGCCACGACCGATACCTCCACACCCATCCCGGACAGCTCCGCCACCAGCTCTGTGGCTCCGGGAGCGTCGGCGCCACGGCGGCTGGTCAGCACCAGGCGCTCGGCACCCGCACCTGCCAGCCAACGAGCAACCCGGCCGCCCAGAGCACCCGTACCACCGGTCACCAGAACGGTCCCCGACGGCGTCCAAGAACCCCCACCAGCAGCGGCCCGAACAAATCGACGCCCGAAGATCCCAGAGGACCGCACCGCAACCTGGTCCTCACCACTGCCGGCCAGTACGCCGACCAGACGGGCCATGGCCCGCTCGTCCCACACCTCAGGCAGGTCAACCAGACCGCCCCAACGCTCAGGCAGCTCCAAAGCCGCCACCCGGCCCAGACCCCACACCTGAGCCTGAACCGCAGACACCAACCGATCCGAACGACCCACACTCACCGCACCACGAGTCAGACACCACAACGGCGCCTCCACCCCGGCATCACCCAACGCCTGCACCAGGGCCACCGTGGAATCAACCCCAGCAGCCTCATCCAGCGCGAGGAGAGAAACCACACCGGCAACGGAATCGGCATCCGACAGCAGACCTGCCAGAGCCGCACGATCCGAACCGGGCTCAACGACGACCCGACGAACCTCAGCACCACGCCCAGCCAGCGCACCCACCAAGGCCGTGTCGTCCACGCCCTCCGCAGAAACCACCAGCCACAGCCCCGACAACCGCACACCGGACACAACGTCCATCAACGGCTTCCACGACACCCGGTATCGCCAGCCGTCGATCTCGGACCGAACCACTTCCGGCCAGTAGCGCTGCCGCTGGAAGGCATACGTCGGCAGCTCCACCCGCCCGGCACCCGTACCGGCGAAGAAGGCGGACCAGTCCACCTCCACACCCCGGACATGCGCCTGGGCCAGCGAAGCAACCACCGTCTCGGCCTCGGAGCGTCCGTTCCGCAGGACGGGCACGAAGGCGGCGCCCTCACCCGTCACGCACTCCTGGCCCATGGCCGAGAGCACGCCACCCGGACCGAGTTCCACGTACGTCGTGACACCCGCGTCCTCCAGAGCCCGCACACCGTCCAGGAAGCGCACCGCCTCCCGCACGTGCCGCACCCAGAACTCCGCCGAACCCATCTCATCCGAGACAACCGTTCCGGTGAGGTTCGACACGACCTGGATGCGCGGGGCTTGGAAGACCAGCCCCTCCACCACCTGGCGGAAGTCCTCCAGCATCCCGTCCATGTGCGGCGAGTGGAACGCATGGCTGACCGTCAGCCGCTTGCTCTTCCGCCCCGGGAAGGCCTCCGCGACGGCGACCGCCGCCTCTTCGTCACCGGCGATGACCACCGACTGCGGACCGTTGACCGCCGCAATGCTCACCCGCTCGGTCAGCAGCGGAAGAACCTCATCCTCCGACGCCTGCACCGCGACCATCACACCACCGGCCGGCAGCGCCTGCATCAGACGACCACGAGCCGCCACCAGCACACACGCATCGTCCAGAGACAGCACTCCCGCCACATGCGCAGCAGCGATCTCACCGATCGAATGCCCGGACACGAAGTCCGGCCGCACACCCCAGCTCTCCACCAGCCGGAACAGCGCCACCTCCACCGCAAACAACGCAGGCTGCGCAAACTCCGTCCGGTCCAGCACATCACCATCGGTCCCGAACAGCACATCCCTCAGCGGCAGTTCCAGCCGCTCACACACCGCATCCAGCGCATCCGCGAACACCGGGTAGGCGTCATACAGCTCGCGCCCCATCCCCAGCCGCTGACTCCCCTGCCCCGTGAACAGGAACGCCAGCCCACCACCCGACACCGCACCCTGCACCAGACCCGGCACCTGCTCACCGGCGGCCAGGGCTGCCAGGCGTTCGACGAGTGCCTCGCCGTCCGACGGCGCGCCGATCACCACCGCGCGGTGCTCCAGAGCGGCGCGGTGCGTGGCCAGGGAGTGGCCGAGGTCGAGTGCGCCGTGGTCGCCGGACGTCGCCACGGCGTCGGCCGCGGTCGGGCGGAGTCGTTCCGCCTGGGCTCGCAGGGCGGCTGCCGTACGGCCGGAGACGAGCCACGGCAGCACAGGAAGGCGGCGCGGTTCGATCGGGGCCGCTTCGGGCGTGTGCTGCGGTGCCTGCTCGATGACGGCGTGGGCGTTGGTGCCGCTGTAACCGAACGACGAGATGCCTGCCCGGCGCGGGCGCCCGGTCTCGGGCCATGCCCGCTGCTCGGTCAGGAGCTCGATGTCGCCGGCCGACCAGTCCACGAACGGGGTCGGCTCGTCCACGTACAGCGTCTGCGGGAGCAGACCGTGCCGCATCGCCATGACCATCTTGATCACACCCGCAACACCGGCCACTGCCTGCGTGTGCCCGATGTTCGACTTCACCGAGCCCAGCAGCAACGGCTGCTCGGCCGGCCGGTCCTGGCCGTACGTCGCCAGCAGCGCCTGCGCCTCGATCGGGTCGCCCAGCCGGGTACCCGTACCGTGCGCCTCCACCGCGTCCACGTCCCCGGCGGTCAGGCCCGCATCGGCGAGGGCTTCGCGGATGACGCGCTGCTGCGAGGGGCCGTTGGGGGCGGTGAGGCCGTTGCTGGCGCCGTCCTGGTTGACGGCGGTGCCCCGGACGACCGCGAGGACCGGGTGGCCGTTGCGGCGGGCGTCCGACAGCCGCTCCAGGAGCAGCAGGCCGACGCCTTCCGACCAGATCGTGCCGTCAGCGGCAGCGGCGAACGCCTTGATCCGGCCGTTCTCCGCGAGGCCGCGCTGACGGCTGAACTCGGTGAACGCGCCGGGCGTGGACATGATGGTCACCGCGCCCGCGAGTGCCATCGCGCACTCGCCGCGGCGCAGGGCCTGGGCGGCAAGGTGCAGGGTGACGAGCGACGAGGAGCAGGCCGTGTCGAGGGTGATCGCCGGACCCTCCAGGCCGAAGGTGTAGGAGATCCGGCCGGAGACGACGCTGGCCGCGTTGCCGGTGCCGAGGTGGCCTTCGAGACCGTCGGCGTCGTTCAGCCAGAGCTGGAGGTAGTCCTGGGCGTTCGAGCCGACGAACACTCCGGTGCGGCTGCCGCGCAGCGCGGTCGGGTCGATGCCGGCCCGCTCGAACGCCTCCCACGAGGTCTCCAGCAGCAGTCGCTGCTGCGGGTCCATGGCGAGGGCCTCACGCGGCGAGATCCCGAAGAAGGCGGCGTCGAAATCGGGCGCCTCGTGCAGGAAGCCGCCCTCACGGACGTAGCTGGTGCCCTCGCGGTCGGGGTCGTCGCTGTAGAGGGTGTTGAGGTCCCAGCCGCGGTCGGCGGGGAAGGCGGTGATGCCGTCGCGGCCTTCGGCGAGCAGCTGCCACAGGCCCTCGGGGGAGGTGATGCCGCCGGGGAAGCGGCAGCTCATCGCGACGATGGCGATCGGGTCATCGTCATCCGCGGCGCGTACTGCGGCGGCGGCGGCCGGTCGGCGGGCCGGAAGGCTGCCTTCGCCGGCAGCCTCCGGGAGGTCGCCGACGATCTCCTGGCGGAGGTACTGGGCGAGGGCAGTCGCCGTCGGGTAGTCGAAGACCAGGGTGGCGGGCAGGCGGCGGCCGGTGGCCTCGCCGAGCAGGTTGCGCAGTTCGACGGCGGTGAGCGAGTCGAAGCCCAGCTCCTTGAAGGACCGCCCCGGCTCGACGGCGGCAGCGCCCGGGTAGCCCAGCGCCGTAGCGACCTGCTTGCGTACGAGGTCGAGCAGCGTGCGGTCCTGCTCGGCGGCCGGGAGGCCGGCCAGGCGCTGCCGCAGGGCGGACGCGCCCTCCGCCGCGGCGGCCGTGCCGCCCGCGGACCGGCGGGTGGGAACCCGTACGAGCCCGCGCAGCAGCGGGGACAGGGTGCCAGCCTGGGCCTGCGTGCGCAGACCGGCCGGGTCGATACGCATCAGGGCCGGCGCGGCCTCGTCGATCCGGTGCACGAGATCGAAGAGGTCGAGGCCCTCCGCCGAGGTGAGCGGGGGCAGTCCGCCGCGGGTCATACGGCTGATGTCGGCGTCGGTCAGGCTGCCGGCCATGCCTGCGCCGTCGGCCCACAGGGCCCAGGCCAGGGAGGTGGCGGGGAGGCCGAGGGACCGGCGGTGCTGGGCGAGCGCGTCGAGGAAGACGTTGGCCGCCGCGTAGTTGCCCTGTCCGGCGCCGCCGAAGACGCCGCCGATGGAGGAGAAGAGGAGGAAGGCGGAGAGGTCGAGGTTCCGGGTCAGCTCGTGGAGGTTGCAGGCCGCGTCGATCTTGGGGCGCAGTACGGCCGACAGCCGCTCGGGGGTGAGGGAGGTGATCACGCCGTCGTCGAGGACGCCGGCGGTGTGGACGACCGCACCGAGCGGGTGCTCGGCGGGGACGGCCTCCAGTACGGCGGCCAGCGCGTCCCGGTCCGTGACATCGCACGCGGCCCAGGTCACCGAGGCGCCCGCGGCGGTGAGTTCGGTGGCGAGCTGCTGCGCCTCGGGGGTGGATCCGCCGCGGCGGCCGACGAGGAGCAGGTGCCGTACGCCGTGCTCGGCGACGAGCCGGCGGGCGATCAGGCCGCCGAGGAGGCCGCCGGCGCCGGTGATCAGGACGGTCGAGTCCGGCGCGTACGCCACCTGCTGTTCGGCGGTCTCGCGGGCCACCCGGGTGAGGCGGAGCGCGTGGACGGTGCCGGCGCGGACGGCGAGTTGCGGTTCGCCCGCGGCGAGGGCGGCGGGCAGGGCGCGTACGGAGTCCTCGGTGCCGTCGGTGTCGACCAGCAGCAGCCGGTCGGGGTGCTCGGACTGCGCGGAGCGGAGCAGGCCCCAGACGGCTGCGTGGACCGGGTCGGTGACCGTGTCACCGTCACCGCCATCGCCGTTACCGGTCGCGACGGCGCCCCGGGTGAGGACGATCAGGCGGGTGGCGGCGAACCGGTCACCGGTGAAGCGCTCGTCGCCGAGCCAGGTCTGGGCGAGGGCGAGGGCGTGGTGGGTGGCACGGTGCACGGCCTCGGCGGAGAGCTCCGGGGCCGTGGCGGACAGGTCGGCGGTGGCCTGTCCATAGGCGACGAACACGGCGTCGGGGACGGACGTCGCGCCGGCCTCGACCGCCGCCGCCAGCTCGGCCAGGTCGGCGTAGACGGCGATCTCGCCGGTGGCGGGGAGCAGTGCGCCGGGGACCTTGGCCCCCAGGACCGCCCAGTGGCCGGCGGGCGCCGCGTCCGGACCGCCGACGCCGACGCCGGCAGCGGTCGGCAGCTCCGTCCACTCCGCGCGGAACACCGACTCGTGGTGGGCGGTGCGGGCGGCCTGGACCTGCTCGGCCGATACGGCCCGCAGGACGAGCGAGTCGACGGTCGCGACGGGCGCGCCCGTCGGGTCCGCGATCTCCAGGCGTATGCCGTCGGTCCCCTTCGGGGCCAGGTGCACGCGCAGGGCGTCGGCGCCGCTCGCGTGGAGGGTCACCCCGCTCCATGCGAACGGGAGCCGGCCCTCGCCCTGGGTACCGCCCAGGACGCCGAGGCCCAGCGTGTGCAGCGCAGCGTCCAGCAGAGCGGGGTGGAGACCGAAGTCTCCTGCCGCGGGGGCGGTTTCCTCGGGCAGCGCGACCTCGGCGTAGACGCTGTCGCCGTGCTGCCAGGCGGCGGTGAGGCCGCGGAACGCCGGGCCGTAGCCCATGCCGACCTCGGCGAGGTCGGCGTAGAGGCTTTCCGTGGCGAGGGGCTCGGCGCCCGCCGGGGGCCACTGCTCCGGCGCGAAACCCGGCGCGAAACCAGGCGGGGCCGCGACGGCGCCGGGAGCCAGGACACCGCCGGCATGCCGCGTCCAGGGCTCGTCGGCCGCGCTGTCCTTCGGACGGGAGGAAAGGCTGAACGCCCGCCGGCCCGTACCGTCGGCATCGGGCGCGCTCACATGCAGCTGGATCTGTGCGCCGCCGCGTTCGGGCAGGATGAGCGGCGCTTCAAGCGTCAGCTCCTCGACGGCGGTGCAGCCGACCTGGTCGCCGGCCCAGATTGCGAGGTCGACGAAAGCGGTACCGGGCAGCAGGATGCTGCCCATCACGGCGTGGTCGGCCAGCCAGGGGTGAGTGGCCGGCGAGAGCAGTCCGGTGAAGACGAAGCCCTCGGAGTCGGCGAGGGCGACCGTCGCGCCGAGCAGCGGGTGCGCGGCCTCGTCCAGGCCGGCCGCGCCGAGGTCTCCTACCGGGGTGCCCGGCTCGATCCAGTAGCGCTGCCGCTGGAAGGGGTAGGTGGGCAGGTCATCGACGCGGCGGGCGTCGGCGGCGGTCACGGCGAAGTACGCCTGCCAGTCGACCCGGATCCCGTGGGCGTGGGCCCGGGCGAGGGCGGTGACGAGCACCTCGGCCTCGGGCCGGCCCTTGCGGAGAACCGGCACGAAGACGGCGTCCTGCTCCACGCAGTCCTGGGCGAGGGCGGACAGCACACCGTCGGGCCCGAGCTCGACGTACGCCGTCACGCCCGCCGCCTCCAGAGCGCGCACGCCGTCCAGGAAGCGGACCGCCTCCCGGACATGCCGCACCCAGAAGTCCGCCGAACCCATCTCACCGTCGGAGACAAGAGCGCCGGTCAGGTTCGACACGACCGGGATACGCGGGGCGTCGAACGACAGCCCCTCCACCACCCGACGGAAGTCCTCCAGCATGCCGTCCATGTGCGGCGAGTGGAACGCGTGGCTGACCGTCAGGCGCTTGGTCTTGCGGTCGGTGAACGCCTCCACCACGGCCGTCGCAGCGTCCTCGTCACCGGCGATGACCACCGAGCGCGGGCCGTTGACGGCCGCGATGCTCACGCGATCGGTCAGCAGCGGCAGGACCTCGTCCTCCGAAGCCTGCACCGCGACCATCACGCCACCGGACGGCAGCGCCTGCATCAGGCGCCCACGGGCCGCCACCAGCGCGCACGCGTCCTCCAGGGACAGCACCCCGGCGACGTGCGCGGCGGCGATCTCACCGATGGAGTGGCCGGCCAGGAAGTCCGGCTTCACCCCCCACGACTCCAGCAGCCGGAACAGCGCGACCTCGACCGCGAACAGCGCCGGCTGGGTGTACTCGGTCCGGTCCAGCAGCTCCGCATCCGCCCCGAACAGGACGTCCTTCAACGGCAGTTCCAGCCGCTCACACACCGCATCCAGCGCATCCGCGAACACCGGATAGGCGTCATACAGCTCACGCCCCATCCCCAGCCGCTGGCTGCCCTGTCCGGTGAACAGGAAGGCGACCTTCCCGCCGGCCGGCGAGGCCTTCACCACACCCGCCGCCGCGTCGCCCGCCGCCAGCGCCGCGAGGCCGGCCAGCAGACCCTCACGGTCCGCGGCCACCACCGCCGCGCGGTCCTCGAAGGCGGCCCTGCCGACCGCCAGCGACCGGCCGACGTCGACCGGGCTCAGCCCGGGGTGCTCCCCGGCGTGGGCCAGCAGGCGCTCCGCCTGCTCGCGCAGGGCGTCCTGGCCCTTGGCCGACAGAAGCCAGGGCACTGGCGCGACCTTCGGCTCCGGTCCCGCGTCGCCGTCGGTCCGCTCCGGGGCGGTGCCGGCGTCCCGGTCGGCTTCCGGCGCCTGCTCGATGATCGTGTGCACGTTGGTACCGCTGACACCGAAGGCGGAGACGCCGACCCGGTACGGGCGGCCGGTCTCCGGCCACGCCCGCTGCTCGGTGAGCAGCGAGACCGCGCCCGCTGACCAGTCCACGTGCGAGGTCGGCTGATCCACGTGCAGGGTCTTGGGCAGCACCCCGTGCCGCATCGCCATGACCATCTTGATGATGCCGGCGATGCCGGCGGTGTTCTGGGTGTGTCCGATGTTCGACTTCAGGGAGCCCAGCCACAGCGGCCGGTCCGCGGGACGGTCCTGCCCGTACGTCGCCAGCAGCGCCTGCGCCTCGATCGGGTCACCCAGGGTCGTACCCGTGCCGTGTGCCTCCACGGCGTCGATGTCCGCGGCGGTCAGGCGGGCGCTTTCGAGGGCCTGGCGGATGACTCGCTGCTGGGCGGGGCCGTTGGGGGCGGTCAGGCCGTTGCTGGCGCCGTCCTGGTTGACGGCCGAGCCTCGGACGACGGCCAGGATCCGGTGCCCGTTGCGCCGCGCGTCGGAGAGGCGCTCCACCAGCAGGACGCCGACGCCCTCCGACCAGCCCGTGCCGTCCGCCGCTTCGGCGAAGGACCTGCAGCGGCCGTCGGGCGACAGGCCGCGCTGGCGGCTGAACTCGACGAAGACGTCCGGGCCGGCGAGGACGGTGACGCCGGCGGCCAGGGCCAGCGAGCACTCGCCCTGACGCAGGGCCTGGACGGCCATGTGCAGGGCGACCGAGGAGGACGAGCACGCCGTGTCGACGGTGGCGGCGGGGCCCTCCAGGCCGAAGACGTAGGCGAGCCGGCCGGAGACCACGCTGGAGGCGGTACCGGTGAGGAGGTGGCCCTCGACGCCGTCGGGCAGGTCGTACGAGCCGGCGCCGTAGGCGTTGGCGGACGCGCCGACGAAGACACCGGCGCGGCTGCCGCGCAGGGTGGCCGGGTCGATGCCGGCCCGCTCGAAGACCTCCCAGGTGGTCTCCAGCAGCAGCCGCTGCTGCGGGTCCATGGCGAGGGCCTCGCGCGGGGAGATCCCGAAGAACGCGGGGTCGAAGTCGGGGGCCTCGTACAGGAATCCGCCGTGGCGGGCGTACGTGGTGCCGGGGTGGTCGGGGTCGGGGTCGTACAGCGACTCGACGTCCCAGCCGCGGTCGGCGGGGAAGCCCGAGATGGCGTCGCCGCCGCTCTCGACGAGCTTCCACAGGTCCTCGGGCGAGCCGATTCCGCCGGGGAAGCGGCAGCTCATGCCGACGATCGCGATCGGTTCGCGCGAAGCGTCGGTGAGCTCCTGGTTCCGGCGGCGCAGCCGCTCGGTTTCCTTCAGGGAGGCCCGCAGCGCTTCAACGACTTTTTCGTTCGGGGTGGTCATCACTTACTCCGCACTTCGGGCACGTCAGAAGTTGCTGTTGCTGGTGGAGGTGGAGGTGTCGCCGGGGGTGTCCTCGTCGAGGCCGCCACCGCCGTCGAGGGCGAGGTCGAGGAGGTCCTGGAGGTCCATCTCGTCGATGGACCCGCCCGGGTCGGCGGCGGCGCCCGCACCGGTGTCGGTGCCGGGGGTGTCGGGTCCGGCGAGCCGCAGGAGGGTGTCGAGGAGTCCCGCTTCGCGGATCCGGCCGAGGGGGATGGTGGCCAGGGTCCGGCGCAGTTCCACGTCCTGCGGGTCGGTGTCGAGGTCCGGAGCGGCCGTACCGCCGCCGCCCTCGGGGAAGAGGGTGCGCAGCAGGTGGCGGGTCAGGGCCTCGGGGTTGGGGTAGTCGAAGACGAGGCTGGACGGCAGCCGCAGGCCGCACGCGGCGCCCAGGCGGTTGCGCAGTTCGACCGCCGTCAGGGAGTCGAAGCCGAGGTCCTTGAAGGCCCGGTCGGCTGCGACGGCGTCCGCGGACGGGTGGCCGAGTGCTGCCGCCGCGTGCTCACGCACGAGGTCGAGGAACGCCGCGCCGCGGTCGTCCCCGGACAGTTCGGTGAGCTCGCGGAGCACGGCCGCGGACGGGTCGGCGGTCGCGGACGTGGCCGCGCCGGGGGCCTGCTCGCGCAGGGCACCGCGTACCTCGGGCAGGTCACCGATGAGCGGGCGCGGGCGCGCCGCGGCGAACACCGGGGCGAACCGGGCCCAGTCGACGGCGGCCACGGTGACCGCCGCGTCCCGGCCTGCGAGGGCCCGCTCCAGGGCGAGGAGGTTGGTGCCGGGGTCCACGGGTGGCAGTCCGCGCCGGCTGAGCTGCTCTTCCGCGTCGCCCTCGGTGGCCATACCGCCGTCGGCCCACGGTCCCCAGGCGATGGCCGTGGCGGCGAGCCCGCGGGCCGCGCGGCGCTCGGCGAGCGCGTCGAGGAAGGTGTTGGCGGCGGAGTACGCCCCTTGGCCGCCGCCGCCCCAGACACCGGCGACGGAGGAGAAGAGGACGAAGGCGTCGAGGGAGTCAGGGGTGTCGAACAGCGCGTCGAGGTGAACGGCGCCGGCGGTCTTGGCGGTCACGACCCGGGCGAACCCGGGCAGGTCGGTGCCGGTGCCGGGCGGCTGCGAGACACCCGCGGCGTGCACGACGGCGCGTACCGGGGTGCCGTCGGCGGCGAGCCGTACGACGAGTGCTTCGAGGGCCTCCCGGTCGGTGACGTCGCAGGCCGCCAGGGTCACGGCCGCGCCGAGCGCTTCGAGTTCCGCCCGGACCTCGCCGGCGCCGGGCGCGGCGGCGCCGCTGCGGCTGACGAGTACGAGCCGTTCCGCGCCGCGTTCGGCGAGGTGCCGTGCCACGTGGCGGCCGAGCGCGCCGGTTCCGCCCGTGATGAGCACGGTGCCACGCGGGGTCCACCGGTGGGCGGGGCGGGCCCCGGTCGTCGTTTCGGCGTGTCCGAGGCGTCGTACGAGCGGGCCGGCGGCGCGGATCGCGAGCTGGTCCTCGTCACCGGCACCGTCACCGGTGAGTACGGCCGACAGGCGGGACAGGACGCGCTCGTCGCACGCCTCGGGCAGATCGACGAGTCCGCCCCAGCGGTCGGGGTGCTCCAGGGCGATCACCCGGCCCAGGCCCCAGACCTGAGCCTGGGCCGCGCCGCCGAGCCGGTCGCCGGGTACGGCGGCGACAGCGTCGCGGGTGACGCACCACAGGGGAGCTTCCTCGCAGCCGGTCTGCCCGTCCGGGTCGGTGAGCACCGAGGCGAGGGCAGCGGTGAGGGCGAGTCCGACGGGCACCGCGGGGTGCTCGGGGTGCGGGCGCTCGTCCAGCGCCAGGAGCGACAGGACGCCGGTGACCGGCCCGCCGGCTGCCACCGCCGCCTCGCTCAGCCGCTCGGCCAGGCGTGCGCGCAGGACCGACGGGTCGGCGTCGGACACGTCGAGCGGGAGCGGCAGGATCCGGGCGCCGTCGTCGGCCATGCGGTCGGTCAGGGCGCGGACCCAGGGGTCTTCCGCCTGCGGGGCCGGTACGGCGACCAGCCAGGTGCCGGCGGGGGTTCCGCCATCGTGCTCCGGACCCGACCACGGCTGCCAGGTGACGCGGTAGAGGAGAGACTCGACCTGCGCCTGTGCCTGCCGGTCCCGCCGCCATGCGGAGAGGGCGGGCAGTACGGCGCTGAACGGCTGGTCGCCGTCCACGTCGAACTCGTCGGCGAGGGCGGTCAGGTCGGCCCGCTCGACTACCTCCCAGAACCGGGCGTCGGCCTCGCTCTCGGCGGGGGCGACCTGCCCGGCGGACTCGGGCCAGTAGCGCTTGCGCTGGAAGGGGTAGGTGGGCAGATCGACGCGCCGGGCGCCGGTGCCGGCGAAGTAAGCGTCCCAGTCGACGGCAACGCTGTGGACGTGGGCCCGGGCGAGGGCGGTGACGAGCACCTCGGCCTCGGGCCGGCCCTTGCGGAGCACGGGCACGAATGTGCCGCCCTCCGTCACGCAGTCCTGGGCGAGGGCGGACAGCACACCGTCCGGGCCGAGTTCAACGTACGTCGTGGCGCCCGCGGTCTCCAGGGCCCGCACGCCGTCCAGGAAGCGGACCGCCTCCCGGACGTGCCGGACCCAGAAGTCCGCCGAGCCCATCTCGTCGGTGACCAGCGCGCCGGTCAGGTTCGAGACGACCGGGATGCGCGGGGCCTCGTACGTAAGCCCCTCCGCCACCTTGCGGAAGTCGGCCAGCATCCCCTCCATGTGCGGCGAATGGAAGGCATGGCTGACGGTCAGCCGCTTGGACTTGCGACCGGTGAAGGACTCGGTGATCTCGAGCGCCGCGTCCTCGTCACCGGCGATGACGACGGACGTCGGACCGTTGATCGCGGCGATGCTCACGCGGTCGCTCAGCAGCGGCAGGACCTCGTCCTCCGACGCCTCCACGGCGATCATCACGCCACCGGCCGGCAGCGCCTGCATCAGACGACCACGCGCCGCCACCAGCGAGCACGCATCGTCCAACGACAGCACACCCGCGACATGCGCGGCAGCGATCTCACCGATCGAATGCCCGGACACGAAGTCCGGCCGCACGCCCCACGACTCCAGCAGCCGGAACAGCGCCACCTCGACCGCGAACAACGCCGGCTGCGTGTACTCCGTCCGGTCCAGCAGCTCCGCATCCGCCCCGAACAGAACGTCTGTCAACGGCAGTTCGAGGTCGAACCTCGCGCACACCTGGTCCAGTGCGGCGGCGAACACCGGCTGGGTCTCGTACAGCTCGCGCCCCATGCCCAGCCGCTGGCTGCCCTGTCCCGTGAACAGGAAGGCCAGGCCGCCACCACCCCCGGACACCGTCCCGCTGACCAGCCCGGGTGCCTGCTCATCGGCCGCCAGAGCGGCAAGCGCGCGCAGCAGGCCCTCGCGGTCGGCGGCGGCGACCGCCGCGCGGTGTTCGAGGCCGGCACGACCGGTGGCCAGGGAGTAGGCCAGGTCCACGAGACCGGAGTCGTCCGTGACCTCGGCCACGGGCAGCAGCCGGGCGGCCTGGGCGCGGAGCGCCTCGGGGCTCCTGGCCGACAGGACGTACGGCACCGGGCCGTCGGCGGCCGAAGGCACCGGCTCCTTCCGGTCCATGGGCTCCGGCTCCGGGGCCTGCTCGATGATCGTGTGGGCGTTGGTGCCGCTGATACCGAACGAGGACACCGCGGCGCGCCGCGGCCGACGGGTTTCGGGCCACTCCACGGGTTGCGTCAGCAGCTCGATGTCCCCCGCCTCCCAGTCGACGTGCGGGGTGGGCTCGTCCACATGCAGGGTCTCCGGCAGCACCCCGTGCTGCATCGCCAGCACCATCTTCATCACGCCCGCGACACCGGCCGCAGCCTGGGTGTGCCCGAGGTTCGACTTGATCGAACCGAGCAGCAGCGGCTGCCCGGCCGGGCGGTCCTGGCCGTACGTCGCCAGCAACGCCTGCGCCTCGATCGGGTCACCCAGCCGGGTACCCGTACCGTGCGCCTCCACCGCATCCACATCCGCAGCCGACAGACCCGCGCTCGCCAGAGCAGCCCGAATGACGCGCTGTTGGGAGGGCCCGTTCGGGGCGGTGAGGCCGTTGCTCGCACCGTCCTGATTGACGGCCGAACCGCGGACCACCGCGAGAACCGGGTGACCGTTCCGGCGGGCGTCCGACAGCCGCTCCACGAGCAGCATGCCCACACCCTCACCCCACCCGGTACCGTCCGCCGCAGCCGCGAACGCCTTGCAGCGGCCGTCGGGTGCGAGCCCGCCCTGGTGGCTGAACTCGCTGAACGTCCCGGGCGTCGACATGACGGTCACCCCGCCCGCGAGTGCGAGCGTGCACTCGCCGGCCCGCAGCGCCTGGATCGCCCAGTGCAGGGCGACCAGCGACGACGAGCAGGCCGTGTCCACGGTGACGGCGGGACCCTCCAGGCCCAGGGCGTAGGAGACGCGGCCGGACATGACGCTGCCCGCGTTGCCGGTCATCACATGACCCGTTACGCCATCCGCGTCGCCGGACCGCTCCAGCTGGGCGTCGTAGCCGCCGGACGAGGCGCCGACGAAGACTCCGGCCCTGGTGCCGCGCAGCGACGACGGGTCGATGCCCGCCCGCTCGATCGCCTCCCAGGACGCCTCCAGCAGCAGTCGCTGCTGCGGGTCCATGGCCAGGGCCTCGCGGGGAGAGATCCCGAAGAAGTCGGCGTCGAAGGAGTCGGCGTCGTAGAGGAAGCCGCCCTCGAAGCTCCGGCCGGCGGCCTCCCCGGCGTACAGCTCGCCGGTGTCCCAGCCGCGGTTGCCGGGAAGTCCGGCGATCGCGTCGCCGCCGGCCGCGACGAGCCGCCACAGCTCCTCGGGGCTGCGGACGCCGCCGGGGTAGCGGCAGCTCATGGCGACGATCGCAATGGGGTCGTCGGAGCCGGGGACACCGCCCGGGACACCTCCCATGACCGGGCCGAACTCTTCCTCCTCACCCAGGAGTTCGGTGTGCAACTGCTGTGCCAGTGCGGTGGGCGAGGGGTAGTCGAAGACGAGCGTGGTCGCCAGGCGCAGCCCGGTGGCCGCGCCCAGGCGGTTGCGGAGTTCGACGGCGGTCAGGGAGTCGAAGCCGAGGTCCTTGAACGCCTTGGCGGGCTCGATCTGTTCGGCCGAGGCATGGCCCAGTACGGAGGCGACCTGCGCCCGGACGAGGTCGAGCAGGGCCCGGTCCTGTTCGGGGCGGGTGAGGCCGGTCAGCCGTTCGGCGAGCGGGGTGCCCGCGTCGGTGCGGGTGCGCGCGGTACGGCGTCCCGCCGGGCCCAGGAGCTCCCGGAACACGGGGGCGACCGGGCCGGGCGCGGCGGCGTCGCGCAGGGCGGTGAGGTTGAGGCGGGCGGGGACGAGGGCGGGGCGGCTGGAGGTGACCGCCGCGTCGAGCAGAGCCATGCCGTCGGCGGCGGAGAGGGCGCCCATGCCCTGCTGTTCCATGCGCCGCAGCTGGGTCTCGTCGAGTCCGCCGGTCATCCCGCTGGCGTCGGCCCACAGGCCCCAGGCGAGCGCGGTGGCCGGAAGGCCTTGGTGGTGGCGGTGCTGGGCGAGGGCGTCGAGGACGGAGTTGGCACTCGCGTAGTTGGCCTGGCCGGCGCTGCCGAGGGTGCCGGCGATGGCGGAGAAGAGGACGAACGCCGTCACCGGCAGGTCGCGGGTGAGCTCGTGGAGGTGGAGGGCCGCGACGGCCTTGGGCCGCAGGACCGTGTCCAGGCGTTCGGGGGTGAGGGAGCCGAGCACGCCGTCGTCGAGGACGCCCGCCGTGTGGACCACGGTGGTCAGGGGGTGCTCGGCGGGGATCGCGGACAGGACGGCGGCCAGGGCGTCGCGGTCGGCGGCATCGCAGGCGGCCCAGGTGACCTCGGCGCCCAACGCGGCAAGCTCCGCGGTGCGTTCGGCGGCGCCCGGGGCGTCGGCGCCCCGGCGGCTGAGCAGCAGCAGGTGGCGTACGCCGTGGGTGGTGGCCAGGTGGCGGGCGACGATCCCGGCGAGGGTGCCGGAGCCGCCGGTGATCAGGGCGGTGCCGTTCGGGTCGATGGCTGCGGTACCAGGGGTGCCCGTGCCCGTCGTACGGGTGCGGCGCAGGCGCGGAACGAGCACGGCTCCGTCGCGGAGCAGCAGCTCCGGCTCGCCGGAGGCGAGGGCCGCGGCGAGGACGGCGGCGTCGGCCGGGTCTGCCAGGTCGGCCGGGTCGGAGACGTCCGCCAGGACGAAGCGGCCGGGGTTCTCCGTCTCCGCCGACCGCAGCAGACCGCGGACGGCGGCATGCGGCAGATCCTCGCCGCTGGTCACGACGACCAGACGGGACTCCGCGAACCGGTCGTCGGCCAGCCAGGCACGCGCCAGGGCGAGTGCCCGGTGCGTGGCCTCGCGGAGGGCGTCCGGGACGGTCCCGGCGGGCTGCCGGGGGAAGGGGGCGAGGACGTACGCCGGGACGGGGGCGCCGGCGTCGACCGCCGCGCCCAGCTCCGCCAGGTCGGCGTAGCGGGCGGCGGCCGGGCCGAACCCGGCACCGCCCAGCACCGCCCAGTCAGACGCCTCCAGCGGCAGCGACAACGGCAGCGGCACCCAGTCGAGCTGGAACAGTGCCTCGCGCACGACGGCCGGGACCTGGTCCAGGGTGCCGACGGTCTCCGCCGAGTACGGCTGCGGGGCGAGTCGGCCGACGGAGGCCACGGGGTCACCGAGATCGTCGGCGAGGTCCAGGGCGAACGCCCCGTCGACGGCGGGCCGGATCCGTACGCGCAGGGCTCCGGCGCCCTCCGCGTACAGGGCCACGTCCGACCAGACACTGCCCGGGCCATCGGCGTGCGCCTGCGCCTCCGTCAGCGTGACGGCGGCATGCGCGGCGGCATCGAGCAGCACCGGGTGCAGGCCGAACTCCGTTGCATGCGTGTCACCTTCGGGCAGGCGGACCTGGGCGAAGTACTCGCCGTCGCGGCACCAGGCCGCCTCCACGGCCCGGAACACCTGAGTGTCGGAGGAGAGGTGGCCGAGGTCGACGACTTCCGCCCCGGCGGGCGGCCACTGCGCGAGGTCGGACGACGCGGCGGGAGCGTCCTGCGCGTCGGGAGCGAGGATTCCGCGGGCGTGGCACGTCCATACGGTGCCCTCGGTGGCGTCTCCCTCCGGCCGGGCGGACACGGTGAAGGCACGGCGGCCCTGCTCGTCGGGGTTGTCGACAAGCACCTGGACCCGTACGTCGCCGTCGACGGGCAGCGCGAGCGGCGTGTCGAGCACCAGCTCCACGACCTGCCCGCAGCCGGCCTGGTCACCTGCGCGTACGGCGAGTTCGACGAACGCGGCGCCCGGCAGCACCGCCGTACCGGCCACGGTGTGATCGGCGAGCCAGGGCTGGGTGCGCAGCGAGAGCCGGCCGGTGCACAGCACGCGGTCGGAGCCGGCCAGAGTAACGGCCGCGCCGAGCAGCGGGTGCGCGGCAGGGTCGAGTCCGGCCACGCTGACGTCGCCGGCCGCGGCGGCGCCGGGCTCGAGCCAGTACCGCTCGTGCTGGAAGGCGTAGGTGGGCAGGTCGACGCGCCGGGCGCCGGTGCCGGAGAAGTATGCCGACCAGTCGACGCTGGCACCCCGGGAGTGGGCGCGGGCGAGGGCGGCGAGGGCCGTCTCGGGCTCGGGCCGACCGCTCCGCAGCGCGGGGACGAAGGCCGCGCCCTCGCGGGTGATGCAGTCCTGGGCGAGCGCGGACAGGACGCCGTCGGGCCCGAGCTCGACGTACGTCGTCACCCCGGCGGCCCCCAGGGCGCGGACGCCGTCGAGGAAGCGGACGGCATCGCGGACGTGGCGGACCCAGAAGTCGGCCGAGCCCATCTCGCCGTCGGAGACGAGCGCACCGGTCAGGTTGGACACGACCGGGATGCGCGGGGCCTCGTACGTAATCCCCTCCGCCACCTGGCGGAAGGCGTCGAGCATGCCGTCCATGTGCGGCGAGTGGAACGCGTGGCTCACCGTCAGCCGCTTGGTCTTCCGCCCCGGGAAGGCTTCCGCGACGGCGACCACGGCGTCTTCGTCACCGGCAATGACCACCGACTGGGGGCCATTGACGGCCGCGATGCTCACCCGCTCGGTCAGCAGCGGAAGAACCTCGTCCTCCGAAGCCTGCACCGCGATCATCACGCCACCGGTCGGCAGTGCCTGCATCAGACGACCACGAGCAGCGACCAGCGTGCACGCATCGTCCAGGGACAGGACTCCCGCCACATGCGCGGCAGCAATCTCACCGATCGAATGCCCGGCCACGGCGTCCGGCCGCAGGCCCCAGCTCTCCATCAGCCGGAACAGCGCGACCTCGACCGCGAACAGGGCCGGCTGGGTGTACTCCGTCCGGTCCAGCACATCGGCATCAGTACCGAACAGCACGCTCTTCAAAGGCAGTTCGAGGTCGAACCGCTCACACACCGCATCCAGCGCGTCCGCGAACACCGGGTAGGTCTCGTACAACTCCCGGCCCATACCCAGCCGCTGGCTGCCCTGCCCCGTGAACAGGAAGGCGGTCCTGCCCTCGGCCACGGTGTCCGTGACCAGGCCCGTGGCGTCCTCGCCGGCGGCGAGCGCGGCGAGGGCGGTGTCGAGTTCGGCGTCCGTGCGGCCGACGAGCACCGCACGGTGCTCCAAGGCGGCGCGCGTGGTGGCGAGCGAGTAGCCGAGGTCGAGGGCCGAGGTCGCGCCGGCCTCCTGGGCCCGGACCGCAATCAGCCGGGCCGCCTGGGCGCGCAGCGCGGCGGCGCTCCGGCCCGAGAGCGTCCAGGGCAGCATGGCGGGCCGGCCGGCGGCCGGGACCGGAACCGAGCTGACGCCCTCACCGTCGGCGTCGTCCTCCGGGGCTTGCTCGATGATGGTGTGCGCGTTGGTGCCGCTCACGCCGAAGGCGGAGACGGCGGCGCGGCGCGGGGCCCCGGTCTCGGGCCACGCCATGGGCTCGGTGAGCAGCGACACCGCTCCGCCCGACCAGTCGACGTCGGGGGTCGGCTCGTCGACGTGGAGGGTCTGCGGGAGGACCCCGTGGCGGATTGCCATGACCGTCTTGATGATGCCGGCGACACCGGCGGCGGCCTGGGTGTGACCGATGTTGGACTTCAGCGATCCGAGGCGGAGCGGCTGCTCGGCCGGGCGGTCCTGCCCGTACGTCGCCAGCAGCGCCTGCGCCTCGATCGGGTCGCCCAGCCGCGTACCCGTGCCGTGTGCCTCCACGGTGTCGACCTCGGCGGCCGAGAGGCGGGCGTTCTCCAGGGCCTGGCGGATGACCCGCTGCTGGGCGGGGCCGTTGGGGGCGGTCAGGCCGTTGCTGGCGCCGTCCTGGTTGACGGCCGAGCCGCGGACGACGGCGAGGACGGGGTGGCCGTTCCGCAGGGCGTCGGAGAGGCGCTCCACCAGCAGGACGCCGACACCCTCGGACCAGCCGGTGCCGTCGGCCGCGGCGGCGAAGGACTTGCAGCGGCCGTCGGTGGCGAGACCGCGCTGACGGCTGAACTCGACGAACACGTCGGGGGTGGGCATCACGCACACGCCGCCGACCAGGGCGAGCGAGCACTCGCGCTGACGCAGGGCCTGCGTGGCCAGGTGGAGGGCGACGAGGGAGGAGGAGCAGGCCGTGTCGATGGTGGCGGCGGGGCCCTCCAGGCCGAGGACGTAACTGACCCGGCCCGACAGGACGCTGGTGGCGCCGCCCGTCAGGAGCAGCCCTTCGAGCCCTTCCGGGACCTCCTTGAGGTCGGCCCCGTACCCCATGGCGCCCGCGCCGATGTAGACGCCGGTGCGGCTGCCGCGTACGGACGCCGGATCGATTCCGGCGCGCTCGAACACCTCCCACGAGGTTTCCAGGATCTGGCGCTGCTGCGGGTCCATGGCGAGGGCCTCGCGCGGCGATATGCCGAAGAATCCGGGATCGAACGCGGTGGCGTCGGCGAGGAATCCACCACCGGTGTTGTAGAAGGTGCCCTTGCGGTCGGGGTCGGGATCGGCGAGGGAGGCAATGTCCCAGCCGCGGTCCTCGGGGAATCCGGTGATGGCGTCGCCGCCCTCGAAGACCAGTCGCCACAGGTCCTCGGGGGACCGCACTCCGCCGGGGAAACGGCAGCTCATCGCGACGATGGCGATGGGCTCACGGGCGTCCTGCTCGACCTCCTGGAGACGGCGACGGGCCCGCCGCAGCTCCGTGGTCATCCACTTCAGGTTTTCGAGAAGCTTTTCTTCGTTCACGCCGGCCACTGGAACGTCACCTCCTGGAGAAATGCGGAATGCATACGGGAACTGGAATACGAAATGGACTGGATCACCGGATCAGGCATCGGATCGGGCATCAGGTCAGGATTTTCCGAATTCGTTGTTGATGATGTCGAAGAGGTCCTCGGCGGACGCCGATTCGATGGCTGTTTCCTCGTCCTCCTCGGGGGCGAGGGCGGCCCGTTCCGTCCTGTTCCAGTTCGCCAGGAGCGCTTCGAGCCGTGCCGTCACGCGGGCGCGTTCGGCGGTGTCGTCCCCGGGGACCGACGAGAGGAGGAACTCCAGCTTGTCGATCTCCGCGAGCGCCGGCAGCGCGGGCGCCGTGTCCTCGCCGAGGAGTTCCGCGCGGATGTGCGCGGCCAGGGCGGCGGGCGTGGGGTGGTCGAAGACGAGGCTGGCGGGCAGGCGCAGTCCGGTGGCGGCACCCAGGCGGGTGCGCAGTTCGACCGCGGTGAGCGAGTCGAAGCCCAGCTCCTTGAAGGCCCGGCCCGCCTCGACCGTGGCGGCTCCGTCGTGGCCGAGGACGGCGGCGACGTGCGTACGGACCACGCCGAGCAGGGTCCGTTCGGCCTCGTCGGCGCCCATGCCCCGCAACTCGGCTGCCAGCCGGGCCGCTTCACCTTCGGTGCCATCCCCGCTGCCGGTGCCGGTGCCGCTGCCGATGCCGTGCTGCTCCTCCGCGAGTACGCGACGGACCTCGGGAAGGTCGGCGATCAGCGGGCGCGGCCGGGCGGCGGTGAAGGCCGGGACGAACAGGTCCCAGTCGACGTCGGCGACCGTCACGGTGGTGTCGCCCGCGTCCAGCGCCTGCTGCAGAGCGGCGATCGACAGCTCGGGAGCCATCACGGGCAGGCCGCGGCGTCGCAGTTGCCCGGCGGCCTCGTCGTCGGCGACCAGCCCGCCCTCGCCCCACGGGCCCCAGGCGACGGCGGTGGCCGTCAGCCCGCGGTCGCGGCGCCGCTGCGCCAGCGCGTCGAGGTGGGCGTTGGCCGCCGCGTAGGCGGCCTGGCCGCCGCTCCCCCAGATGCCGGCGATGGAGGAGAAGAGGACGAAGGCGTCCAGCTCCGTGTCGCCGAGCAGCTCGTCGAGGTGCTCGGCGCCCGCGACCTTGGCGGCGAGGACGGCGGCGACATCGCCCGGTCCCGTCTCGGCGAGCGGCGCGAACTGGCCGACGCCCGCCGTGTGGAAGACGGCGGTCAGGCCAGCGCTGTCGGCACTGTCCATGCGGAGGGTGGCGAGGAGCCCGCGGAGGGACTCCCGGTCGGTCACATCGCACGCGACGGCCGTAGCCCGGACTCCGAGCCCGGCGAGCTCCGCGACCAGAGCCTCGGCACCCGGCGCCTGCGGCCCGCGCCGGCCCGCCAGGACCAGGTGCTCGGCGCCGTTCGCGGCGAGCCAGCGGGCCACGTGCGCGCCGAGGGCGCCCGTACCGCCGGTGATCAGGACGGTGCCGCGGGCCCGCCAGGGGGCACGCCCCGAACCGCCGTCGCCGCTGTCCGCGGCCCCGGTGGCGTGCGCGATCCGGCGGGCGAGGAGACCGGCGGACCGTACGGCGACCTGGTCTTCGTCCCCGCTGCCGAGTACGGCGAGCAGCCGGTCGAGGGCCCGTCCGTCCACCGCGCCGGGCAGGTCCACCAGACCGCCCCAGCGCTCGGGGTGCTCCAGGGCGACGACCCGGCCGAAGCCCCAGATCTGCGCCTGCGCAGCACTCCGTACCCGGTCCGAGGCTCCGGTCGCGACGGCCCCGGTGGTCACGCACCACAGCGGCGCGTCGACCTCGGCGTCACCGAGGGCCTGCACAAGCGCCCCCGTCAGCAGCAGCCCGGCCGGCGCCGCCGGATGGGCGGGGTGCGGAGCCTCGGCGAGCGCCAGCAGGGACAGCACGCCGTCGGCGCGGTTCCCGGCGAGCGCCGTACGCAGCCGGTCGGCCACGGCGGCACGGTCCGTCGTGTCCACGTCCAGCACGGCCTCCCGTACGTCCACGCCCTGCGCCCGGAGGGCGGTCACGATGCCCGGGAGCGCGGGGTGACCGGACGCGGTGACGAGGAGCCAGGTGCCGGCGGGGCGGGCGGCCGAGTCCGGATCGCCCAGCGGCTTCCAGGTGACCGCGTACCGCCAGCCGTCGACGACCGACCGCTCCGCGCGCTGCCGCCGCCAGGCGGACAGCGCGGGAAGCAGGGCGCTCAGCGGCTGGTCGGCATCGATCTCCAGGGTGGCGGTGAGGGCGGCGAGGTCCGCGTTGTCGACGGCCTCCCAGAACGCGGCGTCCACCGCACCGGACTCGGCAGCCGACGGGCGGGGCGCCGCCTCCTCCAGCCAGTAGCGCTTGCGCTGGAAGGGGTAAGTGGGCAGGTCGACGCGGTGGGCTCCGGTGCCGGCGTAGTACGCCTCCCAGTCGACGGCGACGCCGCAGGCGTGGGCCTGGGCGAGGGCGCTGACGAGCACCTCGGCCTCGGGCCGGCCCTTGCGGAGCACGGGCAGGAACGTGCTGTCCTCCGCTACGCAGTCTTGGGCGAGAGCGGACAGGGTGCCATCGGGGCCGAGCTCGACGTATCGCGTGACGCCCGCGGCTTCCAGTACGCGCACACCGTCGAGGAAGCGGACCGCTTCCCGAACGTGCCGCACCCAGAAGTCGGCCGAGCCCATCTCACCGTCGGAGACGAGAGCGCCGGTCAGGTTGGACACGACCGGAATGCGCGGGGCCTCGTACGTGAGCCCCTCCGCGACCTTGCGGAAGTCGGCCAGCATCCCGTCCATGTGCGGCGAGTGGAAGGCATGACTGACGGTCAGCCGCTTGGACTTGCGACCGGTGAACGACTCGGTGATCGCAACCGCCGCATCCTCGTCACCCGCGATGACAACCGACTGCGGACCGTTGATCGCGGCGATGCTCACCCGGTCGGTCAGCAGCGGAAGAACCTCATCCTCCGACGCCTCCACCGCGATCATGACCCCACCGGCAGGCAACGCCTGCATCAGACGACCACGGGCGGCCACCAGCACACACGCGTCATCCAGCGAGAACACACCCGCCACATGCGCGGCAGCAATCTCACCGATGGAATGCCCGGCCAGGAAGTCCGGCTTCACCCCCCACGACTCCAGCAGCCGGAACAGCGCGACCTCGACCGCGAACAACGCAGGCTGCGTGTAGGCAGTCTGGTTCAGCAACTTCGCATCGGAGCCGAACAGCACGTCATTCAGGGGCAGTTCCAGGTGGGCGTCCATCCGGGCGCAGACCGCGTCCAGCGCGTCCGCGAAGGCGGGGTGGGCGTCGTAGAGCTCACGTCCCATCCCGAGACGCTGGCTGCCCTGCCCGGTGAAGAGGAAGGCCAGACCGCCCCCGGACACCGTTCCTCGGACCAGTCCCGGCGTCTGCTCGCCGGCTGCGAGGGCCTTCAGAGCGGCCAGGAGCCCGTCCCGCTCCTCCGCGACCACGACGGCCCGGCGCTCGAGGGCCGACCTCGAGGTGGCCAGAGAGTAGGCCACGTCGGCGGGTTCGAGGAGTTCGTCCGCCGCGACCCATGCCTCCAGGCGCTCGGCCTGGACCCGCAGGGCCGCCTCGCTCTTTGCTGACAGCACCCACGGCACGAGACCGCCGGACCGCTCCTGCGGCAGCGCGGAGTCCTCCTCGCCATCGATGGCCGGCGCCTGCTCGATGATCGTGTGGGCGTTCGTACCACTGAAACCGAACGAGGAGATGCCGGCCCGGCGCGGACGCCCGGTCTCCGGCCACTCGCGCGACTCGGTCAGCAGGGCGATGTCCCCCGCCTCCCAGTCGACGTGCGGGGTGGGCTCGTCCACGTGCAGGGTCTGCGGCAGCACCCCGTGCTGCATGGCCAGCACCATCTTGATGATGCCGGCGATGCCGGCCGCGGCTTGGGTGTGTCCGATGTTGGACTTGATGGAGCCGAGGAGCAGCGGCTGGTCGGCCGGCCGCTCCTGGCCATAGGTGGCCAGGAGCGCCTGCGCCTCGATCGGGTCACCGAGCTTGGTGCCCGTGCCGTGCGCCTCGACCGCGTCCACATCGGTGGCCGACAGGCCCGCGCTCGCCAGAGCAGCCCGGATCACGCGCTGCTGCGACGGACCGTTCGGCGCCGTCAGACCGTTGCTCGCGCCGTCCTGGTTGATCGCCGAGCCGCGGATCACCGCGAGGACCGGGTGGCCGTGCCGCTGGGCGTCCGACAGCCGCTCCACGAGCAGCATGCCCACGCCTTCGCCCCAGCCGGTCCCGTCCGCCCCAGCCGCGAAGGCCTTGATCCGGCCGTCCTCCGCCAGCCCACGCTGACGGCTGAAGTCGACGTACGCCCCCGGCGACGACATCACGGTGACACCACCGGCCAGCGCCATGGAGCACTCGCCGCTACGCAGCGCCTGGACCGCCCAGTGCAGGGCGACCAAGGAGGCCGAGCACGCGGTGTCGACGGTGACGGCCGGGCCTTCGAGCCCGAACGCGTAGGAGAGGCGGCCGGAGACGACGCTCGCCGCGTTGCCCGTCCCGAGGAAGCCCTCGATACCGTCCGGAACGGTCTGGAGCATCGCTCCGTAGTCCTGGCCGTTGGTGCCGACGAAAACACCGGCCTGGCTGCCGCGCACAGCGGCGGGGTCGATGCCTGCCCGCTCGAAGGCCTCCCACGAGGTCTCCAGCAGCAGCCGCTGCTGCGGGTCCATCGCCAGCGCCTCGCGCGGCGAGATCCCGAAGAAGTCGGCATCGAAGTCGGCGACGTCGTGGATGAAGCCGCCCTCACGGGCGTAGAACGTGCCCTGCTGGTCAGGGTCGGCGCTGTAGAGCCGGTCCAGGTCCCAGCCACGGTTCACGGGGAACTCACCAATGGCATCACCACCGGACGCCAGCAGCTGCCACAACTCCTCCGGCG